>NZ_JBYCCT010000034.1:0-399679 GCF_057473865.1 Coleofasciculus sp. H7-1
TTTTTAGGACGTTGTAAAAATTTTCAGCATTACCTTTATCGAGAAACTCGACGAATCTTTTCTTGTCTGAGTACCTTAGTCCTCCCATTGCAGTAATTCTTCCTCTCCTTCTGTCTCCTCTGACCTGTTTTCGGCTTCCTTTTTTACACCAAGTCTTTCTTCGGGTAACTCTTAAACTAAATCCACTTGTCGCGCGGGTACGCGCGACCGCTACGCTAACGTCCCAAAACCAAACCTGTAATCGTTCTGGAGTTTCTTTCTCTATTTTTAAATATTCTTCTATCTTCTTCTTAAAGGCTTTTCTCTTTTCCGGATTTCTCTGAGCCTCTAAGCTATATTTTGCCCAAAGGTAGACGTACTTTTTTTGCTCTAATATCCTCCGTACCTGTGAGCCACTTAATTTAATTCCGGTTCTTTCCTCTAAGTAAGTTGCTAATCTTTGAGCAGTCCACCGCCCAAACTCGTATCCCAGTTCTTGGGGTTCTTTATCTATAGTTTCTAATAATATTTCTATGTATTTATCTGTTGCTTTTTTATGGTTTCCCTTCATTCGATCATCTTTTAAACTTTCTAGATTTTCCGGGTCTCCATGAACACACCAGTATGATACTTTATTGAAAGAGCAACCCAGAAATTCGGCAATTTTAGCTTGTGTTTTTCCGTCATTGAGCAATAATAGAATGAGAATTCTTTCTCTAATATCTCCATTCTCTTCCTTTTTTAAGGCTGAGTGTAGTTTCTTTAGTTGCTCTGCATTGAGATGATTCTTCGCTGGCATTTCTGCACTCATTTGACTTAATTAAGCTTTCCATTATACCCTATTTAAATGCATAACAGCTTACCCTAAAACAACAGGGGAAATTCCCAGAAGCGATCGTCGCTTACCAAAAAGCCGTCCAACTTGACCCTAGCAATACTTCTGCTAACAAAAGTCTATCTGAGGTACTGAGGGAATACAAGCAATTGCAAGACGCGATCGCCGCTAATCCAACAATTAAACTCAACCCTAACAACGCATCTGCTTACAACGATTTAGGTATTAAACTGTCTAACCAAGAGCAAGGGTTCGCGGCAATTGCCGCTTACCAGAGAGCCATCCAACTTGACCCTAATTATGCTTATGCTTACAACAATCTAGGCATAGAGCTGATGGAACTAGAGCAATATAGAGCAGCGATCGCAGCTTACCAAAAAGCCATTCAACTCGCGCCTAAATTTACCAAGACTTATAGAAATTTAGGAAATGCGCTTATTCACCAGAAGAATTTCGACGAGGCGCTTGTCGCTTATCGCAAAGTTATCCAACTCGCGCCCAAAAATGCGATTGGTTACAACAATTTGGGTAGGGTGCTAAATAACCAGGGTAAATTTTCAGAGGCACTGACAGCTTATCGACAAGCCATCCAACTCGACCCTAAGAATGCCTATATTTACAATAATTTAGGTAATACGCTACAGCAGCAAGGAAAGTTAGAAGCAGCGATTGGGCAGTTTAAGCAAGCGATCGCATTAGAACCAAGCGATACATGGTTACAAAATAATCTTAAAGAAGCGCAGCGGCTATTGGCGTGGCGGCAAAATCCGCAACTGCTTTTGCTTCCAGAACACTTGCCTAGTCAAAAACAAGATCCTTTAGTTTCCCTGAAACGCTCTGTCGTGCGAATTATTCACAAAAGTCCTGCTGGTATTGCTTGGGGCACGGGATGGGTGGTAAAGCGACAGGGTGATAAAGCTTGGATTGTGACTAATCGCCATGTGGTAACAGATAAATACATCCCTTACCGCACTGGGGAAATTGAGGTTGAGTTTTATAGTCAACCACTCTCTAGCCAATTTCGCCGTCGGGAAAGCGCCCAAATTGCCAAAACTACCGCAGCGCGTGACTCCTTAGATTTAGCAGTGCTGGAGGTCAGTAATGTACCCAAGGATATTCAACCGTTGCCGATGTCGAAAGCCTCCATTTCCCCTGGCACACCTATCTGCGTCATCGGACACCCTGGCACAGGCAGTCACTGGACAGTAGCTAAAGGAAAAGTTAGTGGTAAGGATGAACGGGGGTTAGGGATAACAGTTGCAATAGCCCCTGGCAATTCTGGTAGTCCCTTATTAAACCAGCACAATTACGTTGTAGGGGTTGTAGTTGAAGGCTTGATGGATGGGAAGAGTGGCAATATAGAAACGGCTAGTTCCGGTTATGCCGAACGCATGGATTTAGTGATGAAACAGTTGCAAAACTGGGGCATTTGATGCGGGTGGTTGACAAGATGAAGATACGATAGCTAGATCACAAAAGAGCGATCGCCGCCAAGCGTATTCTGCTTTTAGCTGCTACTCGCTCTACTTTTACTGCAACCGATCTAAATCAATCCCCATCTCTTGCAATTTTTGCAACAAACGTTCTCTCTGTTGACGTTCCGTTTGTACCAGGGTTTCCGCCTCAATTGCTCGTTGACGTTCCACTTCTGCTCGTTGGCGTTCCACTTCTGCAAGTGCTTCCGCCTCAATTGCTCGTTGACGTTCCGCTTCTGCCAGTGCTTCCGCCTCAATCGCCCGTTGGCGTTGTTGTTCCTCTGCTTCCTTCGGTGCGAGAATCAATTCCCCATCAGCTGTAAACCACCGTAACCACAGACGATTGAGATTTTTATAGCTACCTTGCCACAAACCTAAAGTTAGCTCTAACTCCGGAATCAACAAACGCCCCTCGGTCATTTCTACAGGTTCGTAATGTCCGCCGCTAAGGCGAAATACTTGAACTTCATCTGTGTAGCGACTAAAAACTATATAGTAAGGAACCCGCAAAAGCTGTTCGTAGACTTCCCACTTTCTAGGAGGTTTCCCTATCTCAAATTCATTCTCGCCTAAATCTTCTGCTTCTGTGCCAGGAGACAGTAACTCAACTACGACAAACGGGTTTACCTTTTCTTGCCAGCAAACATAACTTAAACGCAAATCGTGTCCCTCATATAATCGGGACACCCCCACAGCGGCAAACCAATCCGGGCGTTTATACCAAAGTGGATGAGTAAGATCATAATAGAGGTTGAGGTCACAGCCAATAAATACTAGCTCGGCATCCCAGTTAGCAGGTCGAAACGTTAATTCTAGTATTTGCGACTGGTGCAGGTGAAATTCGTCTGGCAAACCCGGTTCCCCTACCTCTTCACTGGGAAGATCGTACATCGTTGGCAAGGTCTTGCGAGGGGAAAGGGGCGGATCTGATTGGGGTGGCAGGTGAGTTGGGATAGTCATACCAATTTTAGATTTTTGATTTGGATTTTGGATTAAAGCTAACGCTCCCCACCTCTGCCAAGCAAGCTTTAAGATGAAGAAGTATTAACAACGCGCTTTGTTCATGGACTGGAAAGAAATATCCGGTAATTGGGTGTTAATTCCCCAGCATCCCGTTGGGGTTGTGCATTTCCTGGGGGGTGCATTTGTGGCGGCTGCACCCCATCTGACTTATCGCTGGTTATTAGAACAACTGGGGAATCAAGGGTATGCGGTGATTGCGACGCCGTTTGTGAATACGCTCGATCATAGCGCGATCGCTGGCAACGTTCTCCTGAGCTTCAATAGCGCCTTAGAACAATTGCGGACAAAATCACTATTGCGGCGGCGATATCTCCCAATCTACGGACTTGGACACAGCATGGGTTGCAAACTGCATTTGCTCATCGGTAGTCTTTTTTCGGTCGAACGTGCTGGGAATATCCTGATTTCCTTTAACAACTACGCCGCAAGCGACGCCATCCCATTTGTGCAGCAGTTTAATTTCAGCCCAGCTTTTAATGTCGAGTTTACACCTTCGCCGATAGAAACTAACAAGCTGATCGCTGATAAATACAGTGTCCCGCGCAATTTACTGATTAAATTTTCTAACGATACGCTTGACCAATCAACTGGCTTATCTGAGTTGTTGCAAAAGCGCTTTTCGGGGATGGTAGCGATGCAAATGCTACCAGGAAGTCATATTACACCTCTTGGTCAAGATGTCAATTGGCAAGCGGGGAAGGACTTCACACCGTTTGATGCTGTTGGTCAATGGGTGAAGCAAGAAATCTTATACAAAGAGTTGAATTTGTTGAAACGAGAAATTGGACGCTGGCTACAGCCTTTCTCTCCTGCTTAACAATTACTTGAAAATTTAGTAGTAGCAGTGGTAAAACTGCCGCGTGTAGACCGAATAAGGCAAGAAAGAAACATCCTGCTATAGCAGTCCTAAATGATTCCTAAAGGCAAGCTCCCCGACTTCTCAGATAAGCCGGGAAGCTGACACCGCTGGCATTTCATAACTCAAATGGGATTGCTCTAGAAAAGCACAATCTATGATTGTGCTTTTCTTTCTTGAGCGTCAACTAGCTACGAAAGTCCTACTAATTTTATCGTTTATTTCAGCAAGGCAAAGGCATCCGCTCATAATCAAAGTAGGAAGTTAAATTATCTCCTGACTCAAGAATAAATTTAACTTGACGGTCTGGAGAAACATAAAACCACCAAGTATGTTGATAATCTGCTGCCCGTCCTTCCCAGTTACAAAAAAAAATTACGTTTTTTCCTCCCAGAAGTAAGTCAACGGAGGAATTGTTTTTTTGGGGAGAGATTATGTTCTTTAATTTTTGAACTAAAGTGAACGAATCATTCTGTTGTTTAGCAGCTTCGCCTTCAAAGGTAATAGTGAGAAGCTTTACCTTAAATGAAGACGGGAAAGTTGGCGTACCGCTTGGATACTCTTGTAAAGGTAAAATCTTTTCCGAACTAGGGTAATCGGGCCATAATTGAACACACCCATTCTCATTGTGATAAATTCGTGGCGGAGATGGAAGTGAATTTGCTACTTTTTTAGCTAATTTAATTGCTTCAGTACGACTAAGTTCTGGCTGCATAAAAAAATTTGAGGAGGTAGAACTTAATCTACCTCCTCAGTGTCTACTTTTCCGAATGAATTACTTCATATTGACGGGAACTTTCAAACCTTCTGCTGAGAGTCTGCCATCTGGCTGAATAGATTCACCTTCGATGAAGGAACGCAACATCCAAGCCATTTGCTCATGCTGTTCCATCAAGCCGGTGAGGAAATCAGCGGTACCTTGATCGTGGAAGTCATCACCGCACTGATCGATGTGTTCGCGCAGATTGCGGATAACCTGCTCGTGATCGGACACGAGGTTTTCTACCATGTGAAAAGCATTGGGAAGACTACCCGGATCTTCTTTGATAGAAGCGTACTTCAGGAAGCCTTCCGCAGTTCCTACGGGATAACCACCTAAGGCGCGAACTCGCTCAGCGATCGCATCAATGCTTTCCGTCAAAGCGGTATAGTGTTCTTCCCATAGTTGGTGCAGGGAGCGGAACTGAGGACCGACGACATCCCAGTGGTACTTTTTGGTTTTGATCAATAGCAGGTAGGCATCCGACAGATCCTTATTTAATAAATCGGTCACGCCTTGACGCTGCTCTTCTGTTAAACCTATGTTTAAAGGACGCATAATTGTTGTGTTTTCCAGCGATACTCACTCTTACCAGTGCAACAAATCTATACAGGGGATTCATCAGCCAAAGGGGAGATTAGTCGAGCGCTTGATATTGCGTGGGTTTGAGCGTAGTCAGCTCAAGAGGCTCAGGCTTTGGATATAGCACTGACTTTGGCACGGTGTAGAAGTTTCTCTCCTTGGCGGTAGCCGAGATTACGGACTTTCACGGTTTCTCCAGGTTGAGCAGTTCCGGCGATGAGTTGATGGAACTGCGGATCGTAAGGGAGTTCTGCACCGACAGATGCGATCGCTTCTACTCCCCATTGAGAAAGCAGCTGTTGCACGGGACGGACTAATGGCAGCAATTTCACCGCTTCCATCTGGGGATTCTCCTGAGCTGCGGCGGCGGCGGTAGGCCAATACAATAAAAAAGATTCTAAAACTTGCAGACTCGACATCTGGAATTCTTGCATTAAAGTCTCTCGCTGCTGTTCTAAGAGCGATCGCAGCCGCTGATACTCTTGCTGTAAAGATGCCAACTCATGCTCCCGATTTGTCTGTTCTAAGAGCGCTGGAATCCTATCCCCAAAGCTCGTCAGTAACTCGCTTGCTGACACTTTCAACGCTTTGGAGAGCTTGATTAGGGTTTCTACTCGCATCTGCGAAACTTGTCCCAGCCGCAGTCGCTTTACTTGTCGTTCTGAAACTCCAGCTTGCCGACTCAAGGCTTTATAACTGGAAATCCCCACCAGTTGCATAAGTTGCTGCAACTGGTGGGCGAAATCTTGCTGCACAGAATCTGGTTTGTTTACCACGTTTGCTTTTTTAGTTAACCCCCGCAGGTGCCCTTTAATTGTTGTAGGACTCGCCGCACATCACCACATTTGAGGGCAACCACAAGGGGATTGAACCGACAAGAACGCTATATGTATAAGCTTTGCGTAAGTCCTGTGTTGAAAGCTCTTAGGGGCATACAACTAGCTGTGCGCCCCTGCTGTCAGCCTTAGTGTTTGCTGACAACTGCTTGTCTTGTGCCAACAGAGGTTAGCGTTCCAGTTTGCAGATGCGCTTCTAAGAACCACAACCGCTTATCAATCGTGCGAGACACTTCTGTGTAAAGGTCTGCGGTATCGGCATCGCCTAAGTCGGCTGAAGCATCAATATTTTGGCGCAGCGACTTGGCATAAGGTGCAAACCGTTCCGCCAAAGCGATAATATGGTCTTTGCCGTCGATGATATCAACCGGATACTCTGGCAATATAGACGCAGCCACCGCCATCCGAGCCGTTCCCATTGCCAATCCCCCTAGAGCGGTGACTCTTTCGGCAAACAGATCGGTGAATTCTTCCAACTCAGTGGCGATTTCATCAAAAAGTTGGTGTAACTGGTAGAAGTCCATCCCTTTGACATTCCAGTGCGCTTGCTTTACCTGCGTTTTTAGGTCAAGGGTGGTTGCTACAGTTTGGTTGAGAAGCTCAATTACTTTAGAGCGAGTTTCTGCGGCGATGTCAATGCTAGTCGGGTAGAGACGTTGATGATGATTGATACTACTCATTATGCCTTGATCCTTTTAGATGGAAGTGTATAGAAAAGCACGCAGACGGCTTTCGTAGCTTATCTTTGCACGCCGAGGACAATACTGACCGCGATCGCGGATACTGATTCGCGGCACCCACTAAAATGTGGAGCTGAAAAGCTTCAACCAGCCTTGGTTTTGATGCTCAAGCTAAATGCATTCTGAGAACAGAGCGCGGGGCGCGGCGAATGCGGCAAAAAATCGTTTCCTGACCTAGGCGCTGACAAGCTTCAAATCGATGACAGCCGGAGAAACCATAGTATTCTCCATCTACTTCCAGCACGTCGATAGGTTCTTGCTGACCCATTTGTTGAATGGATTCCATCAAAGCCGCTACTTTGGCTTGGTCAGTTTGTCGCGGCAGAGGACGATGAATCTTTCGCAGGGGTATCTCTTGCACCCTTACCATAGGACGAGTGGCTGTCTCCATCTGTTGTTCCTTTCTAAATCATACTCATAATGACTTCATTTTGGCAACTAGGCATTTTAAATTAAGCTGAAGATTGTGGTTCATCCCCGATCCATTCGTCCGGGAGTCAATCACAATAGATGGAACAACTAGCTGCGTAGTTTGAAACTGAATATAAAGTCAGCTTTGAAAAAAAATCTTCTATCCTCAGATAGTCCATGCAAAAAAAGGGATGCACCTTGAGGCAGATTTTGGTAAAAACCAAACCGCAAAGTCGGAAATTCACTCGTCCAGGTGCGACGGGAAAACGGTTAAGCCACTGGTCTGGCACCATTTTGACGGTGTTTGGGCTGATTGGACTCACAGCGGCGTCTGGACCGGCACCCAGTGGCAAAGATGTGGAACTGAAAGTGGGGGTTGTGCAGCGATTTGGTGACGAACCCGACCAAATGACGTTGCAGGCAACATCGGGCGATCGCTTGATGGTGCGCTTTGATACGGGCGGTCGCCAACAAACCCTACAAACCACCAGTGCCAAGCTAGAAGTGACCATGCAACCCCTACCAGCACCGGCGTTAGAGGAACGGCTTGTCCTGGGCATTTACCGGAGCTTTGAGACGGCTGAAGACAGTGCTAAAGCGTGGCAAGCCAAGGGAATTGAGGTTGAGGTGGCGCAGCCGGAACGCTGGCAGGTGTGGGCAAAACGCGATGTTTACAAAACGCCTTTAGTGCGACGCTGGCTGTTGCAGAACCTCCAAGCTCAAGGCGATCGCGCTGCGTTTTTGGAGACGGAAATTTTGCAGAAAGTGCCAAAAGCGTCCCTCGTGGTGAATGGTTTTCGGTACGATCGCGACCAGATAGAGATTATCCCTGGCAAAAACCCGATCCAGGTAACAAAAGGCAAAAATGGGAAAAATAGCTTTCTCTACGCTGGTTCATTGCGGCTGCAACCGAACGCCTACGGCACTTACACTCTGGTAAATCAGGTACCCGTAGAAACTTATCTGCGGGGCGTCGTACCGCACGAACTGGATGGCGGTGCCCCCTATGCGGCAGCTGAGGCACAGGCAATCATTGCTCGGACTTATGCGCTGCGAAACTTGCGGCGGTTTATCGTGGATGGGTACGAACTGTGTGCGGACACCCACTGCCAAGTTTACAAGGGTCTCACCGGCACCGTACCGACGACAGACAAAGCGATCGCGGCGACCAAAGGTCAAGTGCTAACTTACCAGAATGAACTGGTGGATGCCCTTTATTCGAGTACCAGCGGTGGCATCAGTGCGCCCTTTAATGATGTCTGGAATGGCCCAGATCGCCCGTATCTCCAAGCCGTGCTGGATTCATCTGGGACAATTTGGAACCTGTCGCAGTTTTCTTTGGCTCAAGAACAAAACTTTCAGCGGTTCATCAGCCTCAAACAAGGATTTCACGAAACCGGCGGCAATTGGTTTCGCTGGAGTAAAGCCAGCAGTATCGCCCAGATTAACCAGGATTTGCAGCTTTATCTGAAGCGGACGAAGACTCCCCATACCAGCTTTAAAACAATTAAGCAATTGCGGGTGGTAGAGCGATCGCCCTCCGGACGGATTATCCGACTGGCAGTACAAACCGACACCGGCGCGGTTGAAATCCGCAAAGATGATGTCCGCAGTGCCTTCCGGGCACCCCGCAGCACGCTTTTCTACCTACAGCCTATCTACGGCGCAGACAAAACCCTAAAAGGTTATGCCTTTATTGGGGGCGGATTGGGGCATGGCGTTGGCATGAGTCAAACTGGCGCATTTAATTTAGCTAAAGTGGGTTGGTCAAGTCAGCAGATTCTCAACTTCTACTATCCCGGTGCCCAAATTCAGCCTCTCAACCAGTCCATCACCTTCGGCCCGGATCAAAACACAAAAGCGTTGCCCAACTCCTGAAAACAATCAAGCAGGGACGCTTGAGAGTGCCCCTGCTAAAAAGCTTAGAAGTTGTCAGTTATTTGGCGGCGGGTTTAATCCAGATATCTGTAAATAGTCAATCCTATCGAGCAACCCGCCCATACAAGTTAGTTGCTGGTTAAAAAAGACGCCGATGATAGCGCGTCTTGTACTTGTATCAGTTGTGCGTTGTTTTTTCTGATGAGCGATCGCTGACCACCGACCGCTAACTGGTTTTCTTAATACAGTTCTTCTTCTTGGTGGGTCATAATGGTGCAATCCGACTTGGGATAAGCCACACAAGTCAGGACATAGCCAGCTTCAATCTGATCGTCATCCAGGAAAGACTGGTCAGATTGATCGATATCACCTTCCATCACTTTGCCCGCGCAGGTTGAACAAGCACCAGCGCGACAGGAGTAGGGCAGATCGAGACCTTGATCTTCTGCGGCGTCAAGAATATAGACGTCGCCTTCAACTTCAATCGTGGTGTCCAGCCCTTCGGCTTCGTTAATTAATCTTACTTTATAAGCAGCCATGTAGCGTTCCTCTCAAGTAGTCGGAATGGCGGGTAATTCAGAGTAGAGCGACCTTCCCAGCTTGACTAAGCTCAGGTAAAGGTTTGCTTACTAGGTTCACTTCCTCTTTAGATACTACGGGAAAAACCAGAGCCTTCAACACGAGATCAAGAGATGGTGTGAATGGTATTCGTAATAAACTTTTAAGATTCAATCCTAATTACTTATACTTATCAATGGAATGGTAGAGCAGTGATACTATGTTCATCTGATAATTCCTTCAGAACATCCAGATACCTGCTTCGGGGTAAATATATTAGCTGTAATTATAGAAAGAATTAATAACAACAATTAATCCTTAAATTCAGACAGATGGACTGAAAAATTTAAATACTAATGACCGGATGATCTTTTACTGTTAGCAACAACACATTTTTATAATGCCAACATCAGTCTCTCATCCTGCGTGGTCTGGCAAGCTCCCAATAGGTGTCGGGCTGGTGGGAACCGGATATGCGGCTAAACTACGGGCGCAAACACTGCAATCCCAAGATAGAACCCAGCTAGTAGCCGTTGCCGGACATACCCAGTCGAGAACAGAGGAATTTGGTCAAACCTACTCTTGCCAAG
The DNA here is from genome assembly GCF_057473865.1 of Coleofasciculus sp. H7-1. NCBI lineage: Bacteria > Bacillati > Cyanobacteriota > Cyanophyceae > Coleofasciculales > Coleofasciculaceae > Coleofasciculus > Coleofasciculus sp. H7-1. Next base: position 10,524 of record NZ_JBYCCT010000034.1, read on the forward strand.
CCGTTTCATCTTGGGAAGAGTTAGTGGGGCGTGAGGATGTAGATTTGGTCGTCATCTGCACGGTGAACCAGCAGCATGGAGCGATCGCGCGTGCCGCACTTGAAGCTGGCAAACACGTTATTGTAGAATATCCCCTATGCTTGGACGTTGCCGAAGCAGAAGCAGCGATCGCACTCGCACGCGATCGCAAGCAACTCCTGCACGTCGAGCATATAGAAATTTTGGGCGGTTTGCATCAAGCACTGCGGCAATCCTTACCCGCAATCGGAGAAGTCTTTTACGCCCGCTACAGCACCATCAATCCCCAGCACCCCGCACCCCAACGCTGGACTTATCACCCAGAACTATTTGGCTTTCCCCTGTGCGGTGCCCTCTCTCGCATCCACCGCCTGATAGATTTATTTGGTTCCGTTGCTACCGTCAGCTGTCAAGCGCGGTATTGGGGCGAGGGGGCGTTCTACCAATCCTGTCTTTGCACAGCCCAGCTAAAGTTTAGCAGCGGCGTGGTTGCAGAGGTGATTTATGGAAAAGGGGAAAATCTTTGGCAACCATCCCGAAGTTTTGAGGTTCACGGAGAACAGGGGGGATTAATTTTTGATGGAGATGAAGGCAAGCTAGTCAAAGAGAATGAGACAACACCGATTGAAGTGGGAGGGCGTCGGGGTTTATTTGCCAAAGACACCAGCATGGTTTTAGACCACTTGATTGAAGGCACGCCGCTATATGTCACCCCAGAGGCTAGCTTGTACGCCCTCAAAGTTGCCGATGCCGCCCGTCGTTCAGCAGAAACTGGGCAGACAATTTTATTTTAAACGCTTTCAGGGTAGTCATAAATTAAGTAAGAATGCGATCGCGTTTTTCACCCTAATCTCCTGTTATCTAGTGAAAAGATGAATAGGTGAAAAGATGCGATCGCTCCTCTGGTTGATTGACTAATAAAACAATGGCGATCGCTTTCTGTGATAGTGCATACACAGATATTGTATAATCCAAATAACAAATTGCTGGCACACCAAAAAAGCTTTCAATCTGAAATGAGCGATCTGGACAAAGCTCTCGGTCAGTATATTGTGTATCATGATGTTCTAGCCCAAGTTGAACCCAACTGAGAGCTTTATTTAGCAGTATCGGAAGAAGTTGGCACCGGACTGTTTGAAGAACCTCTCGGCGAACTTTTGTTAAAAAACAATCGTGTCCGTCTGTTGGTTTTCAATTCTGATGTGGAGGTTATCGTTAAATGGATACTTTAGAGCAAGATCGGCAGATTATTCAAAAAATAATATCCGAATACGCGCAAATTCCTTATGCTTACGGAGAGATCGAACGACATACTGTGTTTGATTCCGGTTCCGATCGCTATCTATTGATGATCGTTGGATGGGAAGGAGTTCGGCAGGTTCACGGCTGTATCATTCATATCGAGATTATCAATGGCAAAATCTGGATTCATCGAGATGGTACGGAAGATGGCATCTCTAATGAACTGCTAAACGCAGGTATCCCAAAAGAGCGCATTGTTCTAGGTTTCAAATCGCCCCGGATGATGAAGCATACAGGGTTTGCAGTAGCTTTAAACCTATGAGTGCGTCTATAAACCAAAGATTAAACTCATGTGAATTTCTGCATCAAATTCGAGAATACACTGGAGTCAGCGATCGCCTCCCATTGGTGAATAAAGGTGAGAGGCATTGTAGTCTCCTTTTTTGTATCTAATTGATGGATGAGCTAAGGGCGATCGCATCTGTAACCCTCATCTTTTGTCATCTGGTGAGGAGATGAATGAATAGTGAAAGTGCGATCGCCCTGCAAATGCGGGCAATAATTGAGCTGTATCTGAGTTATAGAAGTGCGATAACCCTGAGATGACGGAATTGGTTAGGATCGCGAATAGAGGATGTTGGGTTGACGCAAGGAAACCCAACCTACAAGATCGCGATCGCACTCAATTGATTAGTGTTGCAATGATAGCAAAACCTAAACGAGGTGACTCAATTTCAATTGAAAGAGCGATCGCTAGTTGAAACTGGAAACGGGAACTTAATACTACAACCCGTAATTATGGAGTATGTCACGCAACGCTTCATTAAAATCATTGAGCGAAAGATTACGACGAGTAACCTTAATCTATTCACAACCCATGTCTTAATTGAAACTCAAGCTCAATACTACCTGCGAGATGCTCAAATTCAAATGATGCATACATCCTTTAACAGAGCGAGTGTTAACGCACTTGGCAACGCCAGCTCAACTTGAAGAGGATCTCTGCCAGATTTTATGAAAACATTTACGTTCTTAGCGTTAAAAAAGCTTTCACTTTCTACTTGCGACTCGCTACATTTTTAAAACCAGCGACTTCCGCTAAAGTGTACAAAGGTCTGCCTTTGACTTCTTCATAGATGCGCCCGACATATTCTCCCAAAATACCGATACTTACCAGTTGCACAGCACCGAGAAAGAAAATTGCCACCAGAATTAAGGTAAACCCGGTTAAAGGAGAATTAGGGACAAAAATGCGCCAATACAGAACTAATATCGCCATCGCTACCGCAACTGCTGCCGCAAATAAGCCGACATAAGTAGATAGCCGTAACGGTACTTTTGAAAAAGACACTAATCCATTCACTGCCAAAGACAAAGATTTACTGAAAGTGTACTGCACCTCACCAGCAAAGCGGGGGTGACGCTCGAAGTACACGGCGGTTTGTGGAAAGCCAACCCAAGAACGCAGTCCCCGGATATAACGATTGCGCTCTGGCATAGAATTGAGGATGTCTACGACTTGCCGATCCATCAGACAAAAATCGCCCGTATCGGTAGGAATGTCTACATTTGCCAGACGCTTGAGAAGACGATAAAACACGTAGGCACTGAAGCGCTTGAACCAGCGTTCTTTGTGGCGTTTGATGCGCTGAGCATAGACGACTTGATAGCCTTGTTGCCATTTTTCCACCATATCGGGAATTAATTCTGGTGGATCTTGTAAGTCGGCATCGAGGATAACAATTGCTTCACCCCGAACAAAATTCAGACCTGCGGTGACAGCAATCTGATGACCGAAATTGCGGGCAAGGCTTAAATAGCACACTCGCGGGTCTTTTTCATGGAATTCGCGCAGCATTTGTAAAGAGCGATCGCGGCTGCCATCGTTGACTAAAATTAGTTCTGTTGGGGCATCTAGCCGCTCCATCACCGCACTCATCCGCCGATAAAGTTCCGCGATGCTTTTCTCTTCGTTGTAGATGGGAATGATGAAGGAATATTTGGGGTTCATAATTAGCCGTTAGCTAATAGCTTTTAGCGATTAACCGTCATTGGTCAAGTGTTATTATTTATCCGCCCTTAGTCAATAGCAAAGGACTCATGGCTAATCGCTAACAGCTACTAATTATCGTTCCAATTTATTAGGAATCCCTTCGCAACCACCGGGAATTGTGGCTCTAGTTTTTTCGCCACCCCAAGCACAACAGTATTGGCGCAGTTCTTCCGAGAGTCCCTCAACGTCGGTGAGATCGGCATTTTCCACCACAGCCCCCGTATAAACACCTGTTTTGTAGCTGGGATAGGGGGGTTGAGTGTGAGTGCGAGGGGTGGCAGTTTCCCCCGAACCGTAGAACAAGCGGGTAGCTTTGAGATCGGCACCGGCGAGATTAGCTTCATACAAGATGGTGCGAGAGAGATTAGCCTTGACTAAATCGCAACCGCTTAAGTTAGCACTGACAAGATTGGCTTCGCTCAAGTCTGTGCGGCGCAAGTCGGTTCCAGACAAATCTGCCTTCGCCAACATTACTCCTAAGTCGATGACGCGCACGCCGTTGAGGCGGTCTTCTGCATAGCCTCCTACTCCATCAAAGATAGCTCGACCTAAGCGGCGATCGCGTTCTAGGGGAGTTAGCAACTTAGAACTGGACAAGAACCGCAGAATTTTCGCTTTCCCGCTGGCGTCTACACTGCTCAAGATGGCGGCGGTGCGTCCTTCGGCAAGTAATCGCTCTTGAGGCCAATCTTCGAGCAGTCCTTCTTCATCTAATACCAGGTCGGAGATGCCCTGAAAATAAGTATCGATCGTCTGCTGCTGGGTAATCAGGTTTTGCTGAATCGTGAGGGAGTTCTGCTGAATTGTCAAGTCTCTGGAAATAATGTACTGTCGCCACGCCACGTATACGGCGATGACGGCAATGAAAATTTGCCCCACGGCTCCCGTCCATTCTGCCAGGGAACCGAGTTCGTCCCATTTTTGCTGGTTCAACCACTTGTTGATGTTTTGGTTGATACCAGAGAACTTGAACAAGCTGATCAGCGATAAAATTGTTCCTACGATGGCGACGATGATGGCTCGCTGTTTTGGCGGCAACATCTCATCCAGCACGGGTTCCAAGCCAAGCCATAGCATCCGCAGCGATACTACCAGAGCCACGATCGCTCCTGATATCCCGATCCAGAAGTTATTAATCGCTAACCCTAGGATGACTAAGGCGATCGCTATCAGGACGATGGGCGTTCCCTGCGGAACAGCGGGAGTCTTTTTAGCCAGCGCCAGCGATCGCGGCATGGTAGCCAAATGTTGCTCGTATTGGCTCCGTCCAGACGTTGTCAGCGATCGCATCTGCGAGGGATTGTTTGCAGCAGGTCTGTTACCATTGCCACTATCTTGAGCGTCTGGCGGTGAATTGGGCTGGGGAGGATTAGGCTCTGTCGTCATTGTGTTAATTCGTCAAGCAGGCGCAGTTAAACCCATGCTTTATGGTAGCGGCTGCGGCAAGTAAACAAGATTTTATCTAATACAGGAGGCGAGTGTTAAGGGCACCTGTACCGAGTGCGATCGCTCCCCTCTCTTCCTCTGTGTCCTTCGCGGTTTGATAAAGGACTTACGCAAAGCTTATACATATAGCGTTTTTTCGGGTTCAATCCCCCTGGGAAAAGCCCACACTATGTGGTGATGTGCGGCGAGTCCTGTTGATAAAGGATCGATCGCTCTGTTCCTCTGTTACTCTGCGTTCTGGAACAGTTCGATAAAGCCCCTACAACCCCAAATCCACCGCCACGCGATGGGCACAAGCAAACCCCGAAAATGCCACCGCATTTAAACCCTGCCCTGGAAACGTACTGTCTCCCACACAATAAAGTCCTGAAATCGCAGTTCGATTAAATGGCATTCCTAATAATCCTAATAACTTGCTTCTGGGAATTGGGCCATACGTGCCATCTGCACGACCTAAAAAGCGCCGATGCGTGCGGGGCGTCCCTACTTCCAGATAATCTAACCCCGCATCTAAACCAGGAAAAATCTTCTCTAGCCGCTCAATGATTCGTCCTGCTGTCTCTTCCTTTTTCTGGTCATATTCGCTAGAAGAAAGTCCCTGCCAATTTTCAATCCAATCAGGTGTAAATGCGTGCAGAATGTGATAGCCTTCTGGTGCTAAATCTGGATCGAGTAAGGTAGGAATCGACAAAAAGATCGTGCCTTGCGCCGCTTCCATCTTCTGCCAATCTTCCAGCAAAATGTGGTGACAGTCCGTACCAATCGGCAGCACGTCTGCCTTAACTCCCAAGTGCAAACTCAAGAAACCCGGTGATTTTTGATAACGATTTTGCCACTTCTTCTCAGCCGCTGGCATCTCTTTCGCTGGCAGTAACTTCTCGAAAGTATCCCAGCGCGTCGCATTGGAAATAATCCGCTTAGCGCCATAGACTTTTCCATTTGCCAACTCGACGCCTACCGCTCGACCCTTTTGGGTGATAATTTTCGTTACCTTGGCTTTGTACTGAATCTGTCCCCCAGCTTTTTCCAGTCCCTCCGCCAGTTTTTGCGCGATTTGTCCCACACCACCTTTAGGATAGTTAATGCCGCCGTAGTGCCGGTCTGAGAATACCATCCCTGCATTAATCATGGGTGTCCGGTCAGCGGGGACAACTGACCAGCAGTAGCACTCCATGTCTATAAACTTCAGCAGCTGCGGGTCTTTGATGTACCGCCTCGCAATATCACCAGCATTTTGGGGCAGGTACTTCACCAAGCCGAGACAGGCGAAGGGATGCTGAAAAAACACCCGTGTCAGATACCGGGGTTCTTCCAACGACAGCAATTCCATCGCATTTAGGCAGTTGAAAACTTTCCAGCATTCGTCGTAGAAGCGACGAATCCCTTCCCGTTCGTGGGGGAAGTAGGCAGTTAGTTCTTGCAAAAATTTCTCATAATGGCGATGAACTTTTAGATCCAAACCGGCGGGAAGATGGTAGTGAATCTGGACGGAGTCGGGGATGGTTTCCAGGCTGACATTCACAGCGTCTAGAGCGCGGGTGAGCAGGTTGGTGGTGCCCTGAGTGCCAAACCCAAAAATCATCGACGCCCCAACGTCAAATCGATACCCCTGCCGCTCAAAGTATCCGGCACTGCCACCTGGAATTAAGTAGCTCTCCAGTACAAGAACTTTAGCGCCTTTCGCCGCCAGTTGGGTTGCTGTCACCAGTCCGCCAATTCCAGAGCCAATCACGATGGCATCAAACGTTGGTGCAGTTGGAGATTTAACGGTAGTTGAAGGCATGGGGCAGCAGTAAGCGAAAATTTTACTCATGTCAATCCCTAAGGGATTAACACAAAAATGCCTCGCTGCCAACAACTCAACCAATAACTCAATCCCTTTGGTGCTGAATTTATCCCACCAAGCTGCATGAGCTAAAGGGCGCTTTTACTGGGCTTGCGTCTTGCCTCTAAAAAAAAATGGGACTAGCTTGCTACTGCTAACCAGCCCCACCTGCCGATCCTTAATGAGAGGAGAACACTGAAAATAAATATAGTCTTGTTGAAAATATATGTCAATACTGTTGCAAGTAATTCTCAATAGAAAAAACCAAGCTGGTTGGAACTGGGCGCTTTTCGTGACCCGACAAATGCTTTTGGCATTGGGTTTGGCGACAAAGAAACCGAACCCACAATCAATCTGGGTTTCCAGACATCCCAGGAGGTTCTATGATAGGTCAGGTCTTTGAGCTAGCATCTGATCAAAATAGCAACTATGACTCTCCAACTGCGTGTCTATGTTCCTCCCCATCCACTGATTAAACACTGGCTGGCTGTTGCTCGTGATGCGGCGACGCCATCGGTGTTGTTTAAAAGCGCGATGACGGAACTGGGACGCTGGCTGACTTATGAGGCAATTCGAGAATGGTTGCCTACGATAGAAACAACCGTACAGACGCCACTGGCTGAATGTCCTGCTACATTTATCAATCCAGAGGTGCCGCTGGTTGTGGTGCCGATTTTACGGGCAGGATTGGGGTTATTAGACGGGGCGCAGACGTTGCTGCCTTTGGCGTCCATTTACCATATCGGTTTGGTGCGGGATGAGAAAACCCTGGAAGTTAGCTGTTATCTGAATAAATTGCCGGAACGGCTTGACCCTCAAACGCGGGTTTTAATTTGTGACCCGATGCTAGCGACGGGTGGAACCATGATGAGGGCGATCGCCGAACTGACTCAGCGAGGCGTTGACCCAGCTTTAACGCGGATTATTTCGGTTGTAGCAGCGCCACCCGCCCTGCAACAGCTTTCTGTAGCGTATCCGGGTTTGATTGTCTATACGGCAATGATTGATGAGGGTTTGAACAGCCACGGGTATATTGTACCGGGATTGGGAGATGCAGGCGATCGCACGTTTGGCACCTGAGGCGATATTCAAAAGATGAGGCATGAAAGATGAAGGACGAACAAAGATTTCTTACTTAGGACGACTGACAACTGAACATCTGACTCCGTAGACTGGTAGGCATCAAGGTCAGCTAAAAGTTAACCTGAAAACAGTTGCAACAAGAAAAAAAACAACGGTAATTTAAGATGAGTCAGCGCGATAGTTTTGGCAGCGGATTTCTGGCTGGAACGATAGTTGGCGGTCTAGTCGGTGGAATTGTCGGGGCGCTGATTGCTTCTGGACGCGCGTCCGAAACTGACACAACTGATGCCTCTCTGCTCAATCCTGGCTCGTCAGAAGCGAAGCCAAGCAAGGGGAAAAAGCGTCAGCTCAAGGATTCAGAGAGTATTGAATTTGCACGGCGAGGCTTAGAGGATAAAATTGCCCAGTTAAATGCGGCAATTGATGAAGTCCGGACTCAGCTAGGCACTGTAAATGGAAAGGGTGCGGAAATAGAGCGGGAGCGATTCTCTTCCCCAGATACAGCACGAATTTCTGAAAGGGGTCGTTCCCTAGGAACATCGCTTAACCAAGATGCCTAAGCTTCAATCCGGTAAATCCGTTAAACTAACTTCAAGTTTCTAGCGTTCACCAATTTTAAAAAGGAACCTTCAACACCGATGAATTCTTCAGCTGAATTACTGATCAATACGATCTCCACCTTTCTGAACATCTATATGTTTATATTGATTGTGCGGATTCTTTTAACTTGGTTTCCCACAGTCAACTGGATGAACCAGATAGCTTCCACCTTGAGTCCAATTACAGACCCTTACCTCAACCTTTTTCGCTCGATTATTCCGCCGCTGGGTGGTCTGGATATCTCCCCGATTTTAGCGATTTTTGTGCTGCAAATTCTGGCTGGATTGTTCTCCAGCATTCAATTCAGTCCTGGTTTTTAGGATACCTTGGATTTTAGATTTAGATTTTGGAGCGAATCTATAATCTAAAATCCTTGCATCAGGTGTTAGCGGCGGACTGTGCCGTTAAATCCGGCGGCTTTGAATTGCTTGAGCTGCAATGGTGTCGGTTGATTTGCAGAAACCGAGATTCTGAGTTCAAAATCGCTGACTCCAGGCGGCACTTCTTCTATTGAACCCAGGCGCGTTCGGTTTTGCATCACCGAGTCGCCATTGGCATCGTAAATGCGACCAAAAATATCGGCGTTGTAGACATATTTACCAGAGTCATTTTGGGCTTTGCCAGTAACAATATAGCAACTAGCGGCTCTGGAAGCGCCGGTACTCATAACCGCCCCATCTGCTAGCTCAGGTGGGCAGTCATGGTAGGAAATTTCAGACAGTTTAATCTGTGTCAATGCCAAAGCGGGAGGAGTAAACAGCAAGTTCACGACTCCGATGAGGCAGGAGATGAAAAAAATAGACACGGCTCGAAATCGCATAAACCGCACCATGACTTCAGGTTTTTTGGGAACTTCACCCCTCAGCTTACCGCGAATCTAGTCAAACAGGAGCTTCGAGGTGTCTTGACAATTCTGCGATAATAGGTGATCGCCCTTAATGAGCGCTCTAAGTCTGGGCATTACCACTCAGAATCACCGAGATAGCTCTGCTGTGTGGCGATCTACTCCAAGGAAGGGATTGATCGTGACCCCATCTGAGATTGAAGCCGCACTGCAAGCAGCATTTAGTCAATGTGAGGAGGCTGTGTGTCCTCTAAGTGACAGGCAGAAACAAATTTTGCTGCAAGTTGTAGTCAAGGAACTGCTGGGTGCCCAAAAGGAGAATCCGGCGAGTGGTGATGAAAATGCCGATGGTGCGAATCCTCTAGAGGAACTGACACCAGAACAAATCCAAGCTTTACTGCAATTTGTCAAGGAACAAGAAAGACAAAATCGCTCTTGGAAAATTACATTACTGAATGACTGGCTGAATAGTCAAGATTCTGGAGCGATGCAATTTCTACGCGATCGCTATGGCTTTGGGTGGCTTTATCGCATTCAGCCGGTTCATCTGGCTGAGTATTATGAGCGGGAGGGCAAGCAAGGGTTAAAGCTAAAAGTGGGCGATCGCATTGAGGTTTCTAATGGTCTGTGGGAGTGGGTGCAAGAAAACGGCCCCTGTAGCCGCGAATGGTTTCCCTGTATAGTAGTTGGGGTTTACGAGATAACAGAGGGCGATCGCTCTCATACCAATTGCATTATCCGCTTTGAGAATGGCAGCGAGTATGAGATTCAAGGCATTTACGAATGGAATCGTTTTAACTGGCAATGGCCCAAAAATTAGAGATTCCGATTCGTGTAAACATTGACTGCAAACTCATCCAGAATCGTTGTGCCCGATAGCTGCTGCGTTGTCGCTAGCTGGTAACGAGATTTCAAAACTCGCTGGATTTCCTGTTGAATTTGCTGTTTTTCAGCCTCCGTTTTGGGAGCCTTATTCACAGGACGGGCGCTGTTTAACCAGAGAATGCGAGGATATTGCGCTGCTTGTCCGCTTGTCAGAACTTTTTCTAAAGCAGGCGCAAGGTCGGCAGGATGCTGTGCTAATAGCTGAACTGGGGCAGTGGGAGGAAGGTAATAAGCCAAACGCAGAATGTGACCCCAAGCGCGGGAGTTCATCGCGATTAAAGTTGGCGTTGTGGGTTCCTGTTGAATCAAATCTGCTATCTGATGGAACATCAAGCGGTTTCTAGTGCTGAAGTCACCGATGCTAATGCTCAGATACAACAGCAGCAAACCCACTGCTGCCACTCCGCGCCAGCGCCCCGCCGCCCGTTCCAGCCATAAAGCGATTAATAGCAAGCATCCGGGCAGAATAAAAATCAGTGCCCTGCCGCCGCCAAAGCCAATGGTGTACTTGCCGGTGAGGATATCCACCGCAAATGCGATGAACAGGGGCAGAATTCCCAGTGACAAAGCCATGAGCAAGGTGCGACGCTCTGCTTGCCGCCACAAGCTAAGGGTACACCCCACTAGCAACAAAATTATCAGGCAGCCTGCCACAGTGGCGATCGCCATTTCCGCTGGAGTTTTGACAACATCTCCCACCCAATCTCCCAATAACAAGTGACTGCTCAACGTTTGGGTAACGTCTGCGAAATGATTTCCTTTGGAAAACTGATTCCCCACTTCACCCAGACGCCCCTGTTTCCGAGTTCCCCAAATAAACCAAGGCATCCACAGCAACACACCCGCCCCCAAACGCAATCCCTGCTGCCACCACCGACGCCGGTCAAAGATGAGGACAAAGATGCCAAGGGCGATCGCCCAGTAGACAAAAAGATACTGCGTCAGCAGTCCAGCGGCGATTGAAACAATCAGAATAGCGCTCCAGAGAATCAAGGAGCGGTTGCTGGGATGATGGGGTGATGGCGTGGGGTCTGGTTCAATTTCTCCCTCAGAGGCTCGGACACTCTCTCTTGCTCCTTTTGCCTCAACCAGATGTAGCATTGCCCAGGTGCTGAGAATCGTCCACAAAATCAGCGGGCCATACATCCGGGCGTTCAAAGAATGGAATAAATAGAAAGGATTTGTACCGAGTAAGGCGGCGAAGATCAGTCCGCCGCGATGTCCCATCACAAACCGTCCCAATCCGTAAGCGCCGCCAATCGCACCTACACTCAGCAACGCGCCCAGACTTCGTAAGGCAGCTTCGCTATTGCCAAATAGCTGTAGCCAGAAGTGCAGGCTCAAATAAGAAAGCGGTGGATGGACATCGCCCAGGATACCTTTGTAGACATCTTTGAGCGTTCCTACCAAATTACCTGGGGGTAGGCTCAATAAAGCTGTGTAGTCGCGCAGGTTGACGGGTTGCGCTCCCGGAGCTTGATAGTCAACCGCGTGACCGTTGGCGAGGATCAGGGATAAAACTTCGTCGTACCAAAATTCTCGGCTGCCCAGGTAGATAATTCTTAACAAAACTGCGATCGCGATCGCGCCCAGGAGCAACATCTCCAGCGACAACCAGCGCCGCGATGACTTAGGAACTGTGAAGCTTCGGCTCATAATATTGACGAAATTAGAATTTAGGTTAAAGTGCAGTCAAGTTAGGTGAAACTTGACATATATTAGCTTGTCTTTGTTTTTTTATGTCCTTAGATATTGACCCAGTAGAACTCTCTGTGGTAGTGCCGCTTTACAACGAGGAGGACAATATTGACTACTTGTTTGAGCGACTCCTATCGGTGCTGGAAACCATGAAGACGACCTACGAGATTGTTTGTGTCAATGATGGCAGTAAGGACAGTACCCTGGAGTGTCTAATTGAGCATCATCATCGTAACCCAGTGATTAAAGTCGTCAACTTGTCCCGCAACTTTGGCAAAGAAGTCGCCCTCAGTGCCGGACTCGACTATGCTGTGGGTGCTGCCGTAGTCCCGATTGATGCCGACTTGCAAGATCCGCCAGAGTTAATTAAGGAACTGGTAGACAAATGGCGCGAAGGCTATGATGTCGTTTATGCGACTAGGCGATCGCGTGATGAAGGTTGGCTGAAAAACTCTACAGCCAACGCTTTCTATCAGATAATTGGTAAGATGAGTCGCGTCCCCATCCCCCGCAATACCGGAGACTTTCGGTTGCTCGATCGGCGTGTGGTAGAAGCCATCAAGCTACTGCCAGAACGAACCCGATTTATGAAAGGACTATTTGCTTGGGTGGGTTTCAAGCAAACCTCTGTTTTATTTGATCGTCCCCCACGTTATAAGGGAACTACGACGTGGAATTATTGGCGTCTTTGGAACTTTGCCCTAGATGGGATTACTTCCTTTAGTTTTCTCCCTTTGAAAGTATGGAGTTACGTGGGCGTTACGATATCTTTTGTGTCATTTGTTTACGCTACCTTTTTATTAATTCGTACTTTAATTTATGGGATTGATGTTCCAGGTTATGCTTCCATAATGGTGGCGGTGTTATTTCTGGGGGGCATCCAGCTAGTGACATTGGGGATCATTGGCGAGTATCTCGGTCGTGTCTATGAAGAAGTCAAAGGACGCCCACTTTATTTGGTGCGTGAAGCTTATGGTTTCAGAAGTCAGCAGTCAGCAGTTAGCAGTCAAGAGTCTTTAGTGATATCCGAAGAAGTAATGACTAAGGACTAATAATTAATGGCTATAGCAATCCTATTTGATTTGTAATATATTTTTTTTGACGAACCGCCTTAGCGAAGCCATGCGCGTTAGCGCTTTAGACGCCGAGAACGCCAAGGAAGAGAAAGAAGAGAATTTTAGGAATCACTTAGGATTGCTATAAAAACCAAGGAGTTTTTTGTTGAACGTTAAAAGCGGTATTTTTCTACTTACTGCCGTCTGCATTGTAGCGACGGGACTCGCAGTATATTTTTTGGGAGGCATCGATCCAGCTCAACTCCAAACATGGCTGAATAAAGCTGGCATCTGGGCACCGATTATTTATATCGTTTTCTACAGCGTGGCGACACTGTTAATCTTGCCTTCAACAGCGCTAAATCTCACCAGCGGCGCGATTTTTGGCCCTTGGTTGGGGACGCTTTGGACGAGTATTGCCGCCGTGATTGCTGCTGTGGTGGCTTTTGCCTTTACCCGCACTGTGGGGCGTGAATTTGTCGCCCAAAAGCTGTCTGGACGCTTGCAAGCGATTGATGCGGAGATGATTCAGGGTGGCTTATTCTATATGTTTGCCATCCGCCTACAACCAGTTATTCCTTACGGCTTAGTTAACTTTGCCGCTGGTTTGACTTCAATTCGCTTTCGGGATTATCTGTTAGGAACTATTCTCGGAACCATTCCGGGAGTGTTGCCATTTGTAATGTTAGGTAGTTACGGCTTACGGGCGCTAAAAACGGGTGATTTCTTGCCCTTAATTGGTGCCTTGCTATTAATTGCGATGCTGATTGGGGGTGCGACTTGGTATCGTCGCCGCCGCCGCGATCCTCGAAAAGCTTTAGAAGAGATTGAGCAGAAGCACCTTAACAATCCCACAAATAAAGAAGACGAGTAGCGATCGCATTCAGATTAACCCTATCTATATACCAATCCTGGCATCAATTGTAAAATCCTCTTCTTTCTCTTCCTTGGCGCTCTTGGCGTTCTTGGCGGTTCGTAAAAAAATCTCTTACTAATCAGGAACATTCAACGAGTGCGATGACCTAAAAGTGCCGTAGGGGCACGAGGTACAATATCTGGATTAAATCCCCCCACTTGGTTAGTCCGAATTACCCACAAAGTGGCACCATTTTTCAACAAAATAGTGGCAATTTCATCATGCGCCCGTCGCGGTAACATAGTTCGCCAAGTTGTTGCTGCCTTAAGGATAGTGGTAATCGTGCCGTCCGCTGTCCTAGTTCCTGCTAAATTCTCAGCGTTTTCTTGCCAATCGGAACGAATAATTCCTAAAGGTGCTAATTGCTTTTCAAGCGATCGCCCTAGTTTCACGAGTTGCTGAAATCGTAAGGTTTGGGCGTCTGTGGGATGACGCCGCAACCACTCTTGAATCCGGGGATTGGACGCCACCTGTTTCTCTACCTGCTTAATCGTCACAAAAAGCGCTTGGTTAGCATCTTGTACGCAAGAAGTGGAGGGTGTCACCACTGAACTACCCGTTCCATCCCCAATCCGGTAGCGTGCCATCATGATATCCAACTGGCGCATAAATTCCTTCATGGGTGACAGTTGGATGCCATCAAAATTATAATCTTGCGTCACAGCATCTAGCTTGACAATCACATCGGATACAGGTCGATTTCCCAGCCAACCCCGCTGCAAATCTCCCATGTAAGTAGACCATTTCATTGTCCCAGCAATAATGCCATCGGGATTATGGGCGTAAACTTGTCGGTACTCGATGTCAAAGCGTAACTCATTCGTGAAGCGATCGCGCACGACAGTCGCAATTCCATAAGCAAAGTGTCCCGTAACTACACCCAGCGGTTCGGCTTCGGGTTTTTTACCCCCAATTCCACCGTATGTATGAAGGACAATTGCTTTATCTCCCTCACGCCATTTCGATACCGCCTGGTCAAATTGTTGACTTTTTGGATCGAGTAAAACTATCTTGGCGGTTCCTTTTTGACTTTCAGTATCTTTCCAAAGTTCTTTTTTGATATAGGAAATAGCAGATTTCTGATTTAACCGCACTTCATCCGGTTGCAGACGCATCAGGGCGCGGGGTTCAATTGCTTGCGTGACAAACATTCCCTCGGCATCTTTTGTCCCATAAATGTACCAGCCTGTTGGATTGAGAGGAGAATTTTCAATTCCTCGATTTGTTGACCGAGTAATCCCGTTGCGATCAGATGGCACTTGAGGAATGCGAATCGTTTCTAAAAGACCATCGAATTGTTTTGATTTTTTATTAAAGTGACGCACAACAAAGCGACCCTCTGAAGGAGATGCTGCGCTAACGCTGTCTGCTTTTTCCCGTTTAATAATCGTAACTAAAGCATAAATGCGACCCGTAATTTGTACAGGTTCTTGGGCAATCATCAGAGATGGACGTTCTTTTTTGTTGCTGGTGACAACACTTGGGTTTTTGAGTTCCACAATGACATCATCTTGAGGTCTCGCCCCAGCCAGGGACTCTAAGGGATCAACATTTTGCCAGTTGTTTAATCGGTCGGGATGCAAATTTCCAGTTTTTTTACTGTCCTCAGTTGCCTGAATAAATTTGACATTTTGCGTTACAGCCCGGACAAATTTTTGCACTTCTGAGTCCCGGCTCCACTCTAAATTTACAATCTTTCCTACTAGATTCTGATGAGCGGTATCGGCATTGTAAACTTCAAAAAGTACCGATCTTTTGGGCTGTCGCTGCTCTTTGGGTAGCAATATCAGACGTCCCGTCCACACGCTAACGGGTTGATAAACACTGGATGAGATAGTTTGATTAGAAGGATAAAAACTGGGTTGATTGAATTGACTTTTGAGATATATCTCATAATTTGATAAATTGTGTTTATTAGCAGATTTTTTTAATGTATAATAAATAAAAATACCTGAACCCAAAAGCAGCAAACTCAGGCTAACTATAATTGTTAAAAACACCCGTTTAAATCGTTTAAATTTAATCAAAATTTAATTATAAATATATAATTATTGGCAGTTCTAAGCTAGATTCATCAGACAAAAAAGAAGGATGAAGTTTGAAATTCCGGCTGACAGTCTTAGCAAAGCACTTTTTCTGTCACCTTCAATCTTTTTCATCCTTCATCCTTTATCTTGTGCCTTTAGAAATGAGCCTGTGGCCCTGCCCAAGAATGGGTAATCGTTTGACCAAAAATGAGGGGTTGATCCTCAATTGCGGCTACGGTTTGACCATTCAAATCAACAGCCCACAAAGGCCACTCTTCCTCGCCCAATTCGCCTGCTCGAAACAGAACTTGGTCGGGATTAGTGTGACTCCAGCCTAACAACACCGCGTTGGTGTAATCATCGCGGTTAGGAGAGAGAGTCGTAGTGCGATTCTGCTGACGATCCCAAACAACGGCATAGTCAGAAGCATCGGACGTGCTAAACAAACCTTCAAATTGCCGTGCTAAGACGCGATCGCCCTTCGCCGACCACGAAATGGGGATCAAGATGGCGATGATCCCCGGCATATCCGCTTCTTCGTTACTGACAAAGGGATTGTCAGCCAAAGGAGAAGACGCCGAGATCGTTCGTAAATCCCCTGTCCTCAAATTTTCCACAAACATCACGCTGGAAATGCGGCATTGGTACAACTCCGGCTGCACCTGCAACTGAATCCGGCTGTAAGCAGCGTACTGACCATCCGGAGACACTAAGGAGGGGCTGCGATAATAGCGTAGCCCAGTGCCGCCGTTGGCGGTAACTTCTGCATAAGTGGTCATTACCCAATTCCACGGAACGGGATGAGGGCTATCGAGGGGGTCGATTTGCACTACTGCTTGAGTCATGTCGGGCGCAGCTTCAGATAATTCCTTTCGGGCTTGCGGATATTGCATGGTAGAGGGACCTGCGGTTGTAGACGCAGCCGTGCCAGCTAAGGCAAATGAGCTAGGAGCCATCAGCAGCGCAGCCGCAATAAGCGGAAGGTATGGTTGACTAGAGAACCATACTGAGCGGAAGAGGCGGATGAACATTGATTGGGGGTGGGGTTGCTAAACGGCGTTTCTTGTGTGAGGAGTAACGCCCAAGGAACAGTGCAGCGTCCCTATATCTATATGTATAGCCACAAAACCTGTCAAAAAAAACAAAAGATGTAAAAAAATTTATCATATCTCTATGAATCCGGCTTGATGGGTGAAACACCTTATCGCTCTTGCTATGATATTTTTCCACAAGACGGTCGAAAAGCGATTAAAAATTAATCTAAGGCAAGAAATTTTCTTGAGGGCAGGTTGGCTGATTTCTACATACTTGCCTAGATAGTGGCTGAGGGCTACCTAACAACATCACAACGGCAGTGTAGGGTTATATCCCAAAAGTATTCCCAAACGTCTCTTGGCGCAAGTTGATAATGCGATCGCCCATTTTTATTGCTTCGGACAAAGAAAAAAGCTGAATCGCATTATCGAGTGTTAATCTGTTGTCTGAATAAAAATGGGAAAACGGGTGACAAAACAAGAAGCACCATTTGCCGATAACACTTCCCCTCGCCAATCTACAGGCATTGGGCGGTTTTTACTGGTTTTTCTCTGGCGACTGCTGTTGCTGGGGGTGGGAAGTGGCTTGGCGTGGCTGTTCGGTCTCGTCTTGGCAGGTGTCTTTCCCGACCTGACTCCAGATGTGCCCCTAGTTGTGAAAGTGCTGCGCCGCGCCAAATCTGAGACATCAACCTCCTCTACTTTTAAGCCGTCGCCTGTCACAAGTGCCAGTCCGCCAGTAGAACTGAGTGCGGATCAAAGACGGCAACTGCAAGCAGAACTGCAACAGTTACAGGCGGATTTACAGGCACTGCGCGATCGCACGACCAAGCTGGAAACCCAAATTGGTCGCCAGAGTTCCACCGAACCCCTAGCCGCGCGGCTACAAGAAATCTCTCAGCAACTTCAAGGCGATCGCGTTCCCAATCCCAATCAACTTACTGCCGCTTCTAGGGTTTCTTTACCATCGGATGCCTTGAAAGTCACTCTGCCTAGCGACTTATTGTTTAAAGACAGCGATAGCGTTCTGTTGCCACAGGCACCCGCGATTTTGGATAATGTCATCGCCGATTTACGTAACTACCCAGGTGCCACAATTCAAATTGCCGCCCACACCGATGACATTGGTGAAGCCACGGACAATCGAGAACTGTCGTTCCGACGCGCCCAAGCTGCTGAACAATATTTATTCACTGCTTTGGAGAAAAAATACCACATGATTGTTGTTGGTTGCGGCGAAACTTTTCCCTTAGTAGAAAATAATAGCGATATCAACCGACAACGAAACCGCCGTATCGAAATTGCGATTATTAACCCTTAGTTTTTAGTTTGCTAGCTAATGGCTAATGGAAAAATTGCTTTTCAATAAATACCAATTTACCAATCAATACGGTTCGGTTAGAGCGAAGAACACCAAAGTTCGCGTAGGGAATGGTTGAGGTAACGTTACCCAACAAAACATAAGCAAGTGTTGGGTTTCGTTCCTCAACCCAACCTACA
Source organism: Coleofasciculus sp. H7-1 (assembly GCF_057473865.1). NCBI lineage: Bacteria > Bacillati > Cyanobacteriota > Cyanophyceae > Coleofasciculales > Coleofasciculaceae > Coleofasciculus > Coleofasciculus sp. H7-1. The sequence goes on from NZ_JBYCCT010000034.1 coordinate 28,750, forward strand.
ATTATTTTTAACCGAACCGTATTGAATTACCAATTACCGTTCCCCAAGGAAATGAAAGTCATATTTTTTGGCACCCCACAATTTGCCGTCCCTACCTTAGAACGGTTACTCGCTAATTCAGAATTTGAAGTTTTAGGCGTTGTTACGCAGCCGGATAAACGCCGGGGACGTGGCAACCAAATGATGCCTTCTCCAGTCAAATCAGTAGCCTTGGCGCATCAGCTACCTGTTTGGCAACCGCAGCGGATTAAAAAAGACGAGGAAACGCTTGCTCAGCTACAACAGACAGATGCGGATGTTTTTGTAGTGGTGGCATACGGACAAATTTTGTCCCAACAAATTCTAGATATGCCCAAATTGGGTTGCATCAATGTACACGGCTCGATCTTACCCAAGTATCGGGGTGCTGCTCCCATCCAGTGGTGTCTCTATCATGGCGAGACAGAAACGGGGATCGCAACGATGCTGATGGATGCGGGGATGGATACGGGTGCGGTGCTGCTAAAAGCTGATACGCCGATTGGACTGTTGGACAATGCTCAAGATTTGGCGCAAAAGCTTTCTGAATTGGGGGCAGATTTATTGGTGGAAACCCTCCTGAAGCTGGAACGCCAGGAAATTGAACCGATCCCCCAAGATGAATCGCAGGCGACTTATGCGCCGCTGATTAAAAAGCCAGATTATTGTCTTGATTGGTCGAAAAGCGCGATCGCATTACATAACCAAGTCAGGGGATTTTTCCCGGATTGTGTGGCGACATTTCGGGGGAATTCTCTCAAAATCAGCGCGACTGCCCCTCTGGGATCGGCTTACTGGCAAATAGTCCCAGAATTAAAGGCGCTATCGGATTGGTCTTCCTTGTCCTCTGGTTCGGGACATCCAGGCGAAGTCGTGAGCATTGCCAAAGGATTTGGCCCGATTGTTCAAACTGGCGATGGACTGTTGCTGTTGCGAGAAATACAGATGGCTGGAAAGCGCCCTCAGTCTGGTTGGGACTTTGCCAATGGGACTCGCTTAACAGTGGGGGAGAAATTGGAGAGTTTTGAGATTTGAGTTGTAAAAGACTTGCAGCGATCGCCTCTGAATTCTGAATTTTGTTGGTAACAAAGATCCCTTTCCAACTCGTTCTAAAACGGCGTAGGTTTTCCCTTGCAGATCGAGATAGTTACCTGGATGCGGTGTCCAATCCAGATCGACATTGCCAAGGGACTGAAGCGGATGCATCACAATCACCTCGGTGGGTAAAGAGTATGGCTCCCTAAACAACAGATGTGTTCCTAACTACATCTTCAAAGTATCGCAGTTAGTCATCATGAAACTTTCAGTGGATGCAATGTCAAAATCAAGGAAGACAAAACTTTTCAATGACGGCTGATGAAGCGAATCGGCGTTGAAACGGTTGAAGTGCGATCGCTTCTTTTGTAATTCCAGGACTTACGCAAAGCTTATACATATAGTGTTTTGTAGGGGCAATCCCCCTGTGGTTGCCCCAGGTGTGGTGATCTTGCGTAAGTCCTGATCAGTTGGCTTTTGAGCGATAATACTCACCCAATTTCCGCTTCCCTACTGATTGTTACGCCAGCTAGCTTCATTCATGTCTTGCCAGACATCATCAAGTAGCGAGTCTGATGGGTTTTCTTCCTTTTCAGATATTCCTGTGAGATCCAGCTCGTCCGCACCAAAGGCTGATTCTCCTGTGAGATCCAACTCGTCCGCACCGAAGGCTGATTCTCCTGTGAGATCCAGTTCATCGGCATCGAAGGCTGACATTCCTGTGAGATCCAGTTCGTCCGCATCGAAGGATGGTTCCGGTGCCAGTTCCAAATCTTCCGCACCGAAGGCTGACATTCCTGTGAGATCCAGCTCATCGGCATCGAAGGATGGTTCCGGTGCCAGTTCCAAATCTTCCGCACCGAAGGCTGATTCCCCTGTGAGATCCAGTTCATCGGCACCGAAGGCTGATTCCGGTGCTAATTCCAGTTCATCGGCATCGAAGGCTGATTCCCCTGTGAGATCCAGTTCATCGGCATCGAAGGCTAATTCCGGTGCTAATTCCAGTTCATCGGCATCGAAGGCTGATTCCGGTGCTAATTCCAGTTCATCCAAAACCGATTCTGGCACCTCTATTAGAATTAGCTCTTCCTCATAGATTAACGGTGCCTCGGCTCCAACTAACACTTCCTCATCGAAGGCGGCTGGTATCGGTGCCTTTTGTGGCTCATCGTCTTCAATGGTTGAGGGCTGCTGCGTCTGTGGATCTTCCGGGCAAAATTCCAAGCTAAATCTCACTTTTCCTTTTTGCCAGCCATTAGAGCCGAATTTCAGCACTTCGCAAGGAATACCTTGGTCGCTAAACCAGCCATCCTTTTCTTCTGTCCATCCACCTAAACCATATTCCAATTGCGTTCTGATTGCTTCTGCGAATTCACCGACTCTGAACGTGCGGTGCCCAATTAAAATTTGGGAAGACTCATCCACAGAGAGAACTTCACCTTTAACTAGCGAGTCGAACTGATTATCCACAACCATCTCCCCCGGTTGAATTGATAGTTTAAAGAGTTATTCGTTATTGGTGATTGGTCATCAGTCATTGCTAATGGCTAATTGTTAAAAGCCGTTCGCGAATTGACTAAAAGATCAAAAGAACCAACCGTAGCTGTGGAGTCCTTTACCTAGCAAATTGACCCCAAGATAGCAAATCCAGACGACAACAAAGCCTGTCGCTGCCAAAATTGCCGGTCGTCTTCCTTGCCAGCCTTTGGTGATGCGGGCATGGAGATAGGCGGCAAATACCAGCCAGGTAATCAGTGCCCAAGTTTCTTTAGGGTCCCAACTCCAGTAAGAACCCCAAGCTTCATTTGCCCAGACGGCACCAGCAATAATTCCAATCGTCAGCAGGGGAAATCCCAGTCCAATGATGCGGTAGCTGATGTTATCTAGAGTTTCGGCAAGGCTCAGTCGCTGGGGCGAAAGGGTTGGTAATTCAGAAATCGCCCCTTCTTGGGAAGGTTGGGAGGTGACTAAATCGAGAACGGCTGTTTTAGAGCTGCCATTGCTTTCAAAAACACGAGTTCCGGCAGCAGATGACTCGCTGGTTGCTCCTTGTGGCTGAGGCACGAGATCGCTGGCGCGTTGCAGACGGTAGGGGCGTGCCAGACCATTTTTACTGCGAAATCCGCCAGTTCCCACAGAACTGCCTCTGAGTTCGACATTCTGACCGCCACTCACCACTAAGAAAGCGATCGCCAGCAGCGATCCCACCATCAGCGCTGCATAGCTGAGCATCATGACGCTGACGTGCATCATCAGCCAATTAGATTTTAGCGCCGGAACCAAAGGCTCTGCCGACTGCATGGTAGATGGCAACGTCAAGGCAGCAAAAGCGGTGATAGCCATCGCAATCGGTGCCGTGGCGACGCCTACCAAACGGCTCTTGCTCATATTTTCGGCAATCAGATGGATGGTCGTAATCCCCCAAGCCAGGAAGAAGAGGGATTCATAGAGATTGCTCAAAGGGAAGTAGCCGGAGTCCAGCCATCGTGCGCCCAGTAGGGCGGCAATGCAGAGGTTTGCGATCGCCATCCCTGCCGTCGATAAAGCCCACAGATAGGGGATGCGATTGAAAGCTGCCCCTACCCAGTAAATCAGCATCGTCGCAAACAGGACGGCGAAGGAGATATTATCTAACCCATTCTGGAGTGCAACCAGGTTCATCTTGTATTCTTTCCAGCAATTGTTATCAAAGTCGCTCACACAAGCGCCACTTTGATCCTATCGGTTCTCGTCGCTCTGATGCTTGGTAGAATCACCCAGGTTTAGACAACTGATTGTTATTTTTTTTAACGCTCTCGTCCCGCCAAGGCAATTGCAGAGGTACGCAAAACCCAATAATTCCTTTGCGTACCGAGAGCGTAAACCTTTGCGTACCGAGAGCGTTAAAAAAAGGAAAATTTAAGGAGAGGGGCTAGGACTGGGTTCTCCAACTTTCTTCATATTGACGAAGATATCAAAACGGCTACTGCGATCGCTACTGATGCCACCCGTGACGCCAATAGAGCGCATCGCGTTTGTAAAGATTTTTTGATTGGGATCGACTTGCGAGAGCGACAGATTCCCGGCGTTAATGGTACGGTCAACATCAATGAAAAACAGACCGTTCTTGGGATTGAGCTGCTGCCCAAGCGCTTGTTTGAATAACTCGCTGTCCGCTAAAGTCGCTTGGGGCTTGGGGACGATAGTACTAGCAACAGGTGCCCCCAATGTCAGGAAAGCGACATTGCCATCTAACCAGCCGTGAGTGGCGGCTAAGCCACCCAGTTGCGATGTCCAATTGATGATGGGTTGACCGTTGAGAGTCGTTTCTTGTACCTGAAACTTATATTGCTGTGCCATCACCTCATCCAGCTGCTTGAGGGATTTTTCAGCTCTAGCGCGATCGCTTGTCTGCACTAGGAACGCCACCCCAGCACCTAAAATCGAGGGAGTTCCTTGAGGTGTGGGAATTAAAGCCAGAGAAAACTCGCCTTTCATCCAAGGCAGCAAATCTTCCTCTAAATCTTGACCCAATTTAGACCGAATCTCCGCTTTCATCTGTTCTGGACTCACCCGGATCAGCGGATTCGCTTGGGCACCCTGGACGTAATCTTGCCACAACTGCTGCAAATTGCCACCAGAGGTCATTATCAGGGTATTGCCAGGGAGACGCCGAGGCATACTCTTGGCATTATTTTCCACCACGTACTTTGTATCGCTATTCGGCTTCAGCCAAGAAACTCCTTTAAACAGAATTCCCTCTGGTTCCAAAGTTACCGTCGCGCCTACCCCCTGCCTTTGTTGAACGGAGGCGAGATTTTGGGGAGAAAGCGATCGCGCCGAATAATTGGCTGCCATTGCTGTCGCTACAGGCACATTAAAATACACTTTGGCAAATGGCACTCCCGCTTTAATCTTACCTAAAGCCTCTGCGTAGCCCGGAGTATCCGCCAGGGAGGCACCGCCTTTATAAGCGTCAATGACACGCTCCGTCCCTTTCGGATCGGTGCTAACAATTAAGGAACGATCCAGCAGCGTCGTTGAGAAGTTCTGGGCGGAACTGCCTTGGGTTTCTCGAATCTTGATGCCTTTGTAATTGCGTTCAACTAACTTGCTAGATGTCGGGTTTCTGGATTTTTCTAGAGCTTGCTTTGCTTGCAGAGGATTTTCAATCGGTAGTACCATCACCACCGATTGTTGCCCAACCGGGACGGCATTGGGATTCTGGGGTAGCTGCTGTGACAAAAAAGCGATCGTGACTTCTTTGCCTACCCAAGGCTTGATATCTTGCTGGTAGTTGTAGCCGTTAGCGGTGAGGAGATTTTTTTCCAGTTCAGCGAGTTGTTTGCCAAATGCGGCTTGGCTAGCGGGAGTGCCATACTGCCGCAGTTGCTGCCATTGCTTTTCATCAGTGGAAACTGACACGGCGAGTAAGGTATCTTGGGGAACCATCTCGGCACCCACCGGGACATCGCCCTGAAACAGATTCCGCTGCATCAGCAGCCAGTAAGCCACTGCGCCGCCAGCAATCAGCAACACGGCAGCTGCCACAGTCAGAAGGGAACGTTGATTTTTCTGAGGCATAAACCAAGTCAAGAGTCGTAGGAGCGAAGCATTCGGGCGAGCCATCTTGAGCAACAACCGACTGATTCGGATGCAAATGCTGTGCAACGCTTACGCCCGGATCTGAGGAGGGCGAAATCTGACTGCCCGCTCAGGAGAGAACAGCAACCGTGTCCCTCTTTAGCACTCTGTAGAGTGTATCCCTTTGTTGGTAAGGACGCCCTAATGAACTAATTGCTTCCTGCAAAGTTTCCACTTCCATGCAGGTGCCGCCAACTGCCCCAGCCATTGTCGTAATATGCTCCTCCATTAAGGTGCCGCCGATGTCATTGCAGCCCCCTTTCAGAGCTTCCACCGCACCTGCAAGACCGAGTTTAACCCAGCTGGGTTGATGGTTGGGAATCCAGTTTCCTAAAAAAATTCGCGCCACAGCAGTCAGCAACAGGGCGTCTTCCAGAATCGGTTGATCTCGTCCCACGCGACGACGCAGGGGTTTGGGGGCTTCTTGACCGACGAAAGGTAACAGGATAAATTCGCTAATCCGGGCAGGATATCCTTGGGCGATCGCGGTTTGTTGGAGCGATCGCAACTTTTCTAAATGCTGCATCTGCTGTTCTGGCGTCTCAATATGACCCGAAAGCATCGTGCTAGTTGTTGGCATTCCTAACTTGTGTGCCGTTTCCACAATTTCCAGCCAAGTTGCTGTATCCAGCTTTTCCGGACAAAGGACTCGTCGCACTTCATCGTTCAAAACTTCCGCCGCCGTCCCCGGCATTGAGCCAACACCGGCATCTCGCAGCGCCGCAATCACCGACTCGTAGCTAAGACCATCTTCCCTGGCAATGAATTGTACTTCCTGGGGGGAGAAGGCGTGGAGGTGCAGTTGGGGAAATTCCTCTTTGATTGTCTTCACCAGTCGCAGGTAATAAGGCAAAGAAGCACCGTTGATTTTTGCCTGGAGATGCAGTCCCCCCTGCATACAAATCTCCGTCGCACCCCGCCGGACTCCATCGGTGGCTTTTTCCAAAATTTGGGGACTCTCTAACCAAAATGCGCCTTCTTCGCCTTCATCCCGGCGAAAGGCACAGAAACTACAGTGTTGTTCGCAGATATTGGTGAAGTTAATATTGCGATTGATCACATAGGTGACAGTCTCACCCGCTTGGCTGAGTCGCAGCTTGTCAGCTGTTTCTCGAATCGCTGACTGGACATCTGGATCGGTTTGCTTTAATAGTACAACTCCCTCTTCTTGTGACAAATCGCCACCTGCCAGGGCACGCTCAAGAATGGCATCAACAGTTTTAGTCGTCACAGCACTTCCGGGTAAAGTAGGTCACTCTTCTCAATTTTGGCAGTAAATGCTTTTTCTGGGAGTTCGCTCTTCAGCGCCAGCAATAAGTTTCACGGGTTCATCGGGTAGCCAAAATCGATATAAAACCAAAACCCACGCCTAATTTTGCACCAAGCCTCTTTGGCGTTTTCTATATTGAGCAAATTTAGCCAAATACCGAGCGATTTAATGGTATGAAATAGTAAATATTTATAATCAGACACCCGCGATCGCGTTAGCGAATCGGCTGGAGAAACTAGCTATCGTGTCAGCGTGCCCACAAGCATTGAATCAAAATTTCTCTCCCTATGCTTCAGGAGGGCAGTTTAGTTCCATTGTCGGTTTATTCGGAAGGTTATCGATAAAAACTACCTCTAAAATCCATAGATTTCATTCAGTTCTATTGGTTGCGGGCATATTGCCCCGTCTTGGTTTCATCAAATTTCCGTGCTTCTGTGTAGTTTAGACATCACTTCACCCAATCTTTACAACTTAAGCTGAAAAATAGCAATTATTTAAAGATTGAGTAAAGATAGCCCGTCCCTGGTCGTAGAATTTGAGTCCAATTGCTTAAAATATAGCGAACCTAATTCTTGAACTCCCAGCTTTTACGTAAGTACCTGATTTTTAAAATCCATAATTAAGGAGATTGAAAATTAAAAAGTGTGGAATGGCTAGCTACCCCAAATGGGAGCCGCTTGTGAATCTTGATTTTAATATTAATGTTTGTAGTTTGAGGAAGTAGTAAATGAGAAATTATATGTCAAAAACCTGGAGAGATGTTACTTCTACTCCTAGAGAATCTGATAGTAAAGCTATTAACCAATATAAATTTCCCTTGCTGGTTATTTTAGCGGGTGTTTTGTTTTCACTGTTTTTGCAATGGCAACTCCCAAATGATGTCTTTTTTAGTGGAGATGCTGGGCTTAAAGCTTTGTTAGCTAAGCAATTTAGCAGCGGTCAGTTTCGCTTTGACCTAAACTTACCTGTAGAACAATGGGTTCGTAATCTTTGGCAAAATGGATTATATCCGTTTCAAGAACCGTTTGTTTATAACAGATTTGGTCAGTATTATATCACATTTCCGTTTACTTTTCCTCTGGTTACTGCACCTTTCCAAGCGCTTTTTGGATATAGAGGATTATACGTAGTTCCCCTGATTGCAACTTGGGCTGTATGGGTAAGCTTTTATTTTGCTTGCCGACGTTTAAGATTAAAAGCTTTTAGCACAGCGATCGCGCTGGCTATTCTAATTTTTGCTTCCCCTTTATCTATCTATAGTGCGATGTATTGGGAACATACCCTAGCTGTAGCGCTTTGTTTTCAGGGTATGGCAACTTTATTAATACCTGGAACCGAAGGGTTGTCTAAAAAGGATGCTGTATTAAGTGGGATATGCATTGGCTTATCTGTTTGGTTTAGAGAAGAAATTCTAGGCATCGTTGCGCTTTTGAGTGTCCTGGTTTATGCGGCATCTTTTTTAAAATTAAAGAAAATTCAATTTTTAGCTAAAAGAAAAGAACTCTTTGTCGTCAGCACATTTTTTACAATCGCTATCTTCTTCGTACTAAATACATTAATTTACAAGCATCCTCTGGGAATGCATTCGGTTCAGATAGTAGAGAAATTCTCACTCGTCGATAGATTATTAGTGGCGGTTAAGAATTTCGAGCAAATGAGTTCGGATTTATTTTATTATTTCCCCATTACCTTATTTGCAGCTTTATATCTGGGAATAAGTTTATTCAAAGGACAAAAGCTAAAACTAAGCTTGGGAATGACGGTTATCTATGCAATCTGTTTCTTATTTACTGTAGCGGTTGCTGTCATGGTTCCGGCTGGTGCTGGAGGTAAGCAATGGGGATCTCGGTTTTTGCTAGTTTTGGTACCGCTAATTTGCTTAATCGCCATCAAAGAGTTTGAATTAGTCCGGAGACTGACTAAAGGAAGCATCAAAAAGATAGGTACGGTTATTTTCTTGGTGCTTTTTATCATCGGGGTTTATATAAACACCTATTCTGGTACGGCTTATATCAGTAAAATTTACCAAGGAATTTCCCCGGCTATCCAGTTTTTGCGATCGCAACCAGAAACAGTAGTCGCCATGTCCAATCAATATGTTGCTCAAGTTCTCCAAGCACCGTTACCTGAAAAAGTATTTTTCCTAGCTAAAGAACCTCAGGATTTACAAACTTTAGGCGAGGCGTTACTTGAGCAGAAACAACAGAAATTTATTTATGTCTGCTATTACACTAAGTCCTGCCAAATCTCTAAGAAAAAACCTGAAGATGTAAAACTACTTTTAAAAAATCAGCAGTTCACGATAGAATTCTTACCTTTAGGAAAATATGGGAACTATCCTATATTCCAGGCATCGATTGGGAAGCGATCGCCTGCAACGCCAGCTTCATCATCTTCTGCGGTTCCGGCTTCATCCCTCTAGACAGAGGAAAATAGAAACTATCCGGTGTGTTGGATGTTGGAATCATCGCGATCGCACGCAGTTTTGAGAAAAGTAAGCGATCGCTTCCCCAACTCTGAGACTGGCTTAATACCTTTGTCGTATATTGTCAGCAGTTTGCCTCAGGCTGAACTTGAGGGCTTGCCAGTAAACCCACCACCACTTGCACAGCACAAGCTAAAGCCACCAAGCCAACGACTGCAAAAGGTGACAAAGCGACACCCGCGATCGCAATAACCAGAATAAAAGCCGCAGAACCCAAGCGATAGGCGGCTAAAATCTTACGGTGTCGCCTTGTCCCCAAAGTACAGGTAATCAGGTGAATCGCCGCCAACGCTGTCAAGCAAATCGCTACAGCGCCGCAGATCAGCCATCGTTCGTTACTGGGTAATGCTTCTGCCGTTTTACTGGACACGACAATATGTTCTACACCCACACCAGCAGCAGCAATGCCAATGGCGAGGGGTAAATGGGAATAGAGCCAGATTAAACCAATTTTCATGTTGCCAACTCCCATCGCCCGCAGGGGTGAACCATCCACGCTGTCAAAGTAGATCCACCACAGGCTAAAAGCAACAATCATCCCTAGCACAGCCACAGTGGCAGATGCAAAACCCCATTGCAGCTGAGAAACGCCTTTAACTACGGCAATCACCGCCTCACCCAACACGATAATCGTAAATAAGCCTAAACGTTCTGGGATGTGTGAAAAGCTCGGCGGCACCTTGGCAACCAACTTTCCGGCGGTGAGAGGTGTGCCAAAGTCGATAATAAAACCTAATCCCCAAAGCCAAAAACGCCAAGGAATTGGTACAAAAATTGAGATTAGCCAGATGGCGGCGGCGATGCTAAAGCCTGTAGCGTACCAAGTTGTCAACTTACGTGCTGCCACCACAAAGTATCCAGCAATCAGATACTGGGCAATTAAAATACATCGAACGGTGACGTAGGAAAGGGCGAAGCCGTCGGAAGTTTTTCCTAAGCCGTAATGCACGTTTACTGCCAGCACGGCGATCGCGATCATTTGCAGTAATGTCAGCAGTCGGTGTCCTAAGTCGTCGGTATCGAACCGACTTGCGTAAAAAGTCGCCCCAACCCAAGACCACCAAATCGGCACAAACAGCAGCACGTAGCCGAAAAAACCCAACAGCGAAACGTGTTCGTTAAGATTATGCGCGACTTCCGCGATCGCTGCCACAAATACCAAGTCATAAAAAAGTTCCAGCCAGGTAGCGCGTCGTTCTTTTTCGTTCTCTTCAGCAGTCCGCAGGCGGGGAGGTTGCCACAAACTTTTAATCATCTTGCACTCTCTAATTTCCTAGAGGGTTATGCAGATAATATCTCATAGGAAATCGAATCTTTCGCTCAGCGATCGCATTCAGCCACCAATTGGTCTAAATCTGACTTGACAAGGCTATCCGTAGGCAAGTCAAGCATCGCATCCAACCAGCCGGGAATCCCGATGGTAAAAATTGCATTTTGTCAAGGTACAGATAACTATTTTTCGTAAACAGATATTTTGCGCCGATGATAGCCGTGTCAAAAAATCGCGCGATCGCCACCGGATACTACTACTCTTAAGGCAGTATAACCCGCTCTAGCTCTAGGTCTTAGGTCTTTTTGCAAAAGTGTAAAATAGAAGTAAGCGAGAAAATAAGCATTCTTTTAAATGAAACTACAGTCAGCGGTCTTAGTCCATCTCGGATTTGGAAAGTACGTGCGATCCGACCAGGTGACAGCAATTATCCCAATCGAGGAAGAGCGCGGACCGGGGCGGCGAACCTTCGTTCATCTACAAGGGGAAGCTGACCCCATCGTTGCCTCGCGGGCTGAAGATACCATCATTCGTGACTTGGTACAAGAACCGCGTGAAGTCACTCAAGCGCGTCAACAGCAAGAAATTCTCCAAGATTTATTGGTAGATTTGGGCAACGTTAACTCAACTGTGCGTCGGATTAGTCGTGATGAAGGCGGTCTGGATCTGGAACTGTTGGAACGGCGCATCCGCCAAGTTTTAGAGAATTAAGGTCATGGGTAAGGGGTAATCATGATTACCCCTTACTTAAGCTCCAAGTTGATAAATACGGAGAACTTGAAAGTATGCACGCGATCGCTGACAACATTTCATCACCAGAAGCACCATCCGCTCGTTTGTGGATGCCAGAGCGAGTTTTATTCACACCAGCTGCCTTAGAAGAACCTTACGGTCAGCAGATACTTTCTCGCCTCCAGTCGCTCAACTTACCCGTAGAAGAGTTGCCGCGAAACCGCCTCACTGGTTTGCGTGGCGAGAGCGATCGCGATACCTACAACATCGCCAAGCGTACCCTCGCCGTCGTCACCGCACCGCCTAGTTCCTTCAAACTCAGCCCCATCCCGCCATCGGCTGACTGGCAATTTCACATCGCTGAAGGCTGTCCAGCACACTGCCAATACTGTTATTTAGCCGGTAGTTTATCAGGACCACCCGTGATTCGCGTCTTTGCCAACTTGCCGCAGATATTGGAGAATCTGGCAGCTTACGAAGGACAAAGCGATGCCACAAGTTTTGAGGTTAGCTGCTACACTGACCCCTTGGGCATCGAGCATTTAACAGGCAGCCTCGCTGAATGTATCCGCTACTTTGGCACGCGCACGAACGGACATCTGCGTTGGGTTTCCAAGTTCGACGCGGTGGATGAATTACTCGACTTGCCGCACAATGGTCACACCCGTTGTCGAATCAGTGTAAATGCCGATCCGGTGTATCGTCGGTTTGAAGGCGGTACAGCGTCGGTAGCTTCCCGGCTTCAAGCTTTGCGGCGGTTGGCTTTACCTCGATCTTCTGGTGGTGGCGGGTATCCAGTGGGTTTAGTGATTGCGCCGATTATGCCTATAGAGGATTGGGAGATACATTACACCCGTTTGTTTGACTCGATTAGCGAAGCACTCGATTTTGATTGTGACTTGACTTTCGAGTTGATTTCTCACCGCTTTACCCCTGGATCAAAAGAGGTTTTGCAAACTTGGTATCCCCAATCAAAGCTGGACATGGACGAAGAAACGCGCACCGTTAAACGTAACAAGTTTGGTGGCACCAAGTATGTTTATGACACTGACACGATGAAGACGCTACGGCGCTTTTTTGAGGGTGAGATTACTAAGCGCTTTCCTCAAGGACGCATTCTCTACTGGACTTAAGATTTCTAGCTAAATCTAATTTTATGAGCTGACCAAAATTACAGGTCAGCTTTTTTTATACTTTGATCGAGTTTGCAAGGATTGAGAAGGCGATCGCATTCCCGCTAGCGAGTGGAATTAAAATAACACTATCACTTCCCTGGCAAACTTCACCCATGACAGCATCAATTCCGACAAGTCAACAACCAGCCCTTGCTAATCTTATCCCTCGCTGGCAACCCGCAACGTGGGAAGATTACTTACGGTATCGTGACGATCCTAACCCAGAGATAACCAGGCTGTTTTTTAACGGGAAATACCTTTTTGTTGATATGGGAAATGAAGGAATCAATCACGCCAGCGTCAATAACCTCTTCGCTGTTTTTTATTTAGTTTACGCGCTTTTCAGAACAAACTGCTAGTTCTTTGGGTGGTTGTTTGATGGAAAAGCCAAATACACGAGCCGCATCGCCAGATATAGTTTTATACATTAGTGAAGGTATCCCGCAATGGCAAGAGGGAGAACTGCGCCGCATTAACTTATCTCAGTGGCGAGTTCCCGATTTAGTTGGTGAAGTTGGTGATACTACACTAGCAACTGATTTAGATGAAAAGAAACAAATTTATGCAGATTTGTCCATTCCTGAATATTGGGTAATTGATGTTAAGGGAAAACGAGTTTTAGCATTTCGTTTACAAGCCGATGGAAAATATCAACAATGTGCCTCTTCTGTTACTTTAGCGGGATTGTCAATTTCCCTGCTAGAACAAACTCTAGAACGTTTAAGTGAAGGAACAAATATTAGTGCTGCTGGTTGGTTTGCACAAGCGATCGCGTCTTTGAGCGCAACCGGGTAGAATGCGATTTGCCAGTGTTGGGATGCGATCGCGCTGACTTATATTATCTGGGACAAAGGACAAGAAGCGATCGCGCTAACTTCTCTTTTTCAAAGTTTTCACATGAGGATAATTGAGAATCTTTTCGTCAGCAGTCAGCAATGGACAGTCATAGATTCTGGCTGTGGCGACGATTATTTGATCTGCTGGATCGCGGTGAAAGCTACCTGGCAGCTGCGTTGATTCGAGGGCAATTTGCCATGTCAGGTTTAGCAAACTGATGCCAGGATACGCCAAAGCTTGCTCAAACCACTCCTTAACTGAAGATGGCAGCATCAGTCGGTTGTACTCTACCAACTTGGCAACTTCCCAACATGAAATGACGCTGACACCAAGACCATCGGCTTCATGTTCATTTAACCATTTCAAATGATCTTCAGTAAGTTGGCGATCGCCATGAACCCACCAAACCCAAATGTGGGTGTCTAAAACAATCATCCTGAAGCGCTCCAATCTTCCTCTGCAACAGGTTCGGTTGGATTGTTATAACGTATAGGCATACCACGAAGCGGATAAATATTCTGTTTGGCTGAGGGTGCAGTTCGTACTACAACGATCACCTCTACAGAATCGCCAGCACAAAAAGGTAGATTGTTGAGTGTTAGTCTTCCGTCCTCAGTTAGAGTAGTTTCCACGCGATGTGCGTTCATTCCAACTTCCTCCATAACTTTTTACATCAAAAAAAATTAGATACTAAGCAGCTAAAATTAGGCAACAAAGGCGAACTTATTTCATCATTGCTAAACAGCGTGACAATTAATTGCAAAGCAGCGTTACTACGGCGATAAACTTCAATTTTTGAGGAGCGCCAATCAACAATCCAGTATTCTTGTACTCCTCGCACTGAGTATAGTTTTAGTTTAGCTTCTCTATCTCGGCGTTCATTTTGCACTCCAGAAGATAACACCTCTACAACTAACTCTGGTGCGCCTGTCAAATGTCCCGCTTCATCTACTAAAACAGCTAATTTTTCTTTGCTAATCCAAATCACATCCGGCTCTACATTATCAGCTTCCGTGAAAATAATGCCCGGATTAATAAACGCCTCCCCCAGTCCAGTTTCTTCTGACCAATCTTGTAACTTTCGGTACATATTGCCACAAGTGCGTTGATGGTTCAAGTGGGGGGATCTAGACATAAATAACTCTCCATTAATAATCTCGTAGCGCGTGCCGTTGTCTGGCAATAGTTCCAAATCTGCGGTAGTCCAGCGTACCCCTTGATTTACTGTTTGACTCATAAAAGCAATCCTTGTGAGTAGCCATATATTCTAGATTACCTGCAATTTCCATACCCTTGACGCTCTTGTAGTATTTATGTAACATAAAGATTGCTGCACAAGTGGCAGATGTCTTTTCATGGCTCTCTTTAGGTAGAGCATTGTCCTATGATTCCCCGAACGCGCATCCGAAATATTGGAATTTCTGCTCACATCGACTCTGGTAAAACAACCCTCAGCGAGCGGATTCTGTACTACACGGGCAAAATTTACAAGATTGGCGAAGTTCGGGGAGGTAGCGATCGCGCTACGTTGGACTACATGGAGTTGGAGCAACAAAAAGGCATTACCTACCCAGTCGGCAACCTGTGACTACAGGCTCAAGAAGCAAGGCGGCGGTCTCGGTCAATATGCTCATGTTATCGGTCGGATTGAACCTTGCGAAGAACCGTTTGCGTTCGAGAATCGGGTGGTTGGTGGTGCGATTCCCAAAGAATTCATCCCCGCTTGCGAGAAAGGTTTCCGCGAAGCGATCGCTAGCGGACATCTCATCGGTTATCCGATTGTTGGTGTCAAAGCGATCTTAGAAGCGGGTTCCTACCACGCGATTGACTCTTCGGAAATGGCGTTCCGAACTGCGGCTAGTCTTGCACTCAAGCAAGCCTTTGCCAAAGCAACGCCAGTCATCCTCGAACCGATTATGGTCGTGGAAGTGGAGACACCTAACGAGTTTGTGGGACGAGTGCAGGGCGATCTCTCGTCTCGTCGCGGCGTACTGCTGGGTTCTGAGACGATGGAAAATTACGCCGTCATCCGTGCTGAAGTCCCGTTCGTGGAAATGTTCGGTTATTCCGCACAGTTGCGATCGCTTTCTTCCGGTCAAGCTAACTTCTCAATGGAGTTTGCCTCCAATAAGCCGGTACCCGCCAATCTGCAACAACAGCTGATGGAAAAAGCTGCCCATCTGCGCGGTTAAAACCTTCATCTGAAAATAGGACTAAGTCAGGACTTACGCAAAGCTTATACATATAGCGTTTTTTCGGGTTCAATCCCCCTGTGGTTGCCGGTGGCAGATGTGGTGATGTGCGGCGAGTCCTGTAAGTATCAGAATATTTGTAGGTTGGGTTGAGCGACTAAGTGAAACCCAACCAATGCCTAGCATTGGGTTTCGTAACCTCAACCCAACCTACAATGAAAGTTGCTCTATAACCCACTTGCGAAATGCTCTGAGTGTGGGACTTGTTCCTATAATTAGGCTCTGTTCAACCAATTGGGAAAAAATTTCAATAATTTGTAGATTGGGAAAGGTGGGACTAATTTCTGAGGCAACATATATCCCATCTCTAAGCACATTAATTTGCAGTTTACCCTCTTCATATCGCCACAGTTCAGGAACTCCCAACGCCTCATAAGCACTCAGTTGAGTCTTAGAAGTGATATCAATTTCAATTGCTAAATCAGGGGGTGGATCAACTGTCAGGTCTATTCGTCTTTTCCCAATCATTAAAGCATGATTCTTAATATAAAAGGATTGGTCTGGCTCAATACCTTGCGCCATATCCTTTCGCTTGAAAGTGGTTGAGCCAAAACACTCCCGATCTATTTCAAGTTCTTCTAGCAATATTTTTACCATATCGCCGATGATTTCTTTGTTCACTTCATGTTCTGGCAATGGCATTCTAATCTCCAACGTCCCGTTACTGTAAGCCAGTCGAGTCGCACGATGCTCTCCAAACTCTTCTAGAATTGCCTCAAATTCTTGCCAGCTTACATCGTGGAACATTACTCTATGTCCCGGCGGTACGCTTAATTGTCTCAGTTGCAGCGTTACCATTTACTTTTAAAAAATATAGGCTATATTGAAATCTTGCTTATAGCAATCCTAGTTCATTTCTGAACTTCTCTCTCTCCTCCTCTGCGCCTGGATAGTTGCCGATCTGGAGTTGTTGCCAGATAACGGGAATCGCTATGAGATTGTGGATGGAGAATTATTTGTGACCCGCGCACCACACTGGGGTCATCACAGGGTATGTAGCAACATTTGTACAGAGTTGAATTTTTGGTCGCGGCAGACTGGTTTAGGAGAACCTGCGAGTGGTGCTGGGATCATTTTTACGGATGCTGATAACGTGATTCCTGATGTGGTTTGGGCAAGCAAGGAACGATTAGCCTATATATTTGTTGGGCTTCAAGTGCGTTCAACCCAACTACATCATTGAGTGAGGGGAAGACAGCGATCGCCTGGAATTAGCGTCGAATCAGCCAACAGAGGTGCTGTCAATCCAGGATTGGGGAAGTGCGATCGCTCGCTCGTGTAGGTTGGGTTGAGTGAAGCGAAACCCAACACCTCAGCCTCAACTAAAAACAATTCAACGCTATTGCATATCGTAGAGCAAAAATAGAAGTCGGCACCTATTTTTTTACCTTAGTAGCTCACAATAGAAGAAAATTTTTATATATTCCTTCAAATGTCTCATTATTAAGAAATGCGGCTCTTCCGTAGTTGGTATGCTAAATTATAGTCAAGAAGCGCCACAAGCTATACTAGCCATAAATTTAAGCCAATTTAGCGTTTATTAAATAGAAAATACAGTCCAAAATTGTTATACCTTGCTAGGTAAGCCTTTCAAGTTTTGGGATCAACTTTTTAGCATACCAAGTAATGAAGAGCCAGAAATGCTTTCAGAGACATTATGAAAAACCATCCTTTTAAAATTGATGCCTGCGTTGTTTTACTCGACCATCTACACTGTATTTGGACATTGCCGGACCCAGATAGTCTAGACGCGCATTTTAGGTTGGGTTAAGGCAACGTTACCCAACATAACACTATATATTTGTTGGGCTTCAAGTTCGTTCAACCCAACTACATCATTAGACCTCTTGCAAAAATACTTGGCGATGTTCGTAATCGCGGCTACAAAAACGTAGGCGCGTTCATGCCGTAAGGCTTTAGCCTTCTGGAAAGGTAGTCCGCCTGCACGGACTCTTAAAACCCGCTTCCGTAGGATTTAGTTAAATTATCCAATCTAAGCTACTAATTTGAATGGTAAGCGCGGACTCTTAAAACCCGCTTCCGTTGGGTATAGGTATGTATAGCCTCAGACTTCAGTCTGTAGGCATCCATCGACTGCGTGCAAGAGGTCTATAGCAATCCTATTTAAGTTGTGCGCGAGTATTCGCCTTAGTGTAGAAGACTTGCGGTTATGGCGTCTCTACAGGGAGAGTGCAAATCATTTAGGATTGCTATAGTGATGATTACTATTTGCATTTTTACTTTTATTTTTAATATCAGGCAAACTTAGTTTATCTAATTTCATAGAACTGCTTAATTTTTAAAATACTATTGACAAATTAATTGATATATGTAGAAAATGTCTGCGGGCGTCTGTCGCCAGTGCTTGACGAGAAGCGAACCAGGATTAGGGGAAATCTCAAAGTGAACATTCTGCTAGTGGAAGATGATGAGCATTTGGCACAAGCTCTCACCAAAACCCTCAGCGATCGCAATTATATAATCGACCGGGCAGCCGATGGGCAAGCAGGCTGGCAATTCGCACGGACTGGTACCTACGACTTGATTTTGCTAGATGTGATGCTGCCCACACTTGATGGCATCAGTCTTTGCCAGCGGCTACGTTCTTTGGGGCGGCTGATGCCGATTCTCTTATACGCTGCCCATGAAATTGATGGCGATAAAGTCATAGCACTGGATGCCGGTGCGGATGATTATGTCGTCAAACCCTTTGATTTAGAAGAATTGGCGGCTCGTGTCCGTACTCTCCTGTGTCATTGTTGTTTATTAAAGCCGCCGATTCTGAAGAATGGAAGCCTGGGTCTTGACCCGCCTACCTTAGAGGGACGCTATGAAGGGCAAAATTTGCATCTCACTCCCAAACAGTATGCGCTACTAGAACTGTTTGTACGCTGTCCGGATCAAGTATTTAGCCGCAGCGAGCTTCTGGAACACCTGTGGTCGTTTGAGCAACCACCCGCTGAAGAAACCGTTCGCTCTCACATTAAAGGGTTGCGGCAGAAACTGAGAGCCGCAGGCGCTCCCACCGATCTCATTGAGACGGTTTATGGGGTGGGATATCGCCTCAAGCCAGCTCAATCTCATCCTCCAATCCGAGGGATCTCCTCCGCCCTACACCAGCCGCCGACTCTTGCTCAAACGCAGGCAGCAGTGGCGAAAGTTTGGGAGCGCTTGCAAGGAGAGATTATCGCCCGGATAGACGTTGTTGAGGAGGCAACCACTGCCTTACTGAGAGACGAATTAGGCTTGGAGGAGCGCCACCGAGCAGTTTGGGCAGCTCACAAGCTGGCGGGTTCTCTAGGAATGTTTGGCTTTCCTTGGGGTTCTCAATTGGCTCGTCAGATTGAACATAGCTTTCAACCGGAGACGCCATTGGATCGAGAGAAAGCGCAACACTTATGCGAATTAGTTGCGGATCTCCGGCGCGAACTACGGCAGCCTCCAGCCATCGGGCGAAAAATTCGCGCTTGTTCGGTGGATGTAGAAATGCAAGATAGGGTGTCTCAGATTAAATCTGGTTAATTGACTCCACTATAGTTCTTGACTCATGCCGATCCGGCTTGCCAACCCAGACTAAAATCTCCGATGAGTCAAAATAATTTGCAGATGCGTTTCGTCCGTTGTTTCCTAAAATTCTTGCTAGCTTTTTTACTTGTCACCTTACCCGTTAAGGCTCAACAAATGGAAATAACCGATAGCGATCGCCTGACTATTCGTTCTGTCATTTCTAGCCAACTGGAAGCGTTTCAAAAAGATGATGCTGAAGGCGCTTTCTCTTTTGCCAGCTCAGAAATTCAAGCTCAATTCGCGACGCCAGACAACTTTTTGAGGATGGTGAAAGCTGCTTATCAACCAGTTTATCGTCCTCGTTCCGTGATGTTTGAGAACATAACCACAATTGAAGGATTTCCGGCTCAGCAAGTGCTGCTACTCGATCGGGATGGGAATTTGGTCAGGGCACTTTATCTGATGAAAAAGCAATCTAACGGCAGATGGAAAATTACTGGATGTTATTTAGTGCCAGTAAAAGGGGAAACTGTTTAGATAGGAAATTGGTAAGAAGAGTTAGAGGAGGGGAGCATCTCAGTTTTGCAAACAAGTCCCAGAATCTTGTCCCCTTTTGGCGAGCTAGTCATCGGCGAGTGACGGAAAAATGAGACTTCTGAAATTTTCCCAACCGTTAACACTCCGGCATTCAACACCGATACAAGAAATAGAGGCAACAGAAAGTGAATCGTCTCGGAGCTAACATCCGTTAAAAGGCTGACGAAAGCCAGTATCCAGACATTACTTGGAATACTCTTTCTATTTGATTGCAAATCAAAAAACTTACAAATATTAGCGTTCCGATGCCTGCTCCTTCTGTCTGCTTTAAGCAGCAGTCTAATTTCTCAACAATCGTAGACCACTGAGCGTGACCAGGACTGTAGATCCCTCATGCCCAATTACGCCTAAAGGCATGGTAATATTGCCAGTAAAATTGGCAAATAATAGCAAGACAATGAAACCCAAGGCAAACGCAATGTTTTGTTTGACGATAGTCTGAGAGCGGCGACCTAAGCGAATCGCCTGTGACAATTTTTCTAGGTTGTCTGCCATCAAAATTACATCGGCTGTTTCCAAAGCTACATCACTGCCAGTGGTTCCCATTGCAATTCCCACTGATGCCTGCGCCAAAGCAGGAGCATCATTAATACCATCTCCCACCATTGCCACTGTTTGATACTTTTGCCGGAATTGTCGAATCGCGTTGACCTTATCTTCAGGTAGAAGTTCTGCATACACTTCGTCTACGCCAATTTCTTTGGCAATGCTCTGGGCTGTACGCTGGTTATCGCCCGTCAGCATGACAATTTTCTCAATCCCCAGTTTTTTGAGTTTGGCTAGAGCTTCTGCTGCCCCTATTCGCACTGTGTCAGCGATCGCGATTAACCCCAAAGGTTGTCCTGCTAAAGCCACCCACACAACTGTTTTTCCTTCTTCTTCCAATCGTTGGCTCAGTTGAGTCAGTGTGTCTGGCAAATGGTTGACCTGTTCTTGGACAAATGCTGCTTTGCCGACTATAGCCTTTTGGCGATCGACTTCTCCCACAATTCCCTGTCCAGTCTGCGCCTGAACGTTGGTGGCTTGAGTCCATTCTAAATGTTTAGCTTGAGCCGCTTGGACGATCGCATTGCCAATTGGATGCTCAGACAAACTTTCTAAAGCGGCAGCTATTTGCAATAACTGGGTTTCAGACTGGTTTTTAACTGTGGCAACTTTGACTACTTGAGGCTTGCCAGTAGTGAGCGTTCCTGTTTTGTCAAAAGCGATCGCTCTAATTTTCCCCATCGTCTCCAACTGAGCGCCACTCTTAAATAAAATACCGTTACGAGCGCCATTGGCAACCCCTGACAGAAGTGTTGGCATAATCGCTGCCATCAACGCACAGGGAGAAGCAACCACTAAAAAAACTAGCGCCCGATAAATTGTGGTTTCCCAGTTCCAACCCCATAGAAATGGAGGCCCAATTGCTAGCAATAATCCTGCTAACACAATTACCTTAGCGTAGCCTCGTTCAAATCGTTCGATAAACTGCTGCGATGGGGGAGTTTCAGTCTGTGCCTGCTCAACAAGACGGATTACTCGTTGAAGTAAGCTACTTTCCGGCGGTTGATGCACCTTTAATTTAATTGCACCGTTGCCATTGATAGTGCCAGCAAAGACTTCATTTCCGATTGTTTTCTCAACTGGCATGGATTCCCCGGTGATCGATGCTTCGTTGAAAGTGCTGTAACCTTCAACAATCAATCCATCGGTGGGAACCAATTCTCCAGGCTTGACTAATACTCGATCGCCTATTTGTAACTCGGAGATAGGAACAAGTTGCTCAATTTCATTATGCAGTACACGCGCTGTATCTGAAGTCAAGTTCATTAAGCTCTTGATACTTCGCTCGGTGCGTTGCATTGCATAGCCTTCGAGTGCGCCACTAATAGCAAAAATCAAAATTAACGCGGCACCATCGACAATTAGATAATACTCGCGCCGCCACAACCCCAAGCTAGCTGCACCCAAGGCAGCGACAATCATTAGCAGGTCTACATCCAGTTCTTTTTCTTGAAATAGGGTAGTTAATCCCTCACGGGCGCTAGTGTACCCACCAATGACATAGGCGGCGGGTAGAATCATTAAGCTGAGTCCTAACCAGCCTAAGTTAAGTGCTAGCCAACCAAGGAGAACGAGTAGACCGCACATAATTGCTGCCACTGCGTCTGGATGTTCTTGGATTAGCTGGCGATAGCGAGGAATTGGCATGGCGCTAGAGTTCATAAAACATTTTTGAGTTGAGGAGTGAACTCTCTCACTCTAAACATTGACATTAATGTTAATGTCAAGCCTTCGCCCCTATCTGCCGAATAGTTTGATAGATTAGGTGTTCATACTTGTTGCAACCGCATACTGTTAGATGTGCTGATAGTGGGGTTATTTTACTGGTAATTGTATGAATAACACACCGAAAATTGACCGTCAACGGGAGCATCAAGCCAACGAACGTACCTTTCTCGCTTGGCTACGCACTTCTATTGCATTGATTGGCTTTGGTTTTGCGATCGCTCGATTTGGTATATTTCTACGCCAACTTAATGTTACGCTCACTCAACAGGAGCCTGCGATAAATCCTTTATTTAGCTCCGAAAATCTAGGTATTTCTTTGGTAATCTTTGGAATTGTGACAATTGCTTTAGGTACATGGCGGTACAACCAAGTTTTTTGGCAAATTGAACGAGGTGATTATAAAGCCAATCGTTTGATTATTTGGATCATCAGTGCAGTAGTAATGATCTTGGGATTTCTCAGTATTCCCTGGTTGCTGTGGCGAAATAAATTGCCCAATCGTCCGTTTTCTGTTCCAAATCAGCCCCAGTCCAAAAATCTGCGTTGATGACATTAGCGTTACCTAATCTAACGCTCTCGCAAGTTTTTGAGTTCTGCTAACTGTTGCGTTTGTTCCTCTAGTCGAATTGCCAGGCGATCGCACACTATTTCACATAACTCAAAAATAATCGGATCGGCTTAAGTAAAAGTCTGGTTCGCTATCTTGAATAGTGGTGAAGATCAACAAAATAGAGGTGAGAGTGGCGCATGGGTAAGTGTTCATGGGGATGGGTGTGAGGTTCCCCTATCGGGATTCCCTGGTGATGCTCATGCTGATGATGTTCATCATGGATGTGTTCATGTTCATGCCAAATGCTTTCATGCTCATGTTCATAATCCTGGGGTGAGAGGGTAAGTTGTACCACCACCAGCAACATTAAGCCAATCAAGCTACCGTAGAGAAATTCGCGATCGCTAAAGTTACTTCCCAGCCAACCAGCCAGCGGGTAGGAAACTGCCCACCACAAGTGACTCCAGGCAAAGTGTGCGCCGTAAACTCGTCCTTGGGCATCAGATGGAATGCGGTCTGCAATCAAGGTTTGAGTGGGTAAATTTACGAAGTTTTGCCCCATACCTGCCACCAACCACAGAATCATCAGCAGTGGTAGACCTACATAGCTTGCAGGCAATAAAGCTAAAGTTACAAGAGCCGCACCAAGCAGTACAAATGTTGTCCGCGCCAAGCGTCTACTTATAGCACCGAAAGCCACTGCTGAAATAGTCGCGCCGATTCCAAAAGCAGCCATTACCCAGCCGTATTGCATATTTCCCAGTTTTAGCGTTCCCTGGACGTAGCCGACAGTATTTACCAGGATTTGCGCTCCAGCTATGGATGCAACTAACTGCATCGCCAGTGCATAGCGAATTGGAGCATCAGTGAATAGGCGGGTTGTACCGTTTTTGATGTCTCGCCACGTCCTGCCCTTTGTCGCTGAGTTGGATAGACTTGGCTGAACTCTTAACTGACCTGGTAAAGTGAAGATTAATACTGCCGCGACTAGGAAAGTTAGGGCATCTAGGAAGAAAACCTGTCTTGCCCCAATCAGTGCGGCGACGCTGCCAGCTATACCGGGACCGAGTACCCCTAGCAGTTGGAAAGTCGCAGCCGAAAGTGCGATCGCTTGCGGGTAATCATTCTGACCTGTGACTAGGGGAATTGTGGCTTGGTAAGTCGGCGTAAAGAAAGCATTGAAGACGTTGAGGGCAAATATTAGGGCGTAGATTTGCCAAACCTTTGTCACAAAGGGCAACAGGCTGACAATTAGCATACGGATAACGTGAGTTGTAACTAGGATCATCTTGCGATCAATGCGGTCGGCGATCGCACCCGCTAAGGGAGAGAGCAACACAAAAGCTGTGACGCGCAATGTTAGCGCCCCTGACAGCACAATTGCTGATTTCTGTCCAGCTAACTCAAAGGCGAGGAGAGCTAAACCAACCCAGGTAAGTGCATCTCCCAATAAACTGGTGGTTTGAGCCGCGTAGAGCCGCGCAAACACGGGATTTCTGAGGCTGCGAAAAAGCATTCATCGGTTTTCCTAAATTTGCTTATGATTTCTGAGGCATCAGATGCCCCCCAGGGGGATATAAAGACTTTTCCATACTAAACATTTACATTAGTGTCAATGTCAAGGGTTTTATAAATTTAAATAGAGGCATAGTGAGCAAGCTTTTGACTATTAAGGAACTCGCAGATATGGTAGGGGGGGGTATTACTCCCCGAATGGTGCGGCATTATCACACTGTGGGGCTGCTGCCACCTGCTCAACGCAATGATGCCAACTATCGGCTGTATACCCAAGCCGATGTGCAACGGCTGCGGCTGATTGTCGCACTGAAGCAGCAAGGGTTCCATCTGTCGCACATCCGCCAGTTACTAGAAACCGAGTCGGAAGCAGCAGGCAGTACGCTGATAACTCAATTGCAACAGCAATATCAGTCTGTGATGCAACAGTTGGTACGGCTGCGACAAACGGCATCAGCGTTGGAAGGATTGTTAGGACGCGATCGCGAATGTCTGGCTATCCAAGCAGAAGCTCTAGCTCAGCTAAGGCTATTGGAAATTGAAACCAAAAATGGGTTAGGAGAAATTGAAAAGCTCATGTCTGGTTTGGATGCAAAAGCCGACGCTCACCCGGAAGAGTTTCAGGAATCATTACAACGACTTTTGCCAGATTTATCTAACCGTTCTGAAATTGAAGTAGACTTGCTTTCTAAACTGGTATTAGCTTGTGGGGATGTCAGTTTGGTGCAGTTTGTACGCGTGAGTCAGGGTGCGATCGCGGCTGCCCGTAATACACTCAACGCTGGGTGTCAGATTGTAGGAGATGTGCCAGCCATCGTTGCGGCTTTTGACCAAACTAGGCTGGCACATTTGGGATGTCGAGTTAAAACCTTAATTGATGACCCCCATATTACCGATGCAGCCGATGCCGAACAAGCATTCTGGCACGAGCGCATCTGGAAAGAACGATTGCATCAGCTTGAAAGTGGATGTGTGCTGGCAATTGGATATGCACCATCTGTATTAATGTCAGTTTGTGCAGCAATTGAGCAAAAATTGATTCAACCGGCTCTCGTTATTGGGATGCCGATTGGATTTAGCCACGCCCCCACAGCCAAGCGACGCTTAACACGCCTTAATGTCCCATACCTCACGATTGATGGAACTTTGGGGGGCGGACTATTAGCAGCAGTGGCTCTGAATGCTTTAGCAGAATCGCTTTTAGAAAAACCAGACTGTCATTGTTATCTGGAAGCAGATAAGCTTATGGAACTGGCAGTTCAACTAAGAGTGTGACTGGTGAGGAGCTAGGGAATAAAATCACTTTTCACCAAAAAGCGAGCGGAAGCCCCTGGATGCGCGACATGGGGAGGTAAGCGATTAGCGGTTAAAACCGCCTGTAAATATTTTGTTTCATTGTAGTGATATCCTGAAGGGATGAAAAGCATCCTGACTCTTAGCTGCAAACTTCAACCAACGCCTGAACAGGCGGACATGATTCAGGCAACCCTTCAGGCGGAGAGCAGATGCTTGCAACTACATCAATCAGAACGTTGACGCAAAACTGACAAACAACGTCAGGATTCAAACTCTTGTCTACGCTCAAGTCAGACAACAATTTGGGCTTTCTGCCAATCTTGCGGTTAGGGCAGTTAATCGGGTTGCTGGCAATCGGAAGACTGCGCTTAAAGACAAACAAGAAGTCAAGGTATTTAAGCCTGCTAGCGCCGACTACGATGCGCGAATTTTTGCTTATAGGGAGAAAGAGCAGTCTGTTAGCCTGACTCTTGTTGGTGGTCGGGAGCATATTAAACTCAAGCTTGGTAACTATCAAATTGGCAAACTTAAGGATAAAATTCCGACCAGTGCAACGTTGTTTAAATAGCGTCAGGGCGAATATTTTATCAACATTCAAGTTATAAGAGGAAGCACCAGAGCCGCATCGAATCAAAAATGTGCTTGGCGTTGACTTGGGTAGCACTGATATTGCGGTTACTAGTGTTGGAGACAAGTTTAGCGGGAAACAAATAACCGATGTTCGCAACCATTATGCGAAGCTGAGAGCGTCTATCCAACAAAAGGCTACGAAAGGCACAAGGAGTACAAGGCGTAATTGCCGAAGACTTTTGAAACGGCTATCGGGCTTCGTAGAGACGATTCCAGCGCCATACCAACCACGTCTTTCTTCAAGCAGCTGGCTCAAGAGAGCATTGGCAACTCTCGTCTGCTATGGCGATGGAAGATTTGAGTGGGATACGTGAGCGAACTAATAATCGACAAGAAGCAAAAAGGAACGTAGACTGTCTAACTTGTGGGCATTCTTTGATCTGAGGACTTTGATTAACTACAAAGCTTTGGCTGTTGGTGTTGAAGTTATGCTTGTTCCTCCTGCTTATACGTCCAAATCGTGCCATTCTTGCGGAGTGATTGGCAACCGTAATGGCAAATCTTTCAAATGTATGTGTTAACCAGGCGTGTAATTGGCATGGTGACGCTGAGCGTGAACGGTGCAATTAATATTTCTAGTCTTGGGGGAGCGCTTGTAAGTCTTCCCGAACGCTCGGTACTGGCTTGTTCTTTAGTGCAAGTTATAGGCTAGGGCTTTCATCCCCCGCATTCTATGCGTGGGGTAAGCTTACTGGACTCCAACGGTCTTCCCATCCTCAACAACTAATGTGATTGGCTTAAGCACTAGGCACTAAGAATTTCCCGAACTTGGCGTACGCAGGTACACCATTAGCCTTAATCAGGACTTACGCAAAAGCAGGACAAGAGACGAATTTTACTATTATAAAGGCTATGGGGAGGAGCAAGGTTACGAATAGTCCGCGGGGCTAGAGTTGAAGCCTGCGGTTGCGAGCTTAAATTTTTATCTTGAACTTGTATACTAATGGTAGATGCATCAACTGGAAGTTGTTCCAAAGCTATGAAGTAACTTTGTACAGCCAGATTGAGAATTTCTAAAGTGTCATATTTCCATAAAAAACCATCAATCTTGGGCCAAGCGATCGCCTTCTTTGATTTAATGGCATTGGAAGCGCAGGGGAGTATCGGATACCCCCCTACTGACGAGGCGTATACTACTTAGATGCTGTCTACTACAACGCAATTCTGACTTCCTTGAAAATTAATCGGTTGCCCAAGAGCTGCGATCGCAGATTGAGCAATTTGAATCGGTCGAAGGATGTGGCAGATGTAGCGCTACTTAAGCGGCGCGACGGCTGAAGAAGTTCCACAGGAATACTGCAATAATTGCGCCTAAAACAGCGACAATGATTCCGGGAATACTCAAGCTGGCAGCCGTTAGTTGTAGAGTTCCCGTTTGCAGAAAAGTTCCCAAAGTCCCGCCAACGAAGGCTCCAATGACTCCTAGAACAAGAGTTCCAAGAATACCACCGCCTTGATGACCCGGATAAATAGCTTTAGCAATCGCACCAGCAATCAGACCTAAAACAATCCAAGCAATAATATTCATGATTCTGATTCCTTATAGTCCCTTGTTTACAATTACAGATTAACAGTTCAAACCAAGCAATCCCATCTGCCACACGATATAACTGTCTTTACCTCAAGAGATAGGCAAACCGCATTTTTTTCACGTCCAGGTTCCCACAGCGCTAATTCCTCATTGATTGCGCTAAAAAAGGGATTAAATTAATAATATTTAACATTGGGGCAGAGAGAAAACAGGCGCTTGGGTCTAAGCTCTAAAACCACCTCTACCCTACAAGACGACTTAATAAAGTATCCTTCAGACTGATGTTAGATTATCGAGCAGTATGATAACCTCCTGACGATAAATCGGGAGAACAAGCAGTGAGAGCGCTGATCCGGCTGGGAATTGCACTGTTACTTATGCTATTTGGGTTAATTAGTTACTGCACTACGACGGTGGAGAACCCGGTGACTGGGGAAAAGCAACGGGTGCAACTTTCGCCAAAGGAGGAAGTCGTCCTGGGACTGCAAGCGCGATCGCAAATGGCGGCAAAATTTGGCGGTCTGTATCCAGATCCGGCGCTACAAAACTATATTGACAAAGTAGGAAATGAGGTAGTGCAGGAGTCAAAGGCGAAGACTTCCGGCTATCCGTTTGAATTTCATCTGCTGCGCGACCCTCAAACGATTAATGCGTTCGCCTTGCCGGGAGGACAAATTTTCATTACTGCGGGTTTGCTGCGTCGTCTCTCATCCCAAGCTCAACTGGCGTCTGTGCTGGGGCACGAGGTCGGGCACGTTGTGGGACGGCACGCGGCGGAACGTTTGGCAAAGCAGCAACTCGGTGCAGCACTGGTGACAGCAGTTGGAGTCGCGGCGAGTGACGACCAGGGTGGCGGTCGGCAGGCGCAAGTGATTGCCCAGGCAGTGAACCAGATTGTCAATCTGCGTTACGGACGTGAGGATGAACTAGAAAGCGATCGCCTTGGCGTTCAGTTTATGACGGCAGCTGGCTACAACCCTAAAGCCAGCGTCGAAGTGATGCAGATCCTTGCTAGTGCCAGGAGTGGCGGTCAATCCCCGGAGTTTTTCAGCACCCACCCCAACCCTGAGAACCGAATTCAAAAACTACAGGCTGTAATCTCTCAAACCTATCCCAACGGCGTTCCACCACAGTTGGAAATTGGACGCGAGGACTTTGCTCAATCTGTGCGATCGCGTTTGCCACCCGCAACTAAGTAAAGGCAGAAAAACTCCACTCCTACAACCCTCAGCCCTTCAAGACAGCACATTCCGAATGTAGCCCCACTTCCCGCCGCTGAAAGACCATTCGCCATTCTCACCGCTTGAACGCCACGATCCACCAATATTAACCAGCGCCAATCCTTGGGAAAAGGGTTGAGCGTTGTCAAATTCTGTGGGAATGACAAGTTTACCTGTCTTGTTAATATAGCCCCACTTGCCAGCAATTTTGACTGCCGCTAGCCCTTCTAAAAAAGACTCAGCATCCTCAAATTGCGGCAAAATTACGACCTGCCCAGTTTTATCGATATATTCCCATTTTCCAGCAATTTTTACCGCTGCTAATTCTTCTGAAAAAGCCTTAGCATCCTCAAATTGCGGCAGCATTACCAGCTTTCCCGTCGTGTCAATATAACCATATTTGCCGCCAACACCGATACGTGCCATCCCTCCCGAAAAGCTATCAGCGCTATCAAATTGATAGGGGATTTTGAGGTTCCACGTCTTATCAATGTAACCCCATTTGCCATCTATCTTGACAGGTGCATATCCTTCCGAAAAAGATTCTGCATCATCTACTCGCAGTAAGATTAAAAGATTTCCCTTCGTGTCAAGATAACCATATTTGTTATCAATTTTTATCAGTGCTAACTCTTCTTGAACAGGTTTCGCACTATCAAATTGGAATCGACTGACAAGTTTACCCGTTTTGTCAATATAGCTCCACTTATAGCCCATTTTGACTCGCGCCAGCCCGCTATTAAAGGAATCCACCCAGTCAAATTGCGGCTGGCTCACACTTTTTCCTGTAGTGTCGATATAGCTATATTTGCCGCCAATTCTCCGACTGGTAAAGCCAAGCTGTTTTAATTGTGAGGGATTAAATGGTGCAGGCTGGGCGTAAGGGCCAGAACGCAAGGCTTTGGCTAAGGCGTCGTTGTCTTCTCGCAGACCTTCGTAGAAGAAGAAAACTTCGCCTTGGATGCCACAAAAGCGATTGTAAGCGATCGCCTGCAACAAGTAGTCGGCGCTGATGCGATATCCCCCTACTTTTAGTAAAATACCGGGCATCAGCGTTGGTAGCTGTTCGGCGGTAAATTGCTGGGCGACAAGACTATCAACCAGTTGTTTGTAACTAAAGAAATCGCGGCGATACAACTGTGGATGTATCATATCAACCAACCCGCGATCGCTCCAAGCTTTGGGATCTTGCAGATATTCCTGAAGTGCCCAACCGTGGGGACTCGGTGCCAGTGAAATCAGCAATTCTGGCTTAATATTAATCACTTCTTGGTAGAGGCGAGTTAAGAAATCGGTGAGAATATCCGCACGCCACTGAAGCCATTGCGGATCTTTCGGGTTTTGCGGAGGATTTTGGAAGAATTGCTGAAAGTAGCGATCGCTTGTTCGTCGATCGTAGCCCGCAACACTTGGAAGTGCAGGCATTCGATCATCCCCTTGAATGCCGCTGATATCGTAATTTTTAACAACTTCTAGCACCAAATTTAGTAAGAATTCTTGTACTTCAGAATCAAGGGCATTCATCCACTCGAAACTGTTCTTTTTAACTAAATTCCCGCTGCTGTCGCGGGCAGCCCAATCAGGTTTTTTCGCTAGAATATGTCCGCCATTTTGATTGTAAGAAGAGGCGAATCCGTATTCAAACCAGGGAATCACCGCAAGTCCAACTCGACGTGCCTCAATTACCATTTCAGCTAAGGGATCGCGATCGCTATATCGCGGATCAATTTCGACTCCAAAATTGTCTTGCATCACTTTACTGGGATATAGCGTAAAGGCATTATTCCAAATAACCGGAAAGACTACATTGAACCCAGTTTGAGCGAGAAAATCCATCGCCGCAGCAATGTTTTGCCGAGAATTCAGAACTTTGCTATCTGTTGTGGTAATCCAGACACCGCGAGTTTCCATTACTGCCTCTTTGGCGCGTATTGTCTAATCAGTGCCACTCCTTCAGAAAAAGCATCTGCTTCATCAAATTGTGGCGAGATTACGAGTTTACCTGTTTTATCGATATAACCCCACTTGTCAGCAATTTTGACTCGTGCCAATCCTTCCGAAAAAGCTTCAGCTTCATCAAATTGCAACCCAATAACCACAAATTCCATCCCCGGAATATACTGCAACGGCACGCCAGAAATGCCCAAAGCGCGACAAATCAAAGCCGCAATCTCGCCTCTGGTGGCATTCTGATTGGGGTTGAAGCGTCGGACATGGGGATAATTGACGACAAGATATTTTTCGATTGCAGAAGCGATCGCTCCAATTGCATAATTAGGAATCTGCGCCGCATCCTCAAAATACTTTTTTAATGTCTCGCTGGGATTTGTCGTAGCGCCATACTTCAACCCCGATACCAAAGCTACAAAAGCTTGCACTCGCGGAATTGGCTGACTTGGCTTAAATGTGCGATCTGGATAGCCAGACAAAAAACCCGCCCGATAAACAACTTGAATCGCCTGATAAGCCCAATGATTTGAAGGCACATCCACAAAGTTAATTGCATTCCGAATCGGGACGGCATTGGGAAACGCCTTTCGTATCAGCGCCGCAAACTCCGCCCTCGTCACCTGTGCATTTGGACGAAAGCTACCATCTGGATAGCCGCTAATCAGATTTCGCGCTTGCAGTTGTTTGATACACTCTTGCGCCCAATGGTTTTGAATATCAGAAAAGATCGAATCGTTCAATCTGACTAACTCCTCTATTAATATGATTCTCATAAATACGACATATTTTATACCCCCTATACCCCTTGTAAAAGAGTGAAATTTTATCATAGTCTCCCTTTTTAAGGGGGGTTGGGGGGATCTAAGGGTAATCAAGCGTCAATAATCATCGTCTTGATTAACGATTTTAATTTTGCTAGCGGCTTTAGTCGCTTTATCCCGCGCCTCTTGGACATTACTTGCTTTCGCCAAAGCGACTCCCATTCTGCGGTTAGGGCGAGAATTTGGCTTGCCAAATAACCGGATGTCTACATCAGGTTCAGACAAAGCTTCTTGCACTTCCATAAAAGCGATCGAATTTGAATGCTTACTTGCCAGAATTACTGCACTCGCTGAAGCCCCTAATAGTTCTATTTTAGGAATTGGCAAGCCTAAAACCGCTCTTAGATGCAATTCAAATTCATTCAAATTTTGAGAAATTAATGTCACCATTCCCGTATCATGAGGTCTGGGAGAAAGTTCGGAAAAAATTACGGAATCTTTGGTAATAAAAAACTCTACGCCGAAGATGCCAGCGCCTCCCAAAGCATCGGTAACTTTTTGCGCGATCGCCTGTGCTTCCAAAAGCAGTTTTTCTGGCATTGCTGCTGGTTGCCACGATTCTTGATAATCGCCCCTTTCTTGACGATGACCGATAGGAGGACAGAAAATGGTCGGAGCATTCCACTGCTTAATTGTTAGCAAAGTTATTTCTAATTCAAAGGGAATAAACTCTTCGACAATAATTTTTTGAGTATCTCCTCTAGAACCTTCAATCGCATACTTCCATGCCGCTTCAACCTCATCGAGCGAATTGACAACTGATTGACCTTTTCCAGAGGATGACATCACAGGTTTTACTACATTTGGAAATCCAATTATATCGGAAACTTCCATAAATTCTTTCAGCGTTGTTGCATAAGCATATTTAGCAGTTCTAATTCCTAACTGTTGATGGGCGAGTTCCCTAATCCGGTCTCGATTCATCGTATAATGGGTAGCAGTGGCAGTCGGAATAACTGTAAATCCTCTGTTTTCAAATTCAATCAGTTTCTCCGTCCTAATCGCTTCAATTTCTGGAATAATTAAATTTGGCTGATGTTTTTGCACGACGGCTTCCAAGTCATCGGCACTGAGCATAGAAATTACTTCAAATTCATCAGCAACTTGCATCGCTGGAGCATTATGATAGCGATCCACTGCAATCACATAGTTGCCCAGACGTTGAGCCGCAATGACAAATTCTTTGCCGAGTTCTCCCGAACCAAGCAGCATAATCTTTTGAGGAAGCTTCAGAGAGGGTTTCATTGATTTTTTGAGTTTGAGCTATCAGATTTCGCCAATTCATTGTAAAACTAACCAGCGCTTTTTCGATCGGCGATCGCAAGAGAATTAACACATTCTTCTTTCCTACGCGGCGGAGGGCGGGTTTATCCCAATTTTAGGTAGGAATTATGTATCTGGCTATCAAACCTACCTCTACAAGAATTAAACCGTACATCAACAGAGATATAATACTTGCAATTTTGCCTGACTCTTTTATAGCAATCTCAGGATTTTCTCATAATTTATAGTTAAGCTGGAAGTCAGTAGAGTCTGAAGATCGCTAAAACTTGTAATTCATGTCATTTATAAGGAGCTATCAACAGGTAATTAACAAAATCAAGCAGAAAATCGATCCATTTTCACTTCAGTTTCGCCTAACCGTAGGGATTACGGCTGTTTCGATCTTCGGAATCAGTAGCGTTGCTATTTGGACGAGTTGGAAAATGCAGCAACTTTTGATTAGTTCCCCTAAGCAAAACATTCAGCAGATTGCAAAGCGTTTTCCACAGGATGTCAAACTCTACAGTGAAATGATACCTGTAGAGGCTGGACTGCAAAAGGCAATTGATAACCGCACCACGCCAAATTTACTAATCTGGGTGACTTATCCTAATGGTGAAATCCCTGCTAAATCTATAACGCTGGTTGCGCCACCTTGGCAAGGTAACGACACTTCTGCCCAATTGCTGTCCCTGTCGGGAATGACGATCAAACCCGAAATTTATCAGATTAACCAACGCTATTTAGTGATTTCTGGTACCCCTTTAATCGTGAAGGGCGCAAAAATCGGTAATGTTTACGTGGCACAGGATATCACTAGCGAACAAACAATGTTTGAAGCGGTGATTCGTAGCATGGGAATTGCTTATATCGTAGCAATTATGACAATTACGATAGTAATTGCTATCTATATCAAGCGATCGCTTCAACCATTGCGACAAATGAGCCAAATGACTCAAGTCATCTCGGTAGAAGATTTAGGGCAAGCACAACTGCATCTTGAGCAGGCTCCCAGCGAAGTTAAGGAACTAGCCAATACCTTCAACATGATGTTGTCTCGCTTGTCGCAAGCTTGGGAACAGCAACGGCAATTTGTCAGTAATGTTTCCCATGAATTGCGGACACCTTTAACGATTGTTTATGGCTATCTCCAAAGTACCTTGCGACGAAGTACCAATTTAACAGAAGCACAGCAAGAAGCGCTGGGAATTGCGGCTTCTGAGACAGATAGCACGATCCGCCTATTGCAAGATTTACTCGATTTGGCACGAGCGGATAGTGGTTATATGCATTTCCATTTGGAAAACCTGGTTCTAAACGATTTGGTGGCAGAGGTGGTAGGAATGGCACAGCAATTTAGCAGTCGAGAAACGATAATTGAGGCAAGTTCCTACCCAATTGAAATTAGAAGCGATCGCAACCGTCTTAAACAAGTACTGCTCAACTTAATCGATAATGCCTTAAAATATTCTGAACCCAACGAACCTGTCACCATAAAATTAGCTCAAACGCGCGACAATGTAACTATCCAAGTTTGCGACAAGGGTTGTGGCATTCCTCTGCAACAACAAGCCCTGATCTTTGAGCGCTTCTACCGCGTGGATGAAGCTAGGGCACGTTCAACTGGTGGTGCTGGTTTGGGTTTATCGATCGTTAAAACCCTGATTGAGGGCATGGATGGGAGCGTCACAGTGAGATCAAAACTCGGTGAAGGTAGCGTTTTTACAGTCATCTTACCCGCACCTTAATTAAGCAAAGAGTTAGAGCTGTAAGGGCTTTCGCATTCGTGCAGATAGATTTTTGGTAAACCGTCAATTTTTATACGCGAATGCGAAAGCCCCTACTTATGACAGCACATATCTTGTTGGTGGAAGATGAAGTCAAACTGGCTCGATTTATCGAATTAGAATTGACCTATGAAGGATACCAAGTCAGCGTAGCTCACGACGGCTTATCGGGGCTGACAACAGCGCGAGAATCCAATCCGGAGCTAGTGATTTTAGACTGGATGCTGCCTGGATTATCGGGATTGGAACTCTGTCGCCGCCTGCGGACAACCGGAAATAAAGTCCCGATTATTTTATTAACTGCAAAAGATGAAGTCAGCGATCGCGTGGCTGGTTTAGATGCCGGAGCAGATGACTATGTTGTTAAACCATTCAGCATTGAAGAATTATTAGCGAGAGTCCGCGCTCACTTGCGACGAACTCACGAAGAAAATCCGGATCTCTTACAATTTGAAGACTTAAGTTTGAATCGACAGACACGGGAAGTTTATCGAGGCGATCGCGCAATTGAATTAACGGCGAAAGAATTCGATTTACTAGAACATTTACTTGCCCATCCTCGCCAAGTGATTACGCGCGATCGCATTTTAGAGCAAGTCTGGGGCTACGACTTTATGGGCGATTCCAATATCATCGAAGTTTATATTCGCTACCTCCGTTTAAAACTGGAAGAAAATAACGAGAAGCGTCTGATTCAAACCGTGCGCGGTGTTGGCTATGTGCTGCGGACTTGACTTTTTGAGTAGCGCATCGTGTGACGAAGGAGCGATCGCTACCTAAACAAACGCTCAACGGAACAACTAAACCCAGGTAAAAGAGGACTGGTTAAATTATCTTCCTTGAACAAAGTTGCAACCTGTTTCAAAACCCCATTTTCCCGTCGATAAACTTCCACCTGTTGCTTTTCGCGAGCAAAAATCCAATAGTCCCGCACTCCTTGAGCTGAATAGAGTTTTAGTTTAAGTTGGCGATCGCGTCTTTCCCGATCCTCCCCTGGTGACAACACTTCTACTACCAACTCCGGCGCACCAGTCAGATGTCCCGCCTCATCCAATAATTCTGCCAGACGTTCCTTACTCGCCCAAACCACATCAGGAATCACATTGTCTGCATCCGTAAAGATGACTCCAGGAGTCGTCGCCGCATCTCCCAATCCCGTTTCTAGCGACCAAATTTTCAACTCTCCACAGACATTATCAGCAACATTTTGATGTCTCCAATGAGGCGCTCTGGTCACAAATAACTCTCCATCAATAATCTCATAACGCTTGCCATCATTAGGAAATAACTCTAAGTCGGCAGTTGTCCAACGTACTTTATCTGATACTGTGGGGGTCATAGGTCAAATCTCGATTGGTTATACTTCTATCTTTTTAGTTTAGTAGTGTGCGTGAGCGATCGCCTAACGCACCATTTCCAACGCCTTACTCTGCTTTGTCGTTAATAGTTTTACAATATCCGAATTAACCGTATCTTCTCCTGAACTTAGCTTTTGTATTGGAAGTTCTGAAGATAATGATGTTGGTATTGACAAATTTGCTGGTTGCAGGTCAATTTCAATTCTAATTTTATCTTTTTCAATCTTTACATTAGCTATTTTGCCTAAGATGTCTACAGGTACGCAATTAGTCGCTTGATACTGAAAAGGAGACTGAGTTTTGTATCCTGCGTCCTCAAGCCATTCAGTAATATTTCTCCAGATTTGTAGGCTCCCTTTGAGGTCACGAAACCCAGCTCTGGTGAGCTTTGTTGGGTTTCACTTACGCTGATACTGTTGGCGATAGTATACAAAGCTTCCTACAAACGTACTGCATACTTTGAGAGGCAACGAAATCTCAATGGCTTCAGCATTTGTCACCTCTGCGTAATCGTGTTCGTAGCCCATTCGCCAACAGTATCCGCTGGCGCTCTACCCAACCTACACTTAACTTCTAACGACCCAGATGGCGAGCCGCTAATTGCATCGCATCAGCAATATCGACATCGCCATCGCGGTCAGCATCTAAGAAAGCACTTAAAACTGGATTCGACCCTTGGGGATTTTGAGCGCTGGAGCCAGTTTTTAGGAGATTTAACACGAGGGGAACGAGAACCGGCAACATCTGTTGAATCATCGCCGGATTCAAGCCTGTCCTTTGAGCAATTGCTTGCACGATTTGCGGCACTTGAGAAAAACCAAAAAGAGCATCCACGGCTTGAGGATTGGGAGAACTGCCGCTATATTGATTGACAAGAGCTTGCGCTTGTTCGGTGCCTTCGGTAGCTTGCTTCTGTTGTAGAGCAGAGCGCACGTAGTTACCCACAAGGGACATTGCAGATTGCACTGTTGAGGGATCGGCACCATAATTATTGCTGACCTGCTGCACAGTGCCAAAAATATTATCCATCTGTCCGGGAGTCGCAGCGCGATCTGGACTGTCTAGGGCATTGATAATTTGCTCGAAAAGTCCCATAACTCTTTTTACTCTGATAACTTGAACAAAATGTCTCACTTTTAGGCTGTAGTTCGCCTCTAGCTATTAGCAGAGAATTTTTGTAGTTGATGTTGATGCGACACCGACTTGATGTTTGATGGGTAGAGCGATCGCTAACTCTGTACCCACCCCTACTGAAGATTTGCAGCTAAATCTACCGCCATGTTTCTCTACGATAATCTGACGGCTGATCGCTAGACCCAAGCCCGTACCAATGCCTCTCGGTTTCGTGGTAAAAAAGGCATCAAAGATTTTCTCCTGATGTTCGGGTGCAATACCAGAACCGTTGTCAGCAATCCGCACCCCAACTGTGTCCTTGTTGAGGCGTTCTGTGGAAATGACAATTTTCCCAAACTCTTTTGTCTCTTCTAAAGCATCAATAGCATTGCTTAGTAGATTCATAAATACCTGATAAAGCAAGCCTGTGTAACCTTCAATGGCTGGGATGTCGCCGTAGTTTTGAACAATTTCGATATTGTTTTTAATCCGATTATTCAGAATCAGCAGGGTACTATCAAGACAGGCGTGCAAATCTACAGAGTTGGGTTGTGGATCGTCCAGGCGAGAGAAATCTTTTAAACTTAGAACAATTTGTCGAACTCGGTCAGAACCGACTTTCATCGATTGCAGAACTTTGGGCAGGTCTTGTTTAAGAAAATCGATATCGATTTCCTCTGCTTGAATTTGAATCGCTTCAGGAGGATTGGGAATTTCAGCTTGGTAAGTTTCTAGTAATGCTAGAAGTTCCTCAACGTAGTCACCAGCATGAGCCAAGTTGCCATAGATGAAGTTAACCGGATTATTGATTTCATGGGCAACTCCGGCAAGCATTCGTCCCAAGCTAGACATTTTCTCACTCTGGATCAGCCGCAACTCGCTGTCTGCTTTTTGTTCTTTCAAAAGGTGCCCCACCTGGTGGATGAGCTGATTGAGGGAGGTTGCCAACATTCCCACTTCATCTTCAGTTGTAATCGGCACTTGCAGTTCAAAATTAGATTCTTGAGTAGCCCGCTGCGCTACATTGGTTGCAGCTTTGAGGGGACGGACGATGGCGCGAGAAGTGTAGATGGCTAAAAGGATAGCGATCGCAATTGACAACAAAATGCTAGCGACAATGATTTGAAATCGAATTGTTTCCGCAGCAATCAAGGCAAGTTCTGCCTGCTGAACATCCTGATAAGAGCCATAAATGATTTCAGTTAAGTTGTCTGAGAGGTCATCAAATTTGAGCGCTACAGAACCATTCGTGAAATTTAAAAGTAGTTTTTGTGCTTCCTGAATCTTCTCTGCCTTTAAACGAGACGGAGCAATGTTCAGTACTAATTTGTCTAACTGCCGGAAGTAGGTTTCTGGTACGTTTTCGTAAGTTTGCAGAAAACTGGGTATCCCGTCAGCGTGTACATGAACCGCTACCTCGCGTTTATAAATGGCGCTGTTTGTATAAGATTTGATTTCAGACAATACGTGCCTAATTTCAGTGGTATGCTCCAGAAAATGGGAGTATTCTTTTTGAAACAATTCCGGCTTCTCTGCTAGCGGAATCAGCTGTTGTTGGTGTGTACGTGCCTGTAGTACACCATTTTGCAAGCGATGGAGAAGGTTTAGTTCTTGGTTGCTATATTCATGCAACTTCGTAGCCGGTTGTTGGTAGTAATCTCCAATCATAAATCCGGCAGCCGTCCCTAAAATGGCAATGCCCAGGGTCAGCCCATATCCATAACTAATCTTTTGGCTAACACTGAAACGGCGTGTTACCCGGCTGAGCCAGCCTGAGATACTTGCTGGGTGGGGGAAGGCACTGCGTAAGCGTATCTGAGGCTTGCTGATGTTTGGCTCAGAGATCATCGATC
This sequence comes from Coleofasciculus sp. H7-1, assembly GCF_057473865.1. NCBI lineage: Bacteria > Bacillati > Cyanobacteriota > Cyanophyceae > Coleofasciculales > Coleofasciculaceae > Coleofasciculus > Coleofasciculus sp. H7-1. The sequence continues at coordinate 67,712 of NZ_JBYCCT010000034.1, forward strand.
TATCCGGTGGAGGATAAGTTTAAAAGCTATTTTGTATTATAATTTATACTTTTTAAAATTCACCCAGAAAGACGCTTCAACTCTATCATCTCAGGACTTACGCAACATCATCACATCTGGGGCAACCACAGGGGATTGAACCCGAAAAAACGCTATATGTATAAGCTTTGCGTAAGTCCTAATCTAAGAGGAGAAAAACCACGGCAACAGGCTCTACTTTGTTTGTGGAAGCATCTCTTGCCTGTTGCTGATAGCAGACAATGAGAGGGAGATTAAGATTAGAAGCATCTCCTTACCACAATCCTATTCATGCCCCTGTCGCGCTTATTAACGCTGATCGTTGGCCTCAGTGTAATTCTGGGGCTGATGCTGTGGCTGATTAATTCTCTATATCGGCTGTATATCCAAATTTCTTTTACCGCACCTTTGCTGGGAAATCTGCTGCTTTTGTTGCTGATTGCCCTGCTGGGGGTGCTAATCGGTGGATTTATCTACTATGTAATGGTTCTTCAGGGGACTGCAAAAGGTTCGCGGCAACGCCGCAGACAGCCGAAAATCCCAGAAGCGAAGACAGAGGCGGCTTCAGAAACCCTCAAAGCAGTGCGGCAGCAAGTGGCACAGATTCAGGATGAGGTGTCGCGGCAGGCATTACTGGAGCGATCGCGCGAAATTGAAGCAAACTTGGCGCGTGGGGAACTGTTAGTCGTCGTATTTGGCACGGGTTCCGCTGGCAAGACTTCTTTGGTGAATGCGCTGATTGGGCGCATGGTGGGACGGGTAGACGCGCCAATGGGAACCACTGAGGTGGGGGAAACTTACGTTCTCAAGTTGAAAGGGTTAAATCGGCAAATTCTGATTACCGATACGCCAGGAATTTTAGAAGCAGGGGTGGCGGGAACGCAGCGAGAGCAACTGGCACGGCAATTGGCGACTGAAGCGGATTTGTTGTTATTTGTGGTAGATAATGACTTGCGGCAGTCGGAGTATAACCCGCTGCGAACCTTGGCAGAGATTGGCAAGCGATCGCTGCTGATCCTCAACAAAACCGATCTTTATACAGACACAGATAAGGAAACGATTCTGGCGCGTCTGCGGGAACGAGTGCGCGGATTTATCGCCACCGCCGATGTTGTAGCGATCGCCGCGAATCCCCAGCCAGCCGAGTTGGAAAGTGGCGAAACCTTCCAACCCGAACCCGATGTGATGCCCTTAATTCGCCGCATGGCGGTGGTTCTCAGAGCCGAAGGGGAAGACTTAGTCGCTGACAATATCCTACTTCAATCTCAGCGACTGGGAGACGAAGCGCGACGCCTGCTGGATGCTCAGCGCCGACGCCAAGCGGAGAAGGTGGTAGAACGTTTTCAGTGGATTGGTGCGGGTGTCATCACCGTGACGCCCCTGCCAGTGGTGGATTTGCTAGCAACCGCCGCTGTAAATGCCCAAATGGTTGTAGAAATTGGCAGAATTTACGGTTGCGAGCTGAATATGGATCGAGGGCGCGAATTAGCGCTTTCTTTGGGTAAAACTCTCGCTAGTTTGGGAATTGTCCAAGGAGCAATTGAATTGCTTTCTAGAGTCCTCCAACTGAGTATCGCCGCCTATCCCATTGGTAAGGTCATTCAAGGCATTACCGCCGCTTATTTGACTCGAATTGCTGGAAAGAGTTTTATTGAATACTTCCGTCACGATCAAGATTGGGGCGATGGTGGAATTACTGAAGTTGTACAGCGACAGTTTCAGCTAAATCGCCGGGATGAGTTTATCAAGACATTTGTGCAAGAAGCGATCGCGCGAGTCGTCAAACCTTTAGCAGAAGCGAAAGAACCAGAAGCTGAACCTGAACCTGAATCCGATCGGCGTCATCAATCGTCTTGAAAATTGGAATAAGAAATGGGAAGTCGGAAGTCGGGGAAATACACATTTTGCAGCTAACAATCCTAACCCCCATCCCCTTTCCGGAATCGGCTATGCATTACCCATAAGCCCCAGCTTGGGTTCTCAGGTTGAGGGTGAAGCATTCGCGCCTTGTAACTTTCAGGACTTACGCAAAGCTTATACATATAGCGTTCTTGTCGGTTCAATCCCCCTGTGGTTGCCCTTACTATGTGGTGCTATTTGCGTAAGTCCTGACTTTAATGTACCAACTTAAAATTTATCCGGATATAGCAATCGTCAAGGTGATTAATAAGGTCAAAGAGACAGTTCGCTCTACTTGGAGAGATTTGTATGGAATTAACAATTGCAGTAATAGCCTTCACCTGGATATTTTTTGCTTTTAGTGGCAAAACTTTGTCAGATCAAAAGGGATCTGACAAAAAACCAGAATATATCGCCAAAATCTACAAAAACGATTGAAAAAGAGGCAGTAAGAACTTTTTAGCTACTTGTTTTTGCTCATAAGATGACGAGTTTTTAGCTGCTCAACCTTTCAATTGCTCTTTGAGTTGTAGGTTGGGTTGAGGAACGAAACCCAACACGCATAAGCATTTGTTGGGTTTCGTTCCTCAACCCAACCTACTAGCTACTCAACCCAACCTACGCAGATTTTGAATTTTTAGCTCTAAATGAACCGTATTGGGTTTTAGCTGTTCAACCTTTCAATTGCTCTTTGAGTTTGTCGTCAAGGAGATGGGGAATTATCAAGTTAAAAATTTCCAATTCCCACCTTTTCTTACCTGCTCTAAACAGAAAAACGTAACTAATATACCCAGCAACTTACAACTGCTTGGTATAAGTTTTGATGCGATTTCTAGCATCCAAAAACTTTAGCTGCTGGTAAAGCATCGCAATTTTCGGCAAATCAACACCTGCTGCTTGTGCAGTTCGTAGGGGATTGCCGAACATGGTTTCCACCTCTAGAGGACGCCCTTCGTCATAGTCTATTTTCATGCTAGTGCGGTACGGCTTCATCTTTGCCGTATGATCGAGCATCTTTTCGACAAAGCTATCAGGAATTATCCGACCAACGGCAGATGCACCTGCCAACACTTCACCCATCAACTGCTCGGCTAATAATCGAGTGTGAAAATCGCTCATCAGCTCATCTGTTGTGGCGTCAAGAACCACAGAAAGCCCGTTATATGGGATATTCCACACCAGTTTCTGCCAACGAGCAAATAGCAAGTCTTCAGCAAGTTGGATAGGGATGTCAGCACTTTCAAAGTCGCTGGCAATCTGACGCATTCGCTCGGTAATCCCGCCGGATTGATAATCGGGAGTATATTCGCCAAGTGTAATCGCTTTATAGTCAAGGTGGCGGATGTGTCCTGGTCCCACTTTATAAGAACAGAGAAAGCATAAGCCTCCCATCACTCGTTCCGAACCAACAATTTTGGCGACTTTCTCTTCAACGCCTAGACCATTTTGCAGCACCAAGACAACACCATCATCCTTGATCGCAAATGGCAGCATTTCAGGTAGCAGGTGGTTTTGGGTCGTTTTCAGCGCCACAACCACCACATCGCAAGGTGGCATCTTGCCAGCGTTAGGGTAGGCGTTAACGTGGGGGAGGGTAAAATCGCCATCTGGGGACTCAATGACTAAACCCTGTTGCCAGACGTGTTCGTAATCGCTGTGCAACAGGAAGTGGACATTCAGCCCCGCTCGTTGTAGTTTAGCTCCGTAGTAGCCCCCCAGCGCTCCTGTTCCGAGGATGGCGTAACTCCGATTAGACATTGCTCTCTAAAAAAGCTGAATCGCGGATATTTGGGCAACTTGCACGACTGGCGGTAGTTGACTTTGGGGTGCGGGTATCATTTCACCCCGGAAATCTAGTAACTGAACAAGCAGCAGATAAGCGATCGCTAGAATTATAGAAATTGCCCCAGCGATAATTGCCACAATCTTTGAGCGTTCCATCAGTTCCCTCGTAACATTACTCATTCCATTTTCTATCTTGAACTGACACGATCGGCAAAATAGAGAATCAATAATATTGTAGAGAATGCGATCGCTTGCCGAACTAATATGAATTCTGTTGAAGATAAGTCAGGGGAATCGATTACAGTTTACCGTCAGCCGGTAGTACAGACTTTTGAACTGCGAAAGGTTTATCGCAGCGGATTTTGGCTGAATCAAAAAATCGAATCTCTCAAAAGCTGCACGCTGTCTGTGTTTCAGGGGGAAACGTTTGGGCTGCTAGGACCGAATGGTGCTGGGAAAACGACGCTGTTGAAGACGCTCTTGGGAATTGTACGTCCTACGGGTGGACGAGGGGTACTTCTGGGAAAACCTTTGGGCGATCGCGAAGTTAAACAACGCATCGGCTATCTACCAGAAAACGCCTATTTCTACGACTTTCTCACTGGCTGGGAGTTTTTGCAATTTACTGCTGGATTATTTCAGATCCCGAAATCAGTGCAGCGTCAACGCATTCCCCAACTACTGGAATTAGTCGGATTGGCTCAATCTGCTGCCCGTAAAAAGCAGATGCGTCAGTATTCTAAAGGGATGCTGCAACGAGTAGGCATGGCTCAAGCGCTGATTAACGATCCAGAACTGGTATTTTTGGATGAGCCGATGTCGGGTCTTGACCCAATGGGGCGCTACCAGATGCGAGAGATTATTCTATCCCTGAAAGAGCAGGGAAAGACCATTTTCTTTAATAGCCATATTTTAGCGGAAGTGGAGCAGATATGCGATCGCGTCGCTATCCTCGCCCAAGGTGAACTGATTTGCGTCGGCTCCCTCGATGAACTCCTTGGCATCGCTGAATCCTACCACGTCAGAGGCAAAGGCGGGAACCTGGAGGTTCTCAAACGCTGGATACCCGATTTAGCATTTGAGCATAATGGCTGGCACGGTCACTTACAAGGCGAACCCCAAGAGTTTCTGGCTAGCCTCCGTCTGATGAGTGCCCATCTGACGACAATGAACCTATCCCGTCCTTCTCTGGAAGACTTTTTTATTCAGCAGCTACAACAACGTGGCATTCGTTCCAGTAGTTGAGTGGCAATTCCAACCAAATTTCAGACTTGAGGTAGGCAAGCAAAAAAGATGTATGGGCATAGGCAACCAGCTTATACCCATTCATTTTTTAACCGCTATACTTAAGCTTCTTGTTAGCCCTTTGTGCAAGGGGGATTGGGGGATCTGATCGGGACTTACGCAAAGCTTATACATATAGCATTTTGTAGGGGCAATCCCCCTGTGGTTGCCCCTAGATGTCGCGCAAGTTGCGTAAGTCCTGCGATCGGTGGCTGCACAAAAGTGAAATGGGATTAAATTGGTAGCTGTGTTAACCTACAAGCGATCGCGCCTTCAATACTTTTGAAGGATGCACTGCAACTCTTCTAGCGAGTATCTCTAAACAGGACACTCACTTAAAATCATCGAAACGCATGGCTGACCTTGTAGAAACTGCCGCCAACGAAGGATCTTTCAAGACTCTGGTTACTGCTATTGAGGCTGCTGGTCTGTTAGAGATTCTCAAGAGTCCGGGGCCGTTTACTGTCTTTGCCCCAACCGACGAAGCGTTTGCCAAAATTCCAGCGAATACAATTGCTTCTTGGATGGAGAACATCCCCAAGCTGAAGCAAATTTTAACCTATCACGTCCTGTTTGGGGATGTTAGAACCGATAACTTCGTCGAGATAGATTCCGCTGAGACAGTTGAAGGCGGCATTGTGGGGATTGATAGCACCGACGACGGCTTCAAAGTGAATGACGCTAAGGTGCTGAAAACAGATATCCTTACCGATAACGGTGTCATCCATGTCATTGATTCTGTACTTGTACCGTCGATACTGTCTAAATAGACACTGTTCGCTGCCCTTGCCTTCTGTCTAAAGACATAACTCATTGACCTAAAACCTGGCGATTAAGTAGGTCACGCTAACCCTAATTTGCTGACATAAAGAGGCACCTTTGCAAAGGTGCCTTCTTTTGATTTAGGCGATCGCCTGGTTGAATCAGCTCAACCTAGGATGCATCCACTACGCGGTGGCAAATGCAAGGACAGATGGTTAGATTCTCCCTCACTACTCCATGACACCTCAGCAGTGCCATATAATTGCTGATGAGGCTGGGATTGTAATCCCGCCACCTCAAAACTCAGATGATCTGCCGGTGCCGTCCCCACGTTAACGGCAACAATCAGTTCCTCATCTCCTAATTTTCGGGCAAAGACGTAAACCGTTCCTTCAGCAAACAGAACGTGGTAAGAACCTGTACGCAAGGCTGGATATTCGTGACGCAGGGCGATGAGTTGCTTGTGATAATCTAGAACATCACGCTCCCAGTGGGCTTCCATCGGAAAGCCTCGGCGCGAGTCGGGATCGAGTTTTCCCGGTAATCCCACTTCATCTCCGTAGTAGACGCTGGGCGCACCGGGATAAGTTAATAGCAGCAATGTTGCTAGTTGAACACTCTCCTTGTCGCCGCCAGCAATGGAAATCAGCCGCGCCGTATCGTGACTAGCTAACAAATTCAACTGTGTCAGTTGAATATCCCACGGGTATAGTTCCAACAATTGCTGGATTTTTTCGCCATATTCGGCGGCGAACAGCGGTGGGTAAGGATGGTAAGAACGATCTTTCACTTGCTCCATATCTACGCGATCGCCTGCGGCAAAAGCAATTGTCGGTGCAGCAAATAGATAGTTCATCACCCCGTCAAACTGAGTCCCATCCAGCCATTCGCGGGAATCTCCCCAGACTTCCCCCACGATATAAGCTTCTGGGTTAATGGCTTTCACGCGATCGCGGAATTCTTGCCAAAATCCATCAGCCTTAATCTCAAACGGCACATCCAACCGCCAACCATCAACGCCGAACTTAATCCAATATTCGGCAATCTCCATAATATATTCCCGCACTTCAGGATTTTCATGGTTGAACACTGGCAACGCCCGATTTCCATCCCAACCCTCATAGTTAGCCGGAAACTCGCCGTTATAGGGGGATACAGGCCATTCGTGAATCTTAAACCAATCCAGCCAAGGCGAATTGGGGCCATTTTCCAGAACATCGTGGAAGAAGAAAAAGCCCCGACTAGAGTGATTAAACACCCCATCCAGCACCACCTTAATATTCCGTTCGTGGGCAGCTTCTAGCAATTCCCGAAAAGCGCCATTCCCCCCCAACATCGGATCGACTTGGTAATAGTCGTGAGTATGATAGCGGTGATTGCTAGCCGATTGAAAAATGGGCGTAAAGTAAATTGCATTAATTCCTAGATCCTGCAAGTAATCCATCTGTTCTATCACCCCCCACAAATCGCCGCCCTTGTACCCCTGCAGCGTCGGCATTTCGTGCCAATCTTCCCAACGCATATTCTTCAAAAGCCGCTTGTGAGGCTGCTTAGTTTTAGCAAAGCGATCCGGAAAAATCTGGTAAAAAACCGCGTGCTTAACCCAATCTGGCGTCTGTATCTGCATGAATAACTCCCTCTCCACAACCAACACGGTACAAAGGCTGGCAGCTTTCGGGTTCTACCCTCTGGGTGAAACTCAGGGATGATTTAGCCCAGATTGCAAGTTTTCAGAGAAAGTCAGGTTTCTGTTTTCAGTTGTTGTGCTTTAGGACACTGAATTTGGCGGCGGCGAACCAAGTTTTGATTTATCGGAAAACTTACACTTCACCTCAATTTCCAAATTGCTTTCTGCCTTGCCTTCAGTAATGTAAGGGATGCCCGCTGAACCACCCAGTTTCATGCCAAATTTCAGCGTCACCTCCTCAATCTCAGCGGCACCGAAGTCTTTAAAAGCACTGATGGCATACATCGCATAGCCCCGAATCATCTGCCGCGCTTGCTGCATGCTCACTACAGCATTATCTCGAATCCCGTATTCTTCTCGACCTCTTCCCTGTACCTCTGAAGTAGGTGATACTGAAGTGACAGATGAGTCAATGTAAATGTCGTAAGTTTGGCCATCTGCTTCAAAGACCAGACGTTGCAGTTCAGACATGGCTGTTTGAGTTAAAGTTTGTATGGGTTAGAGGCTGTTTTTGGAAGGCTGAGTTATTCTAGTGTTTCAATTAACACAGCCCTTAATGGTGCCTGTCAACTAACTTTAGTATTTGAAACTCAGGTTCTGCTAGATGGCTCGATATGCGCTTGTTATTGGAATTGCGGAGTATCAAACTCCCCTCCTGCCCTGCCTTCAGAAAACGACGAGTGATGCTGAAGCTGTAGGGCAGCTATTAGAGCAATATGGTAATTTCCAGGAAGTGAAACGACTACCTGCACGTTGGAACTCTGATAAGAACTGCTATGAGATGGTAGCAGGGGGAGTCACCGGTGCTGAGTTGGGTAAAACCTTACGACACTTTTTGCTAGAGCAGGCTGCAAATAGCGAGGCACTAATATACTTTACAGGTCACGGTATCACTGTCTCCGATTCTTTAGGGCAAACAGAGGGATACTTAGCCACTTCAGATTGCACGATCGAGATGGAGGGTAATCAAGTTGTTGAGCAAAGGCGTGGGATTGCTCTTGACAGCCTCAATAATCTCATCCGTGCTTCTCAGCTAAATAGCCTGGTAGTGCTACTCGATTGTTGTCATGGCGGATATTTTCTAGAACGCAATCTAGTAGAACAAACGCTTACCGCCTTCAGTTCGCACAAGGATTACTATTTGATTACAGCCTGTCGAGGCTTTGAAAAAGCTTATGGAGGTGAGCAGCACAGTTTATTCACAGGAGCCATCGTCAACGGTTTGTCACCAGAAAATGCTGGAGACGATGGGCAGATTAGTGGCGATCGCCTGTTTGACCACATTCGTAAAGAACTAAAAGGCTCAGGACAGGAACCCATCCGCATGGGCTGGGGACGCTCCATTCCCTTAGTCACATATCCCGCTAGCAATCAGTCGTCCGTTGCTACACCTGAACCAGTCCACCCTTTAAATAATTACTCCTTTAACATAGTGTCAGATGCTACTGTCACCAACTTTGCGGGGACTGGACAAGTTGTCAACAATGAAGCACCTAACCAAATCCGCAACATAACTTTTAATTCCTCTAGTTCTCAAACAACAAATTCTTCAGTCACGCAGCGTCGGTGTCAAAGTCTTTCCAAGCAACTAGATTATGCCCTCGAACTTCTAGAAGACTATGAACAACAAGAAAGACTTACAAGTGACCCAAAAGAACGCCAAATAGCCAAAGTCGAACAAGAGCGACTGCGGCAAAAGATTGATAATTATGAACAAGAAATCAAAAATTTGAGGTGTTGAAGTACAAAAAACAACGTTAGGTAGCTAAGTGTAAGTAGCTTGAACTGGATTATTATCAGCCTTTTTTTCTTCTGTATTAACAAAAGCGTTGAGGAAATTTTGAATCTTTTCAGCTCTGGGATCTAGCCCCTGCTTGGCCAGATTATCCTTTTCAAACTCTACTTGATAGTCTTCTTTTTTTTCTTTAAATCTTTGACAATTTCACAAGTTCTTATACCCTGCTCTACCTCTATTTCCAAAGTAGAATCATCTTTGGTCTTTGCTACTGCCGCATGATGTAAAGCTACTAATTCCCATTGTTGATTAAATACTGGGCTACCAGAAGAACTAAAATCAGCATCAGCTTGATATTGTATAAATTTTTCATAAATATTAGTAACTCGATTACTAGAAAGAATGACTTGCTTGCGCTTTCCTTTTGGATGCTGAATGATGTTAACTGGCTCTCCTTCCATACTTTGCCCTTGCGGAATTTTTAGCTGAAATCCTTTTGCTTGAAGTTCTGCAACTTTTTTATCATCTATAGGTGGTGCGATGTTTATAGATTTTTCATCTAAAGTAATCCAGCCAAAATAATAGCCTGCTTTCCCTAAATTAGATAATTTTATATCTTGAGGTCTGTCTTGTAATTTAACTAAGGTATAATCTAATTCTTCATTAGTTTCAAAAAAACCTTCTGAATCAAGTTTGTATTGTATAGGAGAGATTTTGCGTCCAAGAACATCTTGGTCATACCCAAATTCGGCTATACACTCATCACATACTTCCTTACTAGGAAGTACGTGATTGTTGGTCATTAAGTAGCTGCTTCCAACTAAAAATCCTGTTGCCACTGGAATAGGTAGCAGTTTTCTAAAGCGTTCTGTATCTTTAAGTGCATTTGATGGACGTGCTTCATCAACTCCCTGAAAAAAATTCTCGGCAAAATCTTGTCCCTTCTCGGACATCGAAAATATTTCCTCTAGTTCTGGTCTAAGGAATATTTTGTCTTTGCTCTGATTCTCTAATTGCTTTTCAAGCTCAAAAATTGCCTCCACTAGATCTTTCCCGGTTGAATCAGAAAAGTCTTGAACCAGTCGGCATACAGCAGCACCTCGCCTTAACCCTAGTTCTAGAAAGGAAAATGGTATAAAATCAGGAGTTCCAAAAACTGCACTAATGAGCGATGCACGATCGGGATCAAAACGCGAATTTACAATTTCTACTAGCTTAGCATCAGCAATGGCATCAACAGGATAATTTTCCCCAGGCTCAGATGGTATAGCACTTAATCTTAATCTTCCTCTAAAGATTATTGGAAGAAATCTAGTTTGTATTAATTTGTCACGCCAAGGAGTTACAGTAATACTCATAATTTTATTTTTAACTAAAACATTACTTGGTGAAATTAAGATGCCCTCTAACAGCTCAAAGCGAATTATTTATTCGGGACAAAACATCCAAGGCTGGCATTTTTCTCAAGAATCTTTACAGCCAGAACTGCGTAACATTATTGCTGGGCAGCCGCTTCTGGTAAAAGCTTGGCTACTTATAGTTGTAGCTATTTTATGTATAACATCTGGTATTATATCTAGCTTTTTTGGAGCATATACTTTTCTTTACATAACTTTACAGCCTGATTCATTCTGGATTGAGATTTTGTGGATGATTCTGGTAGTTATTGCTTGGATTATTACTACTATTCGTGGAAATGTAGCTAGAGGCCTGTTAGTAGCATCAATAGTTTTTTTTATAGCGTTATTGATAACAGCTTTAGTGGCAAAGCTTGAATTACTGCCAAGTTATGATAAACATATTTCTTCAGCTATCGATCATAGTATTCAAAATATGATTGTGACTCCTTTGGGAATAGTTTTTGCGATTATAAGCCTAATTTCCGGAAGTTTAGCTATTGCTTTAATTTCTACTTCATTTAAAAGAAATAAAAATCTGCTTCAAGCAACCTGGTTTCTCATTATTATGATTACTTCACTAACTACAAGTATTACCTCAGATTTTTCTGAGATTGTAGACAACAAAACAAGAGAACCCACTATTACTGTGAAACATATATCTACCTTGGGCGGCACAATTTCAAGTTTTGGTGTAATAGCAGTCAGTGTAATAGCCACAAATTTAAGTAAGAAATACCTTAGTCAATTCGAGTTTTTGCGAAATTGGGCGATCGCAGTCAGCTCTTGGGGCAGTACATCATTTTATGACTTAGACCTGAGTGGTATTGATTTTACTGAAGCAAAGTTAGCAAATACTGATTTACGGACGCGAAAATTGTACCGGACTTGTCTACAAGGAGTAACTGGACTAGATAGGGCTAGAGTTGATAATCGATACCTGGATTTGACCAACCCAAAAGTACAGAAACTGCTAACTCATGGATGTAGTGAAGATACAGACTTTAGCCGACTCAACTTGCAAGGGGCATATGTGCGAAATGCAGATATGCGGCACTTTAAGCTGATAGAGACCAACTTGAACGGAGCAGATTTACAGGGTGCCGATCTACGGGGGAGTATTTTAGTTCGCGCTCAGGTTACAGGAGTTGACTTTACCAGGGCTATTTTAACTGGAATTTGTATTGAGGATTGGAGTGTCAATAACCAAACTTGTTTTGCAACGGTTGAATGTGATTATATCTACCGAAGATTAGATGATAAGGGGGAGCCAACCGATCGCTATCCAGTAGGACGAAACTTTGAAGCCGGGGAATTTGAAGCTCTGTTTCAAGAAGTGGGCAATGTAGTTGAGTTAGTTTTTAAGGAAGGTGTAAACTGGCGTGCTTTGAGCTTCACACTCCGCAAATTTCAGTTGGAGGATGAGGGATTAGACTTGGAACTGAAGGGTGTTGAGCAACGGGGAGACTTGTGGGTGGTTAAAGTTACTCACAAAGAGGGAGTTCCTAGGCAACAGGTGGAAGAACGTGTCAATGCAATTTACGACGAAATTCATAGTCTACTGACTACCAAAGAACAGCAGATTAACAAGCTTTTAGGCATTGCAGCAGATCAGGCAGAAGCATTAAAAGAATCCAGTAAAAGACCTTTTGGTAATAGTTTTTTCATTGTTGGCAGTACGATTACAAACCTTGCCGGGTCTGGGCAAATTGATTATGACGAAGCTTCTAGTAAGATTCGCAGTATCGTTGCTAATGGCGGCGATCCAGCGCAAGTCACTCCAGTCGTTCAAAGCCTATTGGAGCAATTACAAAGACAAAGTGTTGCTAATACTGCAAATCAACAAGCAGAACTGATTCAACAAATAATCCTGACGGAAGCTAGAAAAGATCCTTTTTTCAAACAATTTTTTGTTCAACAAGGACAGCAAATTGCTGATGCTATGCCAGAGAGCGCGATCGCCACAGCCATCCGAGAAGCGAAGGCCCAACTAAGCTAGCAGCCATTAGAAGTAATTAAGGAGCGCGATCGCACTCTCTACTCAATCAACAGGGCGATCGCTCTTTTAGCCTATCCCTCCAGGTGGAGAGGACAGCCCGAAAAAGTCTTGGTATCCTAGAGAGCGAATGGCTGAAACTTAAGAGCGATATTGGCACATACACATAAAAACTAAAATTTTGAATTTCTTTATAAATATTTAAACTTTAGGAAAATATCGGCTTTGTTTGGAGGTAAAATGAGTATTTCTTGCAGCAGTTCGCTCGGACGATAGAGGGACTTTTGTATCATATGCCCCTACACTAGAACCGTCAGATGATATAGTTATCCTCTTATGTTGTCCTGTCAGCACCCCCTTCTCCGTGTTCTTGTTGTTGATGACCACGAGCTGACTCGTTTTAGCCTGAAATTAGCATTCCAGAGTCAGGCGAACATCGAGTTAGTTGGACTGGCTAGTAACGGTCAAGAAGCCATTGAGATGGTCGAGCGTCACCGCCCTGATGTGATTATTCTCGATCTACAAATGCCAGTATTAGACGGTTTGAGCGCATCTACCCAGATCAAGCACATCGATCCACACACTCAGATTATTGCCTATTCCTCAGTCGAAGACCCGCAGATTGAGGTGATGAGCCAAACTGCCAGAATTGATGCTTTTTGTAAAAAAGACACCGCTACTCAAGAGCTGATTGCTCTAGTCACGCAGCTAGGGCAGCGGGCAGTCAGTCATTAGAAAGGGGTGCAAGTAGTGATTGGAGTCCTTGCCGTAGCCTCTTGGCTAGAGCAATCAGCTCGGCAAGGCATTAGTTTCTAATTGGCATCTGCCTCTGGGAAGGTGCGCCTAAATTCATCAATTAGGTCGTCAATTTCTTCGAGTGCCTGATTAACATCAATTCGTAGAGTTCCCAGGTTTGGTTCCTCCAGAAGCCGTACCAGCGACTCACGCTTGAGTTCAATCTGGCTAATCCATTGCTTAAGTGTTTGTGGGTCCATTGTGTGCTTCCTCGCTCGACTATTTATTTACAATAATTAATCCTAGCGAAGGAAGGGAGGACGTTTCGGATCGGCAGGCTTATTTTTAATCACTTCAGCAATAAACCGCTTCAGCGCCTTCTCTCGATTTTTCATAAAAGCCGACCAAAATCCTGGTTGAAACTCATCCATTGTTTTGGCTAAAGCCCAAACATCTACAGCCAGGATGTTATAAAGCGTTTCATCTTCCTGCTTCAGCGTTTTGAGCTGGTCTAGGATGGCTTTACTCTTTTTTGTAGTCCCGGAATTGTCTTCTTGAATCATTTTATTATCTCAGTTATGAATTGATGGCAGCGGACAACAGCGACTTATTTTGATAATACGGGTTTCTTTTGTAACCGCCCTAAGTTACGAATTGCCGTTGGTTGATGCGCTACTTTACAGATTCTGCACTCATTCGTCAAGGGCTATGAAATTAGTGAGACTTCTTCAGCTTCGTGCTTCCCAATCGTGACCCAAAGCGATGCACATAATTTTAACGAAAGTCCCACCCGTAGTAGAGATGTTACCCAGTGCCAAGGATAATAAAGCTGAAGAGATTGTAAATTGGGTATCCTAATTAAAATGTTACGTCAAACTTCTTTGGGAACGTTGGGTTTAAGTGTGGGTGGCGTTTTATTTTTGGCGGGACTTGTCGCTTACGTTACCGACAACCCGACGCTGAATCTGGCAGGATTCTTCTATGGAATTCCCCTGTTGCTGGGAGGGCTTGCCCTCAAAGCCTCAGAACTTACGCCCGTACCGTTCACGCAACCCACTTCCAAGGACATACTGGCACTCCGAGAACAGCAAGCAACTACGACTCAAAACCAAATTCGTCTAGATGTCACCCGCTATCGCTACGGTCAAGATGCTCATCTCGATAGCTCTTTGAGTCGCTTGGGTCTGAGTCCAACCGACGAAGAAAGACCTGTGCTTACAGGATTACACGAAACTGCGATCGCTGGGGCTTACACTTTAGTATTGGAATTTGAGTCGCCGCTCATTCCTCTGGAAATTTGGCAACAGAAGCTGGAGAAAATAGAGGGGTTTTTTGGCCCTGGTGTGCGCGTAACCCTGTCTCAACCTGCTGAACAACGTGTTGACGTGGCGCTAATTGCTACACCCTAAACGTAGGGGCACAGGAACTCCGCTTTTATTTTTCTAAACGCACGACATACCACTGTAAAAATTGTCCTGGCTCCATATCTAATTCGCAGGACGTTTCTAGCAGGTATTGAGCTTGAGCTTCTACTGAGGGAAATTTTTGCAAATCTGGCGGTAGGTTATCTTGACGAGTTGCCAAAATTGCCTTCAGTTTTTCTAACATTTCTGCGGGAGTGAGGAATTGCTCTGGTTGGTTGGGTTCCAGAACAACGAAGGCATCTTGCCGATACATCAAGGAATCTGGCATTTTGAGTTTTTTCCCAAAGAACACATCTTGCACAAGTGTATCGCTCTTGACGGTAGCCAAAAAGATGGCATTGTCCAATTAGGAGATGGTTTTTTTGTAGGGGCAATCTAAATGGGGGATTGTCTGTAGAATAACTATCTTTTTCAAGGTGCAATGCAAAAAAATAGCCGCTGAGTGGAGGGTTGGGATTCCTCATATCTTGCACCTACGCTGTTAACCCGCCAGCGATTCAAATCACTGGCTAATAGCTGAAGTCCATTAAAATGGACTGAAACTCTTTATTAGTCCTCTGAAGAGGACTTTCGCTATAAGCTGTGGAACTTGAGTTCCGGGCGGGTTGTCGGGTTGGTGCAAGATATCAGGATTCCACTGAAGACGACTCAGCGGTTAGATGATTAAATTAGGCTATTATTCTCTTACCCAGGCTCAAGACCCTTCGGGAGGGCAAGATTAGTTAACGCTGGCGTGGTTAGCTTGGCTGAGTTGACTGACTGGTCAATTCTGGAGTAGCGCTGGTGCGATCGCCTAAATTTAGTTTGACGACGGTACGCCGCGCTTCCGTGACTTTAGGCAGGGTCAACGTCAGGATGCCATTCTGGAAGTCAGCCTTGGCTTGCTCGTTCTGAATGGGCACTGGCAGAGGAATCACGCGCTGGAAACTACCATAGCGGAACTCGGAGCGGAAGAAGCCTTTTTCTTCGTTCTTGTTCTCAAACCGATGTTCGCCGCTAATGGCGATGGCTTCACGAGTAATTTGGACATCAATGTCCTTGCCTTCTACGCCAGGAATTTCAGCCCGTAGGATCAGATGGTCTTCAGTGTCTTGGAGTTCAATGGCAGGCTTCCAACTTGTGCTGTACTGGCGAGAAGCTGAGCGATCGCTTCCGGCAAGTTCATCAAACATTTGATCCATTTGACGACGCAGGGTTTCCATTTCTGGGAAAGATTGCCAACGAATCAGTGCCATAAATCAGTTACCTCCAATTTGCAGTGACTAAATGCTTGAATTGAAATCTGTTCAATGGGATGAAGCTTTTAGTTCCCACATTTTTATAATGTCAAAGCAGTCCGGTTGCGTCAGTGAGGAAAACCGAATGGTCTTTTAGGGGATTTTCCCGACTTCTGGGAGAATGCCAAAAAATAACCGCTGAGTTGCTGACGCTCAGCGGTTGAGTCGTTAGACTAAAAAATCTTAGCTGCTACCATCGACCCAAAATCATCTGAATTAATCCCAGACACTAGCGGGTTCGGCAACCTGAGTGGCTTCGGGATTCTTCGCATCAGCAACGGGTGCGTCGGTGACTTCTGGAGTCGCGCTGGTGGTATCTGCTAGATTGAGCTTGACGACGGTACGCCGCGCTTGGGTGACTTTAGGCAGCGTCAACGTCAGGATGCCATCCTTAAATTCAGCCTTGGCTTGCTCGTTCTGAATCGCAACTGGCAGAGGAATCAGGCGCTGGAAATTTCCGTAACGGAACTCAGAACGGACGTAACCGCCTTCTTGTTCTTTCTTTTCGTAGCGGCGATCGCCCGTAATGACCACCGCTTCACGAGAAAGGCGGATATCAAGGTCTTTGGCTTCGATGCCAGGAATTTGCGCCCGCAGGATCAGGCTGTCCTCTGTATCTTGCAGCTCAATCGCAGGCTTCCAGCTTATTAGAGCATCCCGATTAACGCTTGCCAGTTCGTCAAACATTCGATCCATTTGACGACGCAGGGTTTCCATTTCTTGAAAAGGTTGCCAACGAATCAATGCCATAGTAGGTTCCCCAGGGTTAAAACTTGTCTGTTGCGAAAGCTTGAATTGAATTTTGTGCAACTGAGTTAAGCCTTTCGTTCACACTTCTTTATGATGTCGAAGGCAACCTAGCTTTGCCGGTGAGGCAAACCGCCTTGAGACAGAGGGATTTCACCGCCTCTGTGGGAAAGTCGCAATTAGGGGCAATCTATTACAGAGTTTGAAGTTCTGTGGCCTTTTGCAGAGGCGTCTATGCGCCTGCGGTAAACTAAGCCTTGATTCTAGTGTCATTAGTAGAGAACACTCAGAAAGGAGCCGTTTTTCGATGTCTCATACCGTTAAAATCTATGACACCTGCATTGGATGCACCCAATGCGTTCGCGCTTGCCCAACGGACGTCCTAGAGATGGTGCCCTGGGATGGCTGTAAAGCTCAACAGATTGCCTCATCTCCTCGGACTGAAGATTGTGTAGGTTGCAAGCGGTGCGAAACTGCCTGTCCAACCGACTTTTTGAGTATCCGGGTTTATTTGAGCAATGCTGAAACTACTCGCAGCATGGGCTTGGCATACTAACAAGCTGGCTTGAAAACACTTTTTATCATTCCGATTCCAAGGCATCGAGGGGGCAAATTGCTCCCTCTTTTTTTGCGGAACAAGAGCGCGATCGCCCGTAACCAATACAATGTTGTTGACCTTGACGTTCCTGGGATAGCCCAGTAGCTCTTTAGATTAAGTGCGAACAGGAGTGTTGTGATATATGTGCGGAATCGTTGGCTATATTGGCACTCAAGCGGCGACAGAAATTTTGCTGGCAGGCTTGGAAAAACTGGAGTATCGGGGCTACGATTCTGCCGGTATCGCCACAGTCTTGGAAGGTGACATCCACTGCGTGCGGGCAAAGGGCAAACTCTACAACCTGCGCGAAAAGCTACAACGAGAAGTCAATCCGGCGACGATTGGCATCGGACACACCCGCTGGGCGACTCACGGCAAGCCAGAAGAATACAACGCCCATCCCCACACGGATACGGCTAAGCGAATCGCGGTGGTACAAAACGGGATTATTGAAAATTATCGGGAGTTGCGAGAAGAACTCAAAGCCAAGGGACACGAGTTTCGCTCAGATACCGATACCGAGGTGATTCCCCACTTAATCGCCGAACTAATGGCACAGCAAGCGCAGCAAGCAGCGGCGACAGCTCAACCGTTTCCGTTTTTAGAGGCTGTGCGGCAGGCGGTGACGAAAACCGGGACGGATACGGAGTTAATCCCCCAGTTAATCGCTGAACTAATCGGACAGCAAGTACACAACTCAGCTTCTACACCTCAACAGTTTCCGTTTTTAGAGGCGGTGCGGCAAGCGGTGACGAAGGCGGGGACGGATACGGAGTTAATCCCGCAATTAATGGCTGAAGTGATGGCACAGCAAATACAGAACTCAGCGGTGACAAGTCAGCATTCTCCCTTTTTAGAAGTGGTACGGCAGGCGGTGAATAAACTGGAGGGAGCGTTTGCGATCGCGGTTATCTGTGCCGACTATCCCGATGAATTGATTGTGGCACGGCAACAAGCTCCCCTCACCATTGGTTTCGGTCAAGGAGAATTTTTCTGCGCCTCTGATACCCCTGCACTGGTTCCCCACACTCGTGCCGTCCTGACGCTGGAAAATGGCGAACTGGCACGAATGACGCCGATTGGCGTTGAGGTGTACAATTTTGCAGGCGATAGGCTCAAAAAAAGTCCCCGGACGCTGAGTTGGAATCCCGTACAGGTAGAAAAACAGGGATTCAAGCACTTTATGCTCAAGGAAATTTATGAGCAACCGGGAGTGGTTCGCGCTTGTTTAGAAGCTTACCTGAACGCGGATTGGAACGCCGACTCCGATCGATCTCCCATTAAACTGAATTTACCCGCGTCACTGTACGAGAATTTAGAACACGTTCAAATTCTTGCCTGCGGTACCAGTTGGCACGCCGGACTGGTGGGTAAATACCTGCTGGAACAGTTAGCGGGAATTCCTACCATCGTGCAGTATGCCTCTGAGTTTCGCTATGCACCCGCGCCTCTAACTGCCAATACGCTGACAATTGGCGTGACCCAATCTGGAGAAACAGCGGATACGCTGGCGGCTTTGGCAATGGAATCCCAGCGTCGTGCCAGTCAGCCGCCCCAATTTCAGACGCGATTGCTAGGGATTACCAATCGCCCAGAAAGCACTTTGGGGACGATGGTGCCGCAGATTATCGAAACCCACGCGGGGATTGAAATTGGAGTAGCGGCGACTAAAACCTTTGTTGCCCAACTGATGGCGTTTTACTGTTTGGCGCTGGATTTAGCTTATCGGCGTCAGACAGTATCGGCAATTCGGTTAGAGCAAATTCTAATTGGCTTGCGGCAGTTGCCAGCGCAGATTGAACTGATTTTAGAAAGTCAGGAGCGCTATATTGAACATCTGACTCACGATTTTGCCGAAACTAAAGATTTTATCTTTTTAGGACGGGGGATTAATTTCCCGATTGCCTTGGAAGGGGCGCTGAAATTGAAAGAAATCAGCTATATCCACGCCGAAGGTTATCCCGCTGGAGAGATGAAACACGGCCCGATTGCACTGTTGGATGCTAAAGTTCCCGTAGTAGCGATCGCCATGCCGGGGACTGTCTACGAAAAAGTCCTCTCTAATGCCCAGGAAGCGAAGGCGCGGGATTCCCGCTTGATTGGCGTGACGCCGATGAATGACCCAGAAGCAGCGGAAACATTTGATGATTTGTTACCCGTTCCTGCTGTGGAAGAGTTACTTTCTCCCATACTCACAGTAATTCCGTTGCAACTGTTGGCTTATCACATTGCGGCGCTTCGCGGCTTAGATGTAGATCAGCCTCGGAATTTGGCGAAGTCGGTGACAGTGGAATAAGCTGTTATAGCAATCCTTTTTTGTTGTACAAGGAGAATAAAGTTCGCGTAGGGAATGGTTGAGGAACGAAACCCAACAAAACATAAGCATTTGTTGGGTTTCGTTCCTCAACTGCGGTTCTTTTTTTTACCAATCAAATTAGGACTACTATACTCCCATAAATTACCAATTTCATTGAATTATGAATAGTTACAAGCAACAGGTAATTGAACTTTACAATTCTAGAACTACCTACGATTGTGAAGAAGGAACTCGCCATCCACTTGAAGCCAATCTCCTACTTGAATTTGTCCCAATTCAGAAGAGAGATAAAATCCTTGATGTTGCTACTGGAACGGGTTTATTAGCAATTCCTGCTGCTCAGAAAGTGGGTTCGGAAGGCAATGTTATTGGCATAGATATGTCTCCGGGAATGCTCCATCAAGCCAAACTTAAAGTTGAAGCAGCTTCCTTACAAAACATCGAGTTGATTGAGGCAGATGCAGAATCTATCAACTTTAATGATAGTTGTTTTGATGCTATCTTTTGCTGTGAGGCAATTGTACTTTTCACTGATATTCCTGCTAGTTTGCAAAGGTGGTATCGCTTCCTGAAAACAGGAGGGTTTGGGGCATTTACTTGTCCTCCCGAAACAGCTTATATGGGAGCTGTTTACAGGAATATCTGCGTTAGAGTATTGGGCATATCGCTACCACACATCCTCGAAACACTCGGTACTCCAGAAAAGTGCCACAATTTGCTACAACAGGCAGGTTTTAGAGATATCGAGATCAAAATTGAGCCGTCTGGACGGTATCGCCATCTAAGGGATGACGAATTATCTTGGAAGGGACTTAATTTAGGTTTTAAAGGCAATCCGCTGTTGGCAAAACTATCACAGTCACAATTAGATCAACTGCAAGTTGAGTACAGAGCAGAAATTGATAAACTAGCAACTGATAAAGGAGTCTGGGAAGATACTACAAAATTCTTTGTTCGTGGTAGAAAATGAGTTGGTGAGCGATAGAAGGAAGACCAGGAAATACGCTAACGAACTACTGCGGCGCTACTACCTTTGTGCAACTGCTGACTCACCTCAAGTGCTTCCTGTCTTGCCCATTTGTCTGCGGCAATGATGTCATCGAGATTAGGAGTTGAGCGGTTGTGAGAAGAGAAGCGATCGCAAACTGATTCGATGCAACGGGGAATATCCAAAAATTGAATTTTTTCTTCTAAAAATAGCGCCACTGCCTGTTCGTTCGCCGCATTCAAGACAGCAGGCATCGAACCACCCGCACGACCCGCCGCATACGCTAACTGCATACAGGGATACTTGTCGTGGTCGGGTTCCTTGAAAGTGAGATTCCCAGCTTTCACCAAATCTAACGGTTCCCAGTCGGTATAGATTCGCTCAGGCCAGGATAGGGCATAGAGTAGCGGCAAACGCATATCAGGCCAACCCAACTGAGCTAAGACTGACGTATCTTGCAACTCAATCAGCGAGTGAATAATACTTTGGGGATGGATGACAATCTCGATGCCATCGTAATCCATGCCAAAGAGGAAGTGCGCCTCAATCACTTCCAGCCCCTTATTCATCAACGTGGCAGAGTCGATGGTTATTTTGCGACCCATCGACCAATTGGGATGCTTCAGGGCGTCTGCAACCGTGACTGAGCCTAATTTCTCGACAGGCAAATCGCGGAAGGCACCGCCAGAAGCCGTGAGCAGAATTCGTCGCAAGCCGCCT
This sequence comes from Coleofasciculus sp. H7-1, assembly GCF_057473865.1. Classification (NCBI taxonomy): domain Bacteria; kingdom Bacillati; phylum Cyanobacteriota; class Cyanophyceae; order Coleofasciculales; family Coleofasciculaceae; genus Coleofasciculus; species Coleofasciculus sp. H7-1. The sequence continues at coordinate 89,081 of NZ_JBYCCT010000034.1, forward strand.
TTAGGGACGCCTTGGAGACACTGAAAAATTGCCGAATGTTCGGAGTCCGCTGGCAACAGCTTCACGCCGTGTTTCTCTACCAGCGGCAGCACCACTGGGCCACCAGCAATCAAAGTTTCCTTATTCGCCAAAGCAATATCTTTCCCGGCTTCAATCGCGGCAATGGTCGGTAATAACCCCGCACAGCCGACAATTCCGGTGACGACAGTTTCCGCATTGCCGTAGCGGGCGACTTCAATTACCCCAGTTTCCCCAGCTAGCAGGATTGGTTGGGGATCGAGGTCTGCGATCGCCTCTTTCAGTTCAGACAATTTGTCTTCTTGACAGATGGCGGCAATTTCCGGTCGGAACTGCCGAATCTGTGCGGCAAGCATTGGCACGTTGCGCCCTGCTGCCAACCCCACGATTCTGAACTTTTCCGGGTTTTGAGCCACAATATCTAGCGTCTGAGTCCCGATAGAGCCAGTGGAGCCAAGGAGAGTAATCGCTTTCACAATTGTTTAAGGATTCAGGGGCAATTCCACTATAAATTGCTTGGGGTTCATCCTTAACATCTCAGCTGAGCGGATTGATAAAGATCGCGGTATTATTACTCACCATAAGCCATCAATGGGTGGTTGGGTGAGTGTCAATAAGTAAGATTGGGAAGCTCAATTGAGTGGGGCATCTATGCAAAAATACGCTGCAACGGTGGAAGCCACTGCTGTTGAAAAGAAAGAGATAGGGGCGAATGGATTCGTCTTTGCAACGGCAATGTGGCTATGCAGCCGACTTGTAATTGCGATCGCCATGATGGTAATTGCGCCTGCACTTCCAAGTCCCTCAAATGTTATGCCTACACTTGGCTGGGGAGTTTTTGACGGCTGGGATAGCATCCATTATCGAGCGATCGCTATCTCTGGTTATGAATACGCCAATGATGGACAAGGACATAACGTTGCCTTTTTCCCCGTTTTGCCTTTACTCATCCGGGGACTGATGACCCTCGGCTTGCCGTTTGAAGTGGCAGGCACGCTGGTAAATAATTTGGCATTATTAGGAGCGATCGCCCTTGTATACTTTTGGGTCGAAGAACGTCATGGTAAAAGTGCTGCACGGTGGGCAAGTGCGGTGTTGGCTTGGTGTCCGTTTTCCCTCTTTGGAACGGTAATTTACACGGAAGGACTATTTTTATTCTTCAGCACTGCGGCTTTACGAGCCTTTGATAAACGCCAATATACCTGGTTATCCCTGTGCGGTGCATTAGCAACTGCCACCCGTCCCACCGGAATCGCACTCATCCCCGCCTTTTTGATTGTGGCATGGAAAGAACGCAGACCCCTTATCGCCTACGTTGCCAGTCTCGCAACTGCTGGAGGATTGCTTCTATTTAGTTTGTATTGCTGGATTCAGTTTGCAGACCCCTTAGCGTTTATTCACGCACAGCGAGGATGGCGACCTTCAGTCGGGTTTGATTGGCAGGGTTGGTGGAAAATGCTGATGCAAATTTCGATTGGCACGGCAAATTGGAAGTATGGCGGGATTAAAGATCCTTGGCATCCGCTGCTATTTTTAATCATTGTTGGCTGTGGCTATTTACTGTGGCGATTCCGTCAAAAATTAGGTTCGGTTAAGGTGGGATACGGCTTTTGTGTTTTATGGTTAATTTTGTGGTTACAAGCAGGCGATCCGTTGATTAATACGGTTTCGTTATTGGGGGGTGGCTACTTGTTATGGCACTTCCGCACTCAACTCAGTTTAGTGACCGTAATTTATGGTTTTTGCGGTTTGGGGTTGATTTTGTCCTCCGGAGGAACCTGGTCAATTGGGCGGATTGCTTACGGCATTGTCTCACTTGCGATCGCGCTTGGTTTATTACTTTCCCGTCACCCGCGTTGGGGATATGCCACGATAGGCTTTTTTACCGTCTTACTTGTCCCTCTATCGATTCGATTTGCCCAACACCTTTGGGCAGGATAGGAAGGATTAAAGATTGACGACCGAGGATTAAAGACTGACGACCGAGAATCTAAGATTGACGACTGAAGATTAAAGACTGACGACCGAGAATCTAAGACTCACAACCGAGGATTAAAGACTCACAACCGAGGATTAAAGACTCACAACCGAGGATTAAAGACTCACAACCGAGAATCGAAGACTCACGACTGAGTATTAAAGACTAATGACCGAGTATTAAAGATTGACGACCGAGTATTAAAGACTGACGACCGAGAATCGAAGACTCACGACCGAGTATTAAAGACTGATGACCGAGGAAATAAGATATCACACAGACCTGAGAGATAACAGTTTATTTCCTCTGCGTCCTCTGCGCTTCTGCGGTAAGAACATCTTATGAAAGAAAAACTAATCAAGCCGAGTGTCCTGTCATTGATGATTGGCGCAAGTGCCGTAATGTTATTCGCGTGCAGTAGTCTACGACACTCCATGTTTCAATCGGGGGCTTATGACCTGGGAATTTATGACCAGGTGGTTTATTTAATCAGTCAAGGACAACCGCCAATTTCTTCGATTCTTGGCTTCCATCACATGGGAAACCATGCTGCTTGGGCAGTTTATCTACTGTCTTTACTGTACAAAATTTATCCAAACGTTCATTGGTTGTTAGTAGTACAAGCCGTCGCATTATCTTTAGGTGCTTTACCAATGTGGCACCTAGCGCGTCAAGCGGGATTGAAAGAATCACAAGCAATAGTAATGTCAGCAGTCTACTTGCTTTACCCGCTAATTTTTAATGCCAATTTGTTTGAATTCCACCCGGAAGTAATGGCTGTTCCCGCCTTTTTAGCAGCGGTATGGTGTGCTAGGCAAAATCGAATTGGGTGGTTTTGTATCAGCATTATTTTTATTTTGGGATGTAAAGCTGTTTTATCCCTTACTGTGGCGGCGATGGGGATTTGGCTGCTGGTGTTTGAGAAGCGGCGTTTATATGGTGCATTTGCCCTTTGTGCTGCTATCGCTTGGTTCCTAATTGCAACTCAGCTAATTATTCCATCTTTCAGCGGTAGCGAAGCAGCTGCGGTGTCACGTTACAGCTATCTCGGTAACTCAGTTCTAGATATTGCTAGAAATTTGCTGTTTAAGCCGGGGTTGATATTGGGGAGAATTTTCTCATTCAAGACACTTGAATATCTGGCGCTATTGATTTTGCCGGTAATTTGGGGACTTTCTCCTCGGCACATGACTCCTCTCGTGAGTGCGATTCCCGCTTTGGTGTTAAACATTCTTTCCGACAAACCACACCAACGCGATTTAATCCACCAATATTCTTTGCCAATTCTGCCTTTTCTGATGTTAGCTGTCATTTCCAGTCTTGCCGCCAATCGAAGTTGGTTGCGAAACAGACGGACGATAATTCTGTGGTCGATAGTGGCTTTCTTAGCATTAGGAAAGTATGGCTATTTTTGGTCAAAATATCAAAATTCCCTCGATACTTGGCAAGCAACGCGAGAAGCGATCGCTCAAGTTGAAACTAAAGGCGGTGTGTTAACCAGCAATCGGATTACACCCCATTTAACTCACCGCCAGACGATCAAATTAGTGGACGATCTGAGTCCGCCCCCTACCGATCTATCTCCTTTTGAGTATATATTGCTCAATGTGCGTTACCCAGGCGGTGCTGGCGGGACTGGTAGCCAAGAGTTTGCTGCCAAGCTGGCAAATCAACTAAAAAATACCCCAGAATTTCAATTAACCTATCAACGTGATGATGTTTATCTGTTTAGGAAAAAGTCTTAATAAAAATGAATCTGATTGCAGGAGTTAAAAATGTCATATCCAGCACCTTGGACACTGCAAGGTTACGCTATTGCAACCGTGCATTTGATAGATGTTGAGCGATCGCGTCCCTTCATCCCTCCAGAGTTAGAAATCGTCTCAGTTTTCCCTGGAAAAACCCTAGGCGGGGTTTATCTTTCCTACTACGGATCGGGTTCCGTGCTGGAGTATAGCGAATTAATTGTTATCCCAGCGATGGTCAAATATGAAGACAAATTCGGCGGTTGGGTATCCCACATCTATGTAGATAATGCAGAGTCTGTTGCTGGCGGGAGAAGCATCTGGGGACTACCGAAGGAACTCGCTAAGTTTACTTGGGAAAAAGGCGATCGCGCTGGTGTCACCGTCCGTCAAGGCGATAATTTGCTGTGCAGTCTCAGCTACACAGATGCCCTATTGCCCGTTTCTACATGGTGGCGACAGCCATTAATCGGAACTGCGTTTAGTAGCCAAAATTCCGATCTGCTTTTCTTCAAAAGTCAGTTTGAATCTCAACTGAAGGCAGTTAGTGGCAAGTTAGAAATCCCGGTAGAAAGTCCTTTTTCTCAGTTAAACTTAGGTCAGCCTTTACTAACTGTTTACTGCGACCAGATGAATTTAGTAGTCGGTGCGCCAGAAGCCGTAGGTACAACAGTCAGGGAAGCTGAATTTAGCTACAGTTAAACACTAAACTTCTGGCAAAATTCCTTGTAGTTCACAGGTTCAAACCTGAAGCTATACAAACGAAATCCGCCTACTCGGACTTCATCAACAAAGCCTGGGTCAGCAGGCTTTGTTTGTGTAACGCCAGACTTGAGTCTCCACGCAATTATACAAGAAGTAGGTTAACTCATATCTTGCACCAAAGTCATCACCCGCCCGGAAATCAATTTCCGGGTAGGTTATCGGGTTTGTGCAAAATATCAGTTAACCAAAAAACCCGCTAATTGCTTAACAATATAGCGGGAGATACAAAGGAGGAATTCAACAGTAAATTAGTATTCTTTCTAGATGTCAGAACCACTGGCTGGCTCGGCACCCATCGGTAGCACCGCACCGCGTAGAAAATCGATCTGGTGCTGAAAGTCCATTGCTTCAATTTGCGCTAACAAGTCTTTTCCAGCTTGGGAAAGTTCATAGTTAGGAGGCATAGGAATAATGGTGCCACTATCCATTCCTTGCGCTAAAAAGTACCAAAACGCTAGCTTAGTTTCTGGACTCAGAGAACCATACTCGCGGCTAATTTGAGTATTCGCTTTGGACGCAATATCACGCTGAACTTGTAGTTGTTCTTCATGGGATAGTTCCTTAACTTGATTGAACAATCCCTGAGCAATATCAGAACCAGAAGCGCCTGGAGCAGCTGGTGTAACAGATTTACCCATCTTGGTGTATACAAACCACAGGACGGCAAGCTGCTGGTCTACATCCATGCCTTGAAAAGCTTGTTTACCTTGATCGTAGGCGTTTAAAGTGCTAGCTGTCATAATTACCCTCCGAAAAATTAATAATTGCTTAGTTTCCTCAGTTCTTCAGGAAACTGGTTTTCACTTCCTTAAAGAAAATTAACAAATAAACCCTGTAAGTTTAACCCCGCTGAAGACAGATATGATCCCCATCACAAATCCATCAATAAGATGGCAAAGATGTCACAAGATTTATAACTAAAGAAAGAGGTAAGCAAGGAAGTAGCCATCCCCTCCGAGCGATATTTATTACATCGCTCGGAGGGCAAAAGGGCGAGATTGGTCAAGCTTCTTATAAAGGCTATAGCAATCCTAAATGATTTGCACTCTCCCTGTAGAGACGCGATTAATCGCGTCTCTACACTCAGGCGAATACTCGCGCACAACTTAAATAGGATTGCTATAGTTGGTTTTTGTAGAATCATCACAGTAGACCAAGCAGCAATTACAATGGCGCTTACTGCAAAATCTCAAACATTTCCGAGATTTTGAAGATGCCATTCAGTAGAGCGATGATGAATAATCTGGATGCAATTGTTACTCGTAATCCGCAAGATTTTATAAATGTCACCCTGCGGATTTTCATGCCTAGCCAACTCATTCAGGAACTTGGGATTTCACCCAGATGAAGAAATCAAACCTTCCATCGCCTGTTGCAAATCTTTAGTCAAATCAGCCACAGCAAGTCTCGCACCCTGCCGATTTGCCTGATAGACTGGGTAGCGTTCTGAAACCGAGATGGGTTGCCCTACAGCCATCTCTACCCGTTGCTTACCTAGTCGAGGACGCCCAAAGGGATTGCTGCCTTTGATTCGAGTTACCATATCCCATAAAAGTAAGGTAGTTTCGGCAAACCGCTCTACTGTTGGTTTTTCCAGAACATATTGTCCGCTTACTGCCACAAAAGTTTCTACCAAGCGCATATGCCATATCCGAAGGTTGGCTTCCTCAGCAATTCGATTTGCCAATCCGCGTTCTAGGGGAGACAGCGCTTTAATATTCTTCAGGTCTTCTCGATAGATGTAATTCCAGCCAGCCGCCTCTAGCCGACGACAACGGTCAATCACACTTCCCTTTGGTGGCACGTTAAAATACTCCTCTGCTACGTGTAGCGCCACGTTCAGCAGCGCTTGCAGTCGAATCGCCAAAGCTTCGTTCGCATTGCTCGGCGACGCTTCCACTGTGGGCAAAGTTTGATGATAAAAGCGGGTATAAAACTCCTCCATTAGAGACAATAAATGTTCGCCTAAACGACACAGCCGCCGATAGAGAGAAGCTTGGAAAGGTTGCAGGTCAGCAGATGGATTTAAACTTTCAGCCTTCAAATCTTGTTCATCCTTCAACTTTCCTTCTGGCAAACCGCTCGCTACTTCCAATTCGCTTAAAAGCTTTTCTATCTCTTTCCAGGGAGCTTCGACGTAACGGTATTTAATTCCCACTGGCACTATTAAAACTTGCTCCCCTCGTCCAGCCTTGAGCAAATCTTCAGCACACCAAAAGCCCAATTGGGCGATTCCTGGTTCTAAAGGGCTGATAATCTCATTGTGACCATTGGTGGCTCCTTCTGGAGAAGCGGTTATCGGAAACTGAGCGTTGGCAAACAAGTCACGAGCCGAACGCAATCCCATCCAGTCTGCCTTACCGCGATGGATGGGGGTACCACCTAAGCGAGAATAGAGCCAGCCCATGTGCGCTCCAGCCCATAAGGGAATCCCTCGGTCATAAAGAAAGTGGGCATGAATCGGGTGCTGTAGCGAGATACCCTTTTGTCGTGCCAGCCGTGGTACTAATTTCCAAAGCAGATAGCTCATGCACAGCGGATCTTCAACCCTGGGATGGCGAAATGCCATCATAAAGCGGATCTTACCGTCCTGAAATTGGCGATATAAATCGACTAAAATCTCAACGTTGTCGGCTTGAATTTGGGCGATCGCTGTTTGGGAACGTATGCAGCCAGGTAGCACTTGTTGGGCGGCTCGTAAAACCAGGGGGTTGAGCGCCGGTGGAATAAATTCTAGAGGAGGCTGAGCCGGACTCATTAAATCGGACAAAGTGGTTTTCTTGTGAACTTGTGGACATTCTAGACTTAACTGAGATAACGATTATCCAATCTGTAGAGGGAACCAGTGATGCGACTGTCACAAATGTTTTTTGTCACTCTGCGAGAAGAACCGGCGGAAGCGGAAATCCCCAGCCATAAATTACTGCTCCGTGCAGGCTACATTCGTCGCATCGGTAGCGGTATCTACGCCTATCTACCCCTCATGTGGCGGGTGCTGCAAAAAATCTCTCATATTGTGCGGGAAGAGATGAATGCGACCGGCGCACAAGAGTGTCTACTCCCGCAACTACAACCATCTGAGTTGTGGCAACAGTCGGGGCGCTGGGATACTTATACCAAAGCTGAAGGGATCATGTTCGCCCTGACAGACCGCCGAGACCAGGAACTGGGACTGGGACCGACGCATGAGGAAGTGATTACAGCGATCGCTCGTGATATGATTCGCTCCTACCGCCAGTTGCCTCTGCACCTCTACCAAATTCAAACTAAGTTTCGGGATGAAATTCGCCCCAGATTTGGTTTGATGCGAGGACGCGAATTCATTATGAAGGATGGCTACTCGTTCCACGTCAATGAAGAAAGCTTGAAAAAAACTTACCAGGATATGCACCATGCTTACAGCAAGATGTTGCGCCGGACTGGTTTAGCCTTCCGGGCTGTAGAAGCTGATTCAGGTGCGATTGGGGGATCTGGTTCTCAAGAATTTATGGTGCTGGCTGAAGCTGGGGAAGATGAAGTTCTCTACACCGAAGATGGCAAGTACGCCGCCAATGTGGAAAAAGCGGTTTCTTTGCCTGCTGACACCAAACCATCCCCGTTTAAGACTTATGAGAAACGGAAGACGCCGGACACCGATACAATTGATAAACTCTGTAGATTCCTCAAGTGTTCGCCTACCCAAGTGGTGAAAAACGTCCTCTACCAGGCAGTTTATGACAACGGCATAACGGTGTTGGTGCTGATTAGTATCCGGGGCGACCAAGAAGTCAATCAGGTAAAGTTGCACAACGATCTGGCAAAACTGGCACCAGAATACCAAGCCAAAACTGTGCTATCTGTAGAAGTGCCAGCGGCGGCGCTTCAGCAACTGTGGGCGACGAGACCCTTACCTTTGGGTTACATCGCTCCCGACATCGCAGACGATTATATCTGTTCGGCTAAAAATTTGGCTCCCCGGTTTTTGCGGTTGGTCGATAAAACTGCGATCGAGCTAAAAAACTTCGTCACAGGTTCTAACGACTTGGAATACCACGTCGTGGGTGCCAATTGGGACGAGCAATTTAAGTTACCAGAACGAGTAGTAGATATACGCAAGGCACGACCGGGCGATCGCGCGATGCACGATCCCGATCAAACGCTCCGAACTGCCCGTGGCATCGAAGTGGGGCACATTTTCCAGCTAGGCAATAAATATTCTCAAGCGATGGGAGCCACTTACACCAGCGAACAAGGTGAGGAAGTTCCCCTGGTGATGGGTTGTTATGGTCTTGGTGTTTCGCGGTTAGCTCAGGCGGCGGTAGAACAATCTTATGACAAAGATGGAATTATCTGGCCTGTAGCGATCGCGCCCTATCACGTCATCATCTCAGTTCCCAACACCAGCGACGCCCAACAAGTGGAAGTTGCCGAAAAACTATACACCCAGTTGCATCAAGCAGGAATTGAAACCCTTTTGGATGACCGCGATGAACGAGCGGGAGTAAAGTTCAAAGATGCTGATTTAATTGGGATACCCTATCGAATCGTAACCGGGCGATCGCTCAATAGCGGCAAAGTAGAAGTCGTCGAACGGGCGACTCGCAAATCCCAGGAAATTCCTGTTGAGGAAGTGGTAACTACCTTAAAGCAGTGGATTGATGCTGCTTTAAATCAATAACAATTAACCACAAAGGCACAAAGTTATCAATTTTGTGTCTTTGTGGTTCAAAAAAGCACTTTGATGATAATTTGATGCCAAGGCGCTTTCATCACTAAGAAAAACTTTGCGTCTTGGCGCAATTTTTTGAAATCTCGCGCCAAGACGCAAAGCCAGAAAATTTAAGCGATAACTATGGAATTTATAGCAATTTTTCTATCTGGTTTGCTTGCTCTAATTTCACCCGCTAATTTAGCCATCGACCGCATCGCTGAAAATGCCATTCGTTCCCAGTTTGATAAAGTGGAGCAGTTGCAAGTCCGCGTTGACAATGCTCCGAATTTCCAAATTGTGCAAGGAAAAGTTGAGCGAGTGCGGATTGGTGGGCGAGGGTTGTGGCTGACGCCAGAATTCCGGATTGCAGCGCTGGAACTGGAAACCGATCCCCTTGACCTTGATGTGGCGCGTCTCCGGCAGAAGGGAAAGGTGCGACCGACCGAATTGTTGAAGCAACCTTTACAAGCTGGGGTGCGTTTGGTGATTACCCAGCAAGATATCAATCAAGCTTTACAGTCACCAACTGTCAGCGCTCAATTGCGTAAACTGGGAAGCCGCATTCTTGGCAGCAACGCTGATATGCTGGTTCAGCGCTATGAGTTTGTCAATCCTCAAGTGGAATTTCTGGGGGATAACCGGCTGCGTTTCCATTTGGAATTGCAGGAGCCGGGAAATGTAGATAAACTGGTTGTCTCGGTGGAATCAGGGCTGGGTATCGTGGCTGAGCATCAGTTGCAATTGATTGAGCCAAATGTCTTGGTAAATGGGATGCCAGTGCCACCCCCCCTGCTTGCCTTCTTCGTGTCCGGTGTCAATAGCCGCTTGGATCTCCGCACCTTGGAAGATGCAGGGATTGCTGCCCGACTCCTAAAATTAGATATAAATAAGGAACAACTAGAGTTAGCTGCATTTGTGCGGGTAGAAAAGCCAGAAACTGCTTCCGCACCTAATCAACGTTAAAATTATCCGGAGCAGCGCTCGTCTTCACTGTATTCCTCAACAAAACCTCCTCACAAGCATCCAAATAAATTTTAAGGAGGGAAATTGATATGAAAGTTCAACAACCAGGCCGTCGAATCGGTATTGGCATCGCCGTTGGTGTTTTGGCGATCGCTTTGGCGGCTTGTAGCCCAGAAGAGCAACAGGCAGCAAATACAGGCAATTCTTCGCCAACACCGTCAGTTTCCACGACTATTCAACCGACTAATTCGCCTCAGGCAGTGCAGCCGTCTGTGAAGCCCTCTGTGAAGCCGTCTGCTCAGCAACTATCTAGTCAGAAGACCGTTCAAGTCTACTGGCTGAAGAGTAGTGGTAGCAAGATTGAGGTGGTGCCTGCTCCGGTCAAAATAGAGGCAGGAGTCAAGTCTGAGAACATTCTAGAAGGTGCGTTCAATCGCTTGTTAGCGGGACCGAACGATCCGGCTTACAGCAGCACGATTCCTAAGGGAACGCAGCTACGAAATCTGGATGTTCGGGAGGATGGTGTTCATGTGGATTTGTCCCAAGAATTTACTGCTGGCGGCGGTAGTGCCTCGATGACAGGTCGCGTGGCGCAAATCCTCTATACAGCCACCAGTATCAATCCAAATACCAATGTTTGGATTGATGTAGAGGGAAAACGGTTGGAAGTTTTGGGCGGTGAAGGGTTGGTACTCGATCAGCCTCTGACTCGCCAAAACTTTGAGAAAAATTTTGATTTATAGGGCTTTGTTTACTTTCTAGCGCTTAAGCTAAAGTCACGGAAGTGGCGGGCTTGCTGTTCAATCCGAGCGGCAAGGCGATCGCAAACCAAGTTACATAATTCAAAAATCAACTCATCTTCCACTTTGTAATAAGCCGATGTCCCTTCGCTGCGGCGACTAAGGATACCGGCTTGTAGCATGACTTTTAGATGCTTGGAAACGTTAGCCTGACTGGTTTGTGTTGCCTCGACCAATTCTTGTACGCATTTCTCGTCGTCGCGCAGGAAGTTCAAAATCCGCAACCGCATTGGCTCGCTCAAGATGCTGAAGTACTCTGCAAGTTGTTGTACAACTTCTGGAGGTACAGACAAAGCTTGTCGCATGAGACTAATCAGAAATGATAGTTCATCCTGATTATATATGATGTTTTTTGGTTAATAACTATTGAGTAATTATTAAATCTTTTTGTGCTGATTAATATGGGAATCTGGGTAACTTTAGATACTATTTGTTTAAACAAACTCTGTAGAATTAAATAAGGCTCTTCATTACTTGGTATGCTAAAAAGTTGATCCCAAAACTTGAAAGGCTTACCTAGCAAGGTATAACAATTTTGGACTGTATTTTCTATTTAATAAACGCTAAATTGGCTTAAATTTATGGCTAGTATAGCTTGTGGCGCTTCTTGACTATAATTTAGCATACCAACTACGGAAGAGCCTTAAATAATGGAAATATGTGTTAGCAACACAAATCGATATTTCCATTATTTAACAGGAAATTTTTAGGAAATTAAATTATCCAAAAAAGTTTACTCCAAAAATATCAAAATTTTGGAAATAAACTTTTTAAACGATTCATGGCAGATGCCGCCGCGCAACTTTTACAAATGCTAAAGTTATTCGGGGTTAATCCGCATTAACGGTTGACCGTACTCAATGGGTTCGCCGTTTTGAACCAAAACTTCTATCACCGTACCAGATACCTCGGCTTCAATTTCATTCATCAGCTTCATTGCCTCAATGATGCAGACAGTTTGTCCGGTACGGATGCGATCGCCTACTTCCACAAATGCCGGTTCATCCGGTGACGGGGAGCGATAAAACGTCCCCACCATCGGCGATTTGACCTCTTCGAGTCTTCTATCAATGGGGGAACCAGCAGCGGCGGTCGGTGGGGCAGTTCGTTGCACCGCCTCTAAGCTGGGACTGGGCGGCATGGACGTAGATGCCAGGGAGGGGGGAGCCGGGACTTCGGGACTCCCACTCCCTGCCAGGGCAGGTGGTACGACCGGCATACCCCCGCGCGGATCTTTACGCACTGTGAGTTCAAAATCAGTGCTTTTGAGTGTCAACTCTGTAATGTCGGTTTGCGCGATCGCTGCCAGCAGTTCACGGAGATCGTTGAAGTCTATGGACATGAGAAAAAGGATGTCAGTGGTCAGGTATCAGTTGTTGCTTGGTAGAGACAAGGGTCAATCTCATCTCAAGGTCAGTGTCAGTTGTCGGTTGTGGGTTGTTTCTTCTGTACCGCTGACCCCTGACCACTGACTAAAAACTTTTGCATTATTCTCGACCCAGATAGGTATCGGTACGGGTATCCACCTTGATCCGCTCTCCGACAGTAATAAACAGGGGAACCATCACCTGGGCACCCGTTTCCACAATCGCGGGTTTCGAGCCGCCGGTGGCGGTATCGCCTTTGAGACCCGGATCGGTTTGCGTCACTTCCAGCACTACGGAGTTGGGTAGTTCCACTTCCATGACCTGCTCGCCCCAGCGGACGACGTTCACTTCCATTCCTTCCTTAAGGTACTTTACGCGATCGCCAATCTCAACGGAACTCAGATTCGCTTCCTCATAGGTTTCCATGTCCATAAACACGAACTGGTCGCCATCTTTGTAGGTATGCTGCATCGTGCGCTTTTCCAGATTGGCCTGGGGCACCGTTTCTGCGGCCCGGAAGGTTCGTTCCACAACGGAGCCTGTCTGCACATTTTTTAGCTTGGTGCGGACAAACGCAGCTCCTTTTCCTGGCTTAACGTGGAGAAATTCCACTACCCGCCACACAGCCCCATCTAATTCAATGGTGACGCCAGGTCGAAAGTCGTTACTCGAAATCATGAATCTTTATCTTGGGGAGAACAATCGGCACTTCATTTTACCGCGAGCGGAGGTTCTTCCCATTACTCGTACATCGATAAGCTGCGTTCTAATGTCGCTGGGTCGGGACACCCGTGTGGCAAGATTAAAAATGGAGTTTTTGGTAAGCGTGAAAGGTTCAACCGCAGTCGGGAAAGCAGCATTCAGGAATTAATTTATGCTTGATTCAAACCGTTCCATGCTCGATTGGTTCAAACGTTTGGTCTTAACGAGCGTGTTGGTAGTGCTGATGATGACGCTCTCAGCAGGACTCAGCGCTGCTTGGTGGGATGCCTCTGGCAAAACTGCCAGTGATAGTGGATTGCCATCGGGAAATGCCATCACAGATGGTAAAGCTTTGTTACGGTATGCCCTACCCATTGAAAATCAAACAGTGCGGGAAATGCAAGCCGATTTGGAAGATATTTCCACACAACTGCGAAGTAAGCGTTGGAGTGCCATCGTTAGCGATGTTAGCAAGGCATCTCGAATTCTAAGCGATCGCTCCTCTGACTTGCTCGCTGGCGTCCCTCCGTCGCAAAAATCTCAAGCAGAAGCCCTAATTGCGAAGATGAACGAAGAATTCGGGAAGCTTCGAGAAACAGTGGAAGCCAAAGATAAAGAACAAACCCAGGCGGAACGGAGCAACCTCCTCGATATCGTGGGTCAGCTAGAAGAGCTAATGGTGCCAGGATTCCCCTTCGAGGTGCCTTCAGAGTACAGTAATCTGCCTCAACTCAAGGGACGCGCCACCATAGAAATGACAACCGACAAAGGCACCCTTACCCTGGTTGTAGACGGTTACAGTGCGCCCGTGACTGCTGGTAACTTTGTGGATTTAGTCCAGCGTGGTTTCTATGATGGGCTAGATTTTGTCCGCGCCGAAGACTCCTACGTGCTGCAAGTGGGAGATCCTCCCGGCCCAGATCAGGGGTTTATTGACCCAGCGACTGGCAAATACCGGGCGGTTCCGTTAGAAGTGCTGGCGAGAGGCGACAAAGAACCCACCTATGGCATTACATTAGAAGACGCGGGGCGTTACCGCGACCTGCCAGTGCTTCCCTTCTCAGCTTACGGTGCCTTAGCAATGGCTCGTCCGGAAACAGAACCTAACGGCGGTTCTTCTCAGTTCTTCTTCTTCCTGTTTGAGCCAGAACTGACTCCAGCGGGTCGTAACCTGTTGGATGGGAGATATTCAGTTTTTGGCTATTTAACGAAGGGCAAAGAAGTTCTGGAAAAACTCGATGCAGGCGACAAAATTGTCTCGGCTAAGGTAATCCAGGGTGCGGAGAATTTAGTTCCGCCGCCAGCCGCATAAACATCCAGCTCCGATAAAGAGCTATTAATAGGGTGGGTGGGACGGCAATGCTGCCATTGCGCGATCGCCCACCCTCTGTGCTATAAAATCAGGAAATTTATGGCAATTGTTGAGGTAATCTTTGTCTTCACCGTCAGTGTGATGGCGGGTTTGTTGTTTTACAGTGCCTCCCAGCAGCGGCAGCAGCAAATGCAGTTAGAAAATGCTTTTTATCAATTGCTGGAAGCTCAAGATAGTTGTATTTCTCTGATTCAACTGTCAGCAGCGGCAAGAGTAGATGTTCAGTTAGCGAAGCAATACCTAGATCGTCAGGTGCAGATGTTTGGAGTGCTGCCAGAAGTAGATGCTGATGGAGATACCTTTTACCGCTTCCCTAAGCTGAAGCGGGATTCTGCTTCAGATAAAAATTAGAGTGAAATAGGGCGATCGCCTTTTTGTGGTGAGGATGCGATCGCTCATACCCTCCTCATCCGTACTTTCCTTTCCATTGCCCGTGGCATTTTCTCAACTTGCTTCGGTATTACTTGTTATTTAGCTTGCATTTAGGTTCTAAACAAGGGCATCTACGTAGAATTTTATTAGGTCTAAATTTTTTATAAAAATTGAATTTTATTTGGTGATATAGCTTTAACCCAATTTTGTATATAAAAGCCAGTAAAAAAATTATACCACCTGACTTATGGAATTCATTTGACATCAAAATATCCCAAACCACTTTCAGCGCTAAATAAATTTTTAGATTCTTCATATAGAGCGGAAGCAGTTGTACAAGAGCCATTAGGTAGCCACGATGATAACCAGTTTTTAAAGCTTTTTCCGCAGCATTTTTGATTTGCTTTTCCTGTTTATAATAATTGTCTCTTGCCAAACAAGATTCATTTTCTACCAGATTAGCTAGGGCTAAGTTTACATGAACTAAACTAGATGGGTCGGCATTACGTTCAATGAAGAGTTGTAGGCTCTTATCGTAATGGTATTTTACACTTTCTTTAATTTGAGCGGCCTCAAGAACCTGACCTAGTCGCAAGTGATAGAAGGCAGTTGCTCCAATATCTAGCGTCAAGCTATTTTGATTGCAGCCTTCCTCTAGAATTTTTTGGGATTTAACATAAAAGTTAACAGATTTAATAAATTCATATTCTTCAAAATATATTCTGCCAAGGAAATGTAAACATTCACTCAATGTTCGCAGGAGCCACTTATAATTTTGATGTTTGCATAATAACTCTAGTTTTGATTGTGCTTGAGTGAAATAATTTTTGGACTCAGCAAAGTTAAATCTACGAAAATAGTAGTGACCCAGTAGAACCCAGGTACGCGCCAAATATTCCTCAGACCTTGATTCTTCTCTACAAAATGCTTCACATTTAAGAAGTACATCTTTCATTTTTTTATATTCACTGATATCTTCATAGTATAGGCTAAGTACAAAATATGCTTTAATCTTTTCTTCATGAGTCTTAGACAGTACAATTGCTCTATGCAAGCAATCTTCAGCTTCAGAATCAAAATTATTGAATGTTTTTAAGCAATAGTATTTTGAAATATACAAGTCAGCCGGTACAACTTTTCCAAACTCATGATAGTCTTGGAGTAATCGATCAGTTGCTTGAAGCCAGTCAAAACCTTGATTTGTTTGGAGCGCTTTGTTAATAAATTTAACTATTATCTTACAACGTGTTGGCAACTGTTCAGAATCTTTTCGATTATCCTGTAGTGACTGCAAAACGTGAGCGAGATCGGTTCTGGACTCAGCTTCAGAGAGCCATATGTTCAGAAGTTTAGCAATGTCTCCTGTCTTTTTATCAGGCTTTAGTTTTTCCTTAAGAAGTTGGCGCTTATTAATTTTCTCATCAAGTTTAGTCACTGGATTGCAATTCCCTCAAAAACTCGTATAGTAAGTTGTGTATTGAATAACGTGGCTCGTCTGAAAGTCTAGAAATACTTGTTAGCAAGGAACGCTGAAGACATTCTCCTACAGCTTCTCTAAATTCATCATCGCTCAGTTCAGCTTGTTGCTTCAGTAGACGACGTGGAACGGGAATACTCTCACTGAAGCGAGTCATTGATTTCAAAACTTCTAAAGCATTATTTGAAATTGAAACTAGAGCTTCCTCATACAGATAGGTGTAAAGCTCCTCTTGTTTAGTAAGTGACTGAATAATTTCATCTAACGGTGAGTCATCGGTTGCTATTAGGCTAATTACAAGTAAGATTATGAGAGGAATACCATTAGTAGCATGAAATATTGGTAACAATTCATCATCTTGTGAATCATGAATGCGTTGAATGTGCGCTCCCTTGTACCGGATTAACTCTAAAGTTGGATTGACACCTATACCTTTGAGTTCAACTTCCCGCATATCCATAGTTAGTTTTTGAATTTTTTGTCTAGAAGTAAAGATAATCTTACTAGGTCTCAAATTATTTTTTTGGGTATAAGGATCAAATTTTGTGAGTAACTCAGTGTAGTCTTGCAGAGTTTCAAGATTGTCTATTACAATTAGATATGGGGAAGTTCTTAGCTGGCTTTGTAAATAGGAAAAATGTTCATCTATCGTTGGTGGCAATTGTATTTGTAGCTGCTCTGCTATTTCCGAAACTAATGCATCAATATTTAAAACAGTACCTATATCTCGAATTGCTAGATTCTCGACTCTAAAATAAGTTCTTTTAGCTGTTACCCAAGCAAGATCAATAAACTCTGACTCTACTGTATGTTCTCTGACTAGCTTCTCTACAATAGATGTTTTACCAACTCCTCCCGTTCCAACAACACTAATAAACCAGCTACCTTCTTTGTCTTGTAAATATTCTGTTAACGTTGTTATATATTCTTCTACACCAAACAATACTGTTTGCGAAATATTAGCTTTATCTTCTAATTTTATTTTAATCCTTGCTTGAATTTCTAATTTGCTATTTGGGAGTGAAATATCGCTTTCACTATCTGGGAGTGCAATATCGCTCCCGTGAGTATCTAGGTTAGCGATCGCTTGCCAGTCCAGACCCAAGAAATTGCAAAGTTCCAAAAAATTTCTACGCTCAATAGGCTTCCCATTGAGGAATTTGCGAACTGTATCTGACGATACTCCGATATCTACCGCAAAATCCCTATGGCTTTCATACCTACTTCGCTGATAAGCAGATTTGGCTTGCTGGATACACTCCGAACGCACCATAAGGGAGCGTTGCGACATGGCTACCTCTTGGAAAACAGCTTAGACCCTAATGAGCTTTGTTAAAAATTTTACTTTAGTTGTAAGTCCGTGACAAGTTATTGATTTCTCAGTGCCAATATTAGCAAAAGTCAGGGTTATCTCAGTGTGGGGCTTGCTTCTATAGATATAGACACACAAAAACACCGTAACTTAGTGTCCCAATCAACTGTATTTATTGTCAAAGAAGCGATCGCGCCAGTTACTTTGTTCTCATGGCTACACCCAGAATTGCAAAAAGGAGTCTTTGAATGAAAATTAAGCTTATTTCTAGTTTGACTGTTGCTGTTATCGGGACAAGTGTATTCTCTGCCACCGCACCAGCCTCAGCTTATGACATCAAAAGCATTGACACTGACACTACAGGTTTTAAGGACATAATTGAAGAGTTCCAGCAATTCGTTTCTCCTTCTGGGGTTCCGTTTAGCAACCCCACAGCGTATAAGTTAGACCTTACCAAGTTAAAATTGGGAACTGACTATAATCCTCGTGTTTACTTTCTCAATGAAGGAGCAGGCTTCAGAAACCAGTTAGGGTTCACAGCTACTAATGGTTCTACTTTCCAGTCGGGGTTGATTTTTGAGGATGCCTCTTGTGGAATTAATAATACTGAGTGCCAAGGAGCAGCTAATGATGGACCTCTGGATATCGGGGACTATGTGGACTTAGGAAACTTCAGTGCTGGTACCCTCTTTAACTTCTGGCTGAAAGCTGATGGTTATAATGGCGGAACTTACGTTTACGGTGCCGATCCAGCTTCTAACCCAGATGGACTAGAACACTTGGTAGCTTATGAGTATAAAGGCCACTTGGTGATTGGATTCGAGGATTTATATGGACCGCTCGGTGCTACTGAGCCTCCCAATCAAAATTCCGATCGCGATTTTGAGGACACGGTCTTCGTGGTCAAGTTTCCGGGACTTGAAAAAGCCAGGAAAAATGTACCTGAGCCTTCTTCTGTATTGAGTATCTTAGGGGTTGGTGCTTTCGGTGTCAGTTCGCTGCACAAGCGCAAGCAGCAACAGAAATCTCAGGATTCTAGCCTCAGCTAGTTGATACAGTAGTTGGCGCGATCGCACTTTTTTCCTCTGCTGAAGCGAGTGCGATCGCTCTTTAGAATATCTTTTACTACCAGTTTCAGGGATTGATATGGTTTTAATCCGAGAAGTAGTCCAAAAGGCTTTGGCAACAGGTTATTTAACGTTAGCATCAGAGACCGAACTACGGCAGCTTTTACAAACAACAAAATATGGCTGGGAAGACCTAAATGCCTTTATGACTTTGCAGCAAGCAGTAATGGCTGGTCGTGTACGGCAAGAGTCCCGCGAATTGATACGTTATTAGTATATTTTTAACAATACCTGAAAACTGGCGCGATCGCATTTCCTGTATTATCAAGCGCGATTTATTTACTCCTCCCCAATCTGACTTCTCACCCACTCGCGGAACAAGCGAATCATAGCTGTTTCTCCCACAGTTTTTTGCTGTTCCAGAAACCGCACAATCTCAGATGGTGAGAGAAAAGGGAAAGTAGGAGATGTATTGCGCTCTACATATTGTTTTCCCTCTAATTGATAGAATCTTAAGCGTCTTCCGTCATAACGCCAGACTTCCGGCACCCCAAAATCAGCATACAAGTCGAATTGATTAATAGAACTGCTAGTAATATCAATCTCAATAATTAAATCAGGTGGTGGATATTGATTTAGGTCGATTTGCTCTAGTTGTCTGACAATCGGCTCATTCTGGATGTAGTAGCACTGATCTGGTTCAAATCCCCGTTGCAAATCCTCACGTTTGGAAGTTCTTGAACCTAAGCTGCGAATATTAATATTCAATTCTTCAGTCAGAGTTTCCACGAAACGTCCTAGGAGCTTCTTGTAGCTTTCATGTGGATCTAATGGGGACATTATTTGTAATAATCCTCGGTCATAAGTCAGTCGAATCCCTGCCTGTTCTTCTAAATCTTTCAGCAGAGATTCGTAAGTTTGCCAGCTAACATTCCTCAAGAGAACTGGTTGTGGAGTCTGAATTAGTGTAGTTGTCATTTTAAGACTGAGCCTAGGTAATTGCTGCTAGTCACAATAGAAGTGTTGGTGGATAGATATATTTTAGCGATCGCGCTTAGTATTTACTCAGAGTGCGATCGCTCTCTAGTCTTCTCTACTTAAACTTGACTTCTCACTCACTCGCACAACAAAACCTGCGCCACACCCAAAACTGCATAAAAATTCATTCGGTTAATAGGCTTTTTTATCGCAGATAGATAAAAATAACAACCAACCAAAGGATGAACTCCATTTCTGCTGGGTAATGTAGTGAATGCAAACTGATAGAAATGTCAAAATGAAGCTGAATTGATAAATTCCAGTAGTGGAATGCTTTTATATTTTAATATTATGAGATAAACAGGACTTACGCAAAGCTTATACATATAGCGTTTTTTCGGGTTCAATCCCCCTGTGGTTGCCCTTACTATGTGGTGATGTGCGGCGAGTCCTGATAAAAAAGAAAATTAGTACCAGAAACTAAAAAAATTGGGGCTAGAAGCGTTATCCACCTTCTAGCCCTCATTTTCATTTTCACTCAGTCTTTATGAACGCAAATTTTCTCTAAAAACTAGCTAGCTTTGCTGCTTCGACGCCGACGAATTGTCATTAACGATCCGGCTACCAATCCCAACCCAGCAAGCGTGGCTGGTTCAGGAATTTTTTCTTCTCTAGCGATTACTTTAAAGTCTGGGCCATTGTAACTCGCATCTGCTGTCACTCGAATACCCGCTAGAGAAGTAATTCCCAATTTTTCTAGGCTAACTCCCCAAGAACCAACCTGTTGACTTCCATTAATTTCCATTGTGTCAATGCTATAGCCTGTGGCAAACTGATCGGTTCGCTTTAGTTTTAGAAAATTACCAATGAGGTTGCCAGCTTTGTCAATTGCTTGAATACCCAGATCGCTATTCTTACCCCGTTCCCAGAAAAAGAGGTTGTCCAATCCTGTCTTATCTGCATGAACTAGGTTATTGAAGAAAAGGTTGATACTAATGGAACCATTATCCTCAGTATCAATAATGTTGTTGAGGTTTTGGTTGCCTAGATAAGCGGCAATTTCAGTATTGCCTGGGTTCTTAATTCCAGATACTTCAACACCGTTCGGCTTGCTAGCTTTATTGCCTCTGTCTGTGCTAGCAGCACCCGTATTATTGTTATAGCCACCCGCTTCAGGATTGGCAGTTTCTCCCTTCTTCCCAGTGAGCTTGATGGGAGTATTGGAGAGGATTTTAGCCTCTTTAACTAGATTAAAACTATCAAATGTGACTTTATTTTGAGTAATAGACTGAAGCCAAATATCTACCTCAGAGTTACTTTTTTGGCTAACGTTGGTTTGGAAGCTTGCGGCTTGCGCTGAACTAGAAATCGTTAAGATTCCGACAGTTAAGCATAGAAAAGTTGATGTACGCTGAAAATTCATTCTTTTAATCCTCTGGTAGTTGCCTATTTAGAAACGTTGGTGAAAGGTATTAGTCGAAAGTTTTCAGTGACGGATGCTCCCAATACACAGCAAATCGTTAAGCCACGACTTTAGTTATGTAGCCCTAGGCTAAAACTTTAGTTAAGTGACTAAAGTTCTGTCTTAATGCCATTTCATCCAAATCAAACTACCAATT
Organism: Coleofasciculus sp. H7-1; assembly: GCF_057473865.1. Lineage (NCBI taxonomy): Bacteria > Bacillati > Cyanobacteriota > Cyanophyceae > Coleofasciculales > Coleofasciculaceae > Coleofasciculus > Coleofasciculus sp. H7-1. The sequence goes on from NZ_JBYCCT010000034.1 coordinate 110,306, forward strand.
TGCAGACAAATAATTCAGCTTTTCTTGGCTGAATCCTTGAAGAATTTGGCACCATCCTATCCTAATAGTAAAGATTAATTAAATTCATCGTTGAAGCTACGGAAATTAAAATTATAATCCTTCTTGCTGTACGTAAAATTTCGGATAATGGGAAAATGTCGTTGGAGATACAGAAATTTTATTTAAAGAAACAATGCAGGGAAGTAAAACTTCCGACAGATAGCGATCGCGCTTTTAAAAGCTACAATTACGCACTCAAGTAAAAACTTTCAGATAATGATGAAATTACTGAGGGAAAATTACTGAGACGCATTGGGGACGAGCGATCGCACTTTTCCCACCCGGCAATCTTGCAACCAATTCCGAACTGCCTGACCAATGATGCCATTACTGCTATCGCGCGGCGGCGTAGGGGGGCGTCCTCCCGGATAAAGGCCAGTACGAGAAAACATGAGCGCTAAACTCCAGCCGCTGTCAGTTTGAGCCAGAAATAGCCAGTGATACTGCTGCAATTCAATCAGCTTGCCAGCGGTATACTGTCGCTCTAAGGTGGTAATGAATACCTGCTTGGGGGCTGCGGCAAGTTCGGCTGGAGGCGTTGGGTTATATTGACCGGGACCCAGGCTAAGCGGCTCAAATTCCGGGCGTCCAGCGGCAATCACGGAACTAGAAGAAATGTCAACTTTTCGGCTGCGGCGTCGGGCACGTTGATTGACCCGATTAGCATAACTAGGTAAATCCCGAAGCAGGAGAAGTGTGAGGCTTTCTACATTACTTGGGCAAGCAAAACGCTGTAGGGACAGAGTTTCCCTGCCCCTGTTGAGTGCTATAGGGGCGGAGTTTCCTTGCCCCTGTTGAGTGCTGAATGCAGCGAACAGCGAACAGCTAGAAACCAGAAGTAACCTTCTAACTCCTGACAACTGACGCTTTCGACCTGAGTTCATGAAACCACTGTTAGCTCGTCGCAAATTCTTGCCCAAGCTGCAACGGGGTCAGAGGCGGCGGTAATCGGACGCCCTATCACCAGGTAATCAGCGCCTGCTTGGAAGGCTTGGGCGGGGGTAAGCGATCGCTTCTGATCTCCCGCTTCTGCCCAAGAGGGGCGCACACCCGGACAAACTAACAGAAAATCATCGCCACAAATCTGCCGCAGCTGTTCTGCCTCTTGGGGGGAACAAACCGCCCCATCCAGCCCCGCGTCTTTGGCTAGCAGCGCCATCTGTAAGGCATACTCTGGCAGTTCTAGCGGTATTTTCAGCTCAAAGGCTAGCTGACGCGAGGTGAGACTGGTCAGCAGCGTAATCGCAATTAAATTGGGGGGTGTCACCCCTACTTCCGCTGCGCCCTCCTGTGCCGCTGCTACTGCCCCCTGCAAGGCACCGCAACCGGCTGTTGCATGAATTGTCACCAAATCCACCCCGTAGCGGGCAGCGGCGCGACAAGCCCCGGCAACAGTGTTGGGGATATCGTGAAACTTCAGATCCAGAAAAATTCGCTTTTGCCGGTCTTTGAGCGCCGTCAAGATTTCCGGCCCAGTGCTGACAAATAGCTCTAACCCCACCTTCCAGAATGACACTTGGGGCAATTGATCGAGCAGAGCGATCGCTGCTTCTTTTGTCGGCACATCCAGCGGCACGATAATGCGCTCTGGTACTGACTTAGCGGATTTTAGGCGAGTCGGATTTGGGTTCACGGGTAGGAGTAAGGCTGGAAGAATCGACTTGACAACCGGCTGAATTTTACAATTGCACTCGCCCACCTTAACGTACAAGGCGGACAAATCGCTTTTTACCGACACTCAGGATGCGTCCGGCTAGCTGTTCGGGCGTGTCAAAGACTAGATCGATTTTGTCAACGCGATCGCCATCCAGTCGCACGCCTCCCTCTTGAATTCGCTGCCGTGCTTCCGAACTACTTTTACACAGACCGCTGGCACTGACAATATAGAAAAACTTAGCCGGAAATTGCACGCTCGAAAGCGAAAATTCAGGGACATCGTCAGTTTTTCCCTTCCTCGCTTCCTCCGCTGCTTCCTTACCGTGGTACTGCTTCACAATCTCGAAGGCAAGTTCTTGCTGGCGATCGCGCGGAGTTTCTGGCAGCCGATCCAAAGGCAGATCCGTCAGTAGTTCAAAATACTGCTCCAACAGATCATCCGGAATCTTTTCCAGCTTCTGATACATCGGAGTCGAGCGTTCTGATAGTCCCACATAATTGCCCAGAGACTTCGACATTTTCTTTTCACCATCCGTCCCGATCAAAATCGGCATCAACACCCCAAACTGAGGCTGCTGACCAAAATGCCGCTGTAAATCTCGCCCCACGGCAATATTAAATTTCTGATCGGTTCCTCCCAATTCCACATCCGCTTCTACCGCCACAGAATCATAACCCTGCATTAATGGGTAGAGAAACTCATGCAGATAAATCGGATTCTCTTGTTCAAAGCGGAGGGCAAACCCCTCCTTCGCCAGCATCTGTCCCACAGTCATCGTGGCGAGTAACTCCTGAATCTTTGCCAAATCCAGTTTGCTAAGCCACTCAGAGTTGTAACGAACTTCCAGCCGTCCCGGCGTATCAAAATCCAGAATTGGACGCACCTGATCCAGATACGTCTGGGCATTTTGAGCCACTTCCTCCGCTGTCAACTGGCGGCGTACCTCAGACTTCCCCGTCGGATCGCCAATCCGAGCCGTAAAATCCCCAAGAATTAAAACAGCCGTGTGACCCGCATCCTGAAGCGATCGCAACTTACGCATGGGGATAGTATGACCGAGATGAATCTCTGCACCCGTCGGATCGATCCCATACTTCACCCGCAAAGGTCGGTCGGTCTGCGCTAATCGTTGAGCCAAATTCTCCGCCGGGTCAGAAGAATCAAGCTGATTGGGAAAAATTTCGCTGACGCCGCGATAGAGCCAAGTGAGGGCTTCTGGAGGCGTTTTTGCCGATGATACACTAGCGGTCATGCTTTGCCAAAACTCAATCGGGTATGGTAACTAATCACTATATTTGTATTTGATGCAAGTCCAAGGCAAATCAAATTAGTATAATTTGCAAAAATTGTTAAAATTTCCATGCCCGATTAAAAAAATTTAAGAACAGGCTGCGCTTATGATGCTATAGCGGATCAGTTTCCTCCCCGGTCTGACCTCCCGACCGCATTCCCGGACAGATTCTAAAAATCGTCCGCCCTCCGGCTGCCCCTGGAAAGTCTTTGTAATTTCAATCAGCAAAGCCCTATCCAGTCGCGCAACACCCAAGTCCCACATTTTTTAGTGAGGAAGTGAAATCCCCGTGTCGTCTAGCACTATTCAAGACAAACACCCGCGAGAGCCAGTCCCACCGATTTTTAAGTTCATCCAGGGAGTCGGGAAAGCAACGGGCGGAACCCTCCTCGGCATCACCATGCTTACCAGTTCGGTAGTCGCCGGTGGACTGGTTGGATTAGCAATTAGCTTCCGTAACCTGCCAGATGTGCGCGTTCTCCGCAGCTACGCTCCTACTGAAACTTCTTACATCTACGATGTTAAAGGCAAGCACCTCGCCAGTCTCCACGGCGAAGCCAATCGCGAAATCGTACCTCTGGACAAAATCTCCCCCGAACTGAAGCGGGCGGTTCTAGCGATTGAAGATAGCCACTTTTACTTCCACCAAGGCATCAACCCGAACAGCGTTGGTCGCGCCATCAGAGCGAACTGGCAGAAGGGTGAGGTGGTTGAGGGTGGTTCCACAATCACCATGCAGTTGGTGAAAAATCTATTTCTCTCTCGCAAGCGCACCTTTAGCCGCAAAATCGCTGAAGCGGTACTGGCAATTCGTTTGGAGCAAATCTTTAAGAAAGACCAAATTTTAGAAATGTACCTCAATCAGGTGTATTGGGGTCACAATAACTATGGCGTCCAAACGGCATCTGAAAGCTACTTTGGCAAAAAAGCCGCCGACCTCAACTTGGCAGAGGCGACAATGTTGGCAGGGATGATTCAGGCTCCAGAAGACTACAGTCCTTTTGTCAACTACAAGCTCTCCAAACAGCGACAAGCGCAGGTGTTGGCTCGGATGCGAGAGTTGGGGTGGATTACGGCCCAAGAGGAAGCAGCCGCCCGCAAGCTAACCATTAAGAAGGGTCAGCTGACTTCTTGGCAAACCAGCGAACTGCCTTACATCACAGATGCAGTCGTGGCTGAGTTGAAAGAGCGCTTTGGCCCGGATGCAGTGCTAAAAGGGGGAATGCGAGTCCAAACTACCATCGACTACAAATTCCAACAGATGGCGGAACAAAAGGTCAGTCGTTGGCATAGAAGACTTCAGGGTTGGGGACTTTATAACAACCAAATTGCTCTGGTGTCAGTCGATCCTCGGACGCATTTTGTGAAAGCGATGGTCGGCGGGGTTGATTACGAAAAAAGTAAGTTTAATCGGGCAACCCAATCGCGACGCCAGCCAGGATCTGCCTTTAAACCTTTTGTTTACTACACGGCGTTCGCGACTGGCAAATATTCGCCCTATTCCACTGTCTACGATTCGCCAGTGAGCTATCGAGATGGTGGCGGCTATTACTCTCCCAAAAACTACGGCGGCGGCTACTCCGGTGCGATGAGCATTCGCCAAGCCCTCACGGTCTCCGCTAACGTACCCGCTGTGAAGATTGGGCGGGCTGTGGGGTTGGATAAGGTGATTGAAACCTGCCGGACGATTGGCTTTAAGAGTCCGATTGAGCCGGTGATTTCTTTGCCTCTGGGAGCGATTGGTGTGACGCCTTTGGAAATGGCTGGCGGCTATGCCACGTTTGCCAGTAATGGCTGGCATTCTGATACCACGTTTATTGTCCGGGTAACAGACAGTAGCGGCAATGTGTTGCTCGATAACACTCCTAAACCCCGTCTGGTTTTAGACCCGTGGGCGACGGCTTCTCTAACCCAAGTGCTGCAAGGGGTGATAAATGGCGGTACGGGGAAAGCGGCACAGATAGGTCGTCCGGCTGCTGGTAAGACGGGTACGACTTCTTCAGAGAAAGATGTTTGGTTTGTGGGCTATGTTCCGCAGCTGGCAACAGCTGTTTGGATTGGGAAGGATAACAACCGCAGCTTAGGTGGTGGTGTTACAGGGGGTCACTACGCCGCTCCGGTTTGGCGCGATTTCATGTCAACCGCTATGGCTGGTGAACCCGTGCAATACTTTCCATCGCCTTCCAAATTTGAACGACCCCGCTCATAATTTGAGATTTTGGATTTTGGATTCAATCCAAAATCCAAAATCTTTAGGTTTGCTTGGACAGTTCGGATTTCATCCGCTCTAGGGTGAGGTTCATTTGGTCAAACATTTGAGCTGGAGTGATGCCAAATTGACCAAGCTGGGTATGTAGCTGCTGCACTGTCATTTGAGCCATGAAGTCATCAGATAGCTCGAATCGCTTCATAAAGATGCGATAGCGATCCATCATGGCTTCCATTTGCTCAATGAAAATCTTTTTTCCTTCAAGATCAAATTTGCCGTAGTCGCTTCCCAGTTGGATCAGGGATTGATAATCTTCAAACAGCTGCTTGGCTTCTTGCTGAACAATTTCTGAATCAAAAAATCCCATAGCCTTTTCTTTTCCCCGTTAATGGGCTTCCCCGCCAAGGGGAAGTTTACTGCTTTGAGTATCATTTTAGTGCAGCCCAAAGTTTCCGTTATATTCGGTTTTCCGTATTAACGGCGATCGCGCTCTAAATCTTCGATCGCTTTTTCCCAATACTATTCGTCCGATCTCCCAGGATGCCTCTGTTTTGCCAGACGGCATCTAATCACCTAGCTTCCATTGACGATCTTTTAGTAAAGCCTATCCAGTTTCTGAGTAATGTCAGCGCCAAGCATCTACAAGCCGTACCAAGGGAAAAAATCAATATTATGGAAGAAGACAAATGCTTCCATCGCAAGTAACGTCTCGACAGGAGAATCCTCTGCTTTCCCTAAGCTTTTTTCGGGAAAATATGGCAGCGGCATCGGGAAGCAGGAAGTCAGTCTGCAAGGAGGAGCCAAGGGGTCATAAAGTGGTGCGTTTCATGTTAACAAAGGCAAAAAATCGAAAAGTTGCAGCTATCTTGGCGTTGGTGGGAACGGTGATACCCGTGGCTGGATTTCATAAATTTTATCTCGGACAGCCGCTGTGGGGTCTCGCTTATTTGCTCTTGTCGTGGGGAACACCGATTCCTCGGATTGCCAGCGCGATTGAAGGGTTTTGGTATTTAGTCCAAGACGGGGATGAGTTTGACCGTAATTTTAATTTGGGCGTGGAACCGGCTGTTTCTTCCGTTGGCGTCGATCCCGATCGGGTAGGTGCGATCGCAGATGCCTTGCGCCAACTGGACAGCCTGCGGGAAGAGGGACTGATTTCAGAATATGAATTTGAGCAAAAGCGCCGTCAATGGCTCGATCGCATAGCTTGATATCTATGGCACTTTTTGAATGGCTACCACCGACAGCTCGATTAAATGTGAATTTGCAGTCAATTCGGGGCAAGATTTTGAACGATCCCTACTACCGCCTGCAATCAACCCAAGAAATTGCGATCGCAGCTGAACTAGGTATCAAGATTGATGCGAATCAGGCAAGTGTAGACGATTGGCTGAGATTGCCGGGGTTATCGATTCATCAAGCGCGATCGCTTGTTTCCTTAGCTCGATCTGGCGTTAAATTTTTCTGCATAGAGGATATTGCGGCAGCACTAGGTATGCCGCCAGCTAGGCTAAAACCTCTAGAGGCAGTCATCCGATTTTGTTACTACGACGACTCTAGTTTGGCGACGCCGCAACTCATCAACCCTAATACGGCGTCTGTAGAAGAGTTGATGCAAATTCCATTTATTGACTCGGTTCTCGCCACCACAGTAGTGCAAAATCGTCTCGTTGCGGGGTCTTACCGCAACCTAGTTGATTTCCAGCAACGGCTGTCGCTTCCAGGAAATCTAACTGCCCAACTAATGCATTATTTGCGATTTTGAGTAAGTTATTGGGAAGAGTTATGAGTTTTAAGTTTTGAATTGAAAACATATAAAACTCAACATTCATAACTCTAAACTTTGACTTAAGTGAGACTAATCCGACTAAGAGGCCAGAAGCGGAAAAAGGCGCGACCAATGATATTTTTCTGGGGTAAGAAGCCCCAAACGTGGGAGTCGTTGCTGTTATTACGGTTATCTCCCATGACTAATACCTGGTCTTCAGGCACCAGCGCTGGCCCCCACTGATATTCTGGGGGTTCTGCGATGTAGTCTTCCTGGAGGGGCGAGTCATCCACGTAGACCTTGCCATTTTGAACTTTAACGACGTGACCCGGTGTGCCAATCACCCGTTTAATAAAGGCTTGGTCTTTAGCGTAGCCTTGAATTTGCAGTTTCTGGGGAGGGTCAAAAACTACGATATCGCCGAGGTGAGGTGCCTGAAAGCGATAAGAGATTTTTTCCACTACCAAGCGATCGCCCACCTGCAAGGTCGGCAGCATAGAATCAGAGGGGATATAGCGGGGTTCTGCAACAAATGTTCGGATAAAAAGTGCTAAACATAGGGCAATCAATAGAATTTGCAGATTTTCTCTTAATTGTTCCCATATTCCGCCTGCTACTGCATTTTTCCCTTTGTTTTCGCCAGGATCTACACGTTTAGGTTGCCCTTGTTCTGTCTTCTCAGCAACAACTACCTCAGTTTGATTGACTCCATCCTGGGAAGAAGCATCTGCCTGAAGCTCAGGCGGAAGTCCCAGTTGGGTCGAGTTTGAAGTAGCAAATTGTGGAGACTCGTTGACGGCTGCCAAATCCTTTTCCTCAGATGCCATAGAAGTTTCAACTAAAAATATCTGGCGTTGTTAGCCACAGAGACAGTCTTGGCTTGTTTCAGCTCTCAGCCAAGATACCACGCGACCTCCGGTTTAGATCCATTGGATTCCAGCAGGCTGTAATATTTCTCAATTTTTAAAGATTCTTCTTGTTCTTGTTTAACTAGATTTACTGAGTCTAAAAAGTAACCTCTATATTTTTATAAAAAAGTACTGACTTATATATACACTTTTATAATATTTTTTCGTTTTTGGGGTTTTGGCAAAACCTCAAAGTTCCGAGAAATTATCTAGAGACAATCAATAAGGTTACTGTTACAAATTAGGGAGGGACACAAATTTAGGGCAAAAAGGAGTTTTCATAATATGAAATTGCGTAATATTGCAACCTTAATAGCTGGTGCTACGGCAACTCTGTGCTTGATGTCTGCGACTGGGCAGCAGGCTAACGCAGGAACGATCTACAAAGATTGGAACTATGGAATTGATGCCTTTAATGATGGCTCTGGTGGCTCTGGTTATGAAATTAAGGGTATGGCAATAAGGGAAACCAGTGACAGCATTTTTGTAGCTCTGACTGGTGGTACGCCCTTGACAGGAACTTACGCTAGTGGCGCTGCTGACAAAAACATTGGTTGGGGAGATTTATTTTTCAATTTCACCGATCAAACTTTTAAAGCTGCCAGTGATACAAACAGTTTGTTTGGGATTCGCTTTGCTGGAACTAACGATTCAATGGCTTCCAGCACTGGCGTCTACAAAAATGTCCAAGCCACTACCGTCACTGGAGCGAACCAGGGATATAGTACTTTGAAGCAATACTATGATTATGGATGGAATCGGGAGAATACTCAAGGCACAGATATTGCCACCAAAGCTGATGCTTATGCCTACTTAGGTCAAGGCTCCATTCTGAATGTAATTGGCTCAGGTACAAAAGTGGGTGACATTACCATGCTCACCGCCTCTGCATTGAGTGCCGCTGGACTTGACTTTAGTCACTTTTTGGCAAGTGGAGAGCAAACCATTGGGTTCCAGTTGAACAAGTCTCTTCTTGGCTTTGGAGACTACGTTGCTAATATATTTCTTGAGTGTGGCAATGATGGCGTTGCAGTTGCTGGAGCAATTTTGCCACCAGCCCCAGCGCCTCACGAGGTGCCAGAGCCTACTGGAACTGCGGGTATGGCTTTAGTTGCTTTAGCGTTTGTAGGCAGTCAACTGCATAAGCGTTTTCAGGAGAAAGTGACGCTAGAGTGAGACTCTTAGAAAAATGTTATAGCTATTGAAAGCAACTAACAGGAACTTAACCAGGAACTGGAAACCGTCTTCTACTATCTGCGCTAGCGTAGATAGTGAAGATGTGTTCTCCAGTTTTTGCTGTGTTATTTTCTAAACGTCCTGTTATACTTACCGGATTTATCGGTTGCCTGCTGATTTCCTTAAGTGCTTGCGCTAACAGTCCTAATGGTGAAGCGCTAGAGCGATCGCTCGCAGCAGACCCTAAACTTAAAGACAATCCCGCTACGTTTGGTTTGCCATCTCAAAACAACTCTCAGAACGAAACGCTTGTCGCACTCCCCTCTGATTTCCCATCTGAGATTCCCGTCTATCCAGAGGCTCAGCTGCAAGAAGTCACGCCACCAACAGCCGATTCTAATCAAGGACAGAGCCTCCGTTGGACGACTTCTGACCCCAGCAACTCTGTCCAAACCTTTTACCAGAAGGAATTTCAATCGAATAACTGGGAAATTGTGAGTCAGCCAACTGAGACTGCCGAAGGTACTGCTACCCCGACAGATATCTTAGTAGCTCACCGGAATAACCTGAAAGTTACCGTATCCATCCAGTCGGGTTCCGGTAGTAATAGTTTTATCTCAACGCCCTCGCCGACTCAACCTACTGCCGCTAATAATGCAGCTAGTACCACACAATTTACCATTCAGTATGTCCGCGACGGCAGCGAAGCAACAGCACCGTCACCGAGTAATTCAGATGTCGCCAGTCAGCCAACTACTGAGGCAACTACCGGCAAGCCTGAGTCTCCCTCTGAACCCTCTGTATTTACAGATATCAACAAAGCACCCCAAGAATTACGTCAGCACGTAGAAAACCTGGCAGCATTGGGTGTACTTTCGCTCAACTCTGGTGGTTCCAAGAGTAATTCCGCCGCAGGCGAACAGTTTGAGCCAAATAAAACCATCACCCGCCGCCAGTATGCGCGTTGGCTGGTAGCTGCGAATAATCAGATTTATGCCAATAGTCCGGGTAAGCAAATCCGTTTAGCATCAGCAGATGTCCAACCGGCTTTCCAGGATATTCCCCGCAGCGAACCTGATTTTCCAGCAATTCAAGGTTTAGCAGAAGCAGGTTTAATTCCCAGTCGGTTGACGGGTGATGCTACCGCTGTGTTGTTTCGCCCCGATGCACCGCTTACCCGCGAAAACTTGATTCTCTGGAAAGTGCCCCTAGATACGCGCCAGACTTTGCCCACCGCTTCGGTTGACGCAGTGAAGCAAACGTGGGGATTTCAGGATGCAGGCAAAATTGAGCCGAAGGCGTTGCGGGCGGTATTGGCAGATTTCCAAAATGGAGAATTGGCAAATATCCGGCGGGTTTTTGGGTATACGACGCTGTTCCAGCCGAAAAAACCCGTGACGAGGGCTGAGGCGGCGGCGGCGGTCTGGTACTTTGGCGCTGAAGGTGAAGGGGTATCTGCTCAAGATGCTTTGCAGAGCCAGCGTCAACAGAGCCAGCCATCAGCGACATCTACGCCGGAGCCTACACCGTTAAGTTCTCCGAATCAATAAGCTTGACAATCAAAAGCAGTCAATGAAGCGATCGCAATTAGGCAAAGCCCTTGCTGGAGGTAAGCGATCGCTTCGTGCATTCTTTGGAATACAACAGCTCCCCTTTGAGAAGCGTAGGTGGAGGCAGTGTCAGAATCTATTAAAAAAATCTTAAAAAATAAATTATAGTACTGCCCCTGTGGGTTTTCACTGGAATTAGCCTTAAATTCACATAAACTTTACATTATTTGGCGATAAATTTGCAAGAACTTCATCCAAAACTCTATAGAGTTGGGGAAAACGTAGCAGAAAATACGGAGAAAAAGATAACCATGAAAAAGCAAGTTCTAGCCACAGGATTTGTGCTTTTTTCTTTCCTATTGCCACTTAAAGCAGTAGCGGCGTCCTTTGATAAAATTTACGTCTTTGGTGACAGCCTCTCAGATACTGGCAATGTGTTCAATCTTACGCAAGGATTCTTTCCCCAAACTCCACCCTACTATCAGGGACGTTTTTCTAATGGCCCGCTCTGGGTGGAGGCTTTAGCCGATAAGTTGGGATTAGCTCCGGCTCTGTTCACTAACCTTGGAGGAAGTGCTAGCTCTAGCGACGGCATTAACTTCGCTTTCGGTGGTGCTACCTCAGGAAGCAGTAACGTCGCTGGTTCGCTTTTACCGGGATTGCAGACGGAAATCAATTTCTTTAAGAGTGGTTTGGCGGCAACCAATCAATCTGCTGACTCAGAAGCTCTATATATAGTCTGGGCAGGTGGCAATGATTACCTCGGTGGTGGCGTTACAAATCCGACTGAGCCAGTCAAGAATATATCGGCGGCGGTGACATCGCTTTTCAACGTTGGCGCTCGAAATTTCCTCGTGGCTAACTTACCAGATTTGGGAAAGGCTCCCATCGGTCTTAGTGGTGGTAGTAATGTGTCCAACGGTCTCAGCCAGTTGACCGGATTACATAACTTGGGCTTGAGCCAGACTCTTGCTAGTTTGAGCCAGTCATTAAACGGAATCAACCTCAAATCTCTCGATATCAATTCTTTATTTAACAATGCGATCACAAATAAAGAGAAATTTGGTTTCACAAATGTGACTGGCTCTTGCCTAACCAACTACAATTTTCCCTTTGATTTGAACTACGATGTATGCGATAACCCAGACAGTTTTTTGTTCTGGGACGACATCCATCCCACAACCGCTGGTCATAAGCTAGTGGCAGACTTAGCATTTGCAGCGCTGACACCAGCGCCCGAACCTCAAAAAAGCGTTCCGGAACCGGCTTCTGCATTGGGGATATTAGCCTTCGGTGCTTTAGGGGCGAGTTCGCTGAGGCGGCGCAAACAGAAAAAAGCCAGCTCAATAAAGACTGAAGTATAAAGGATGAAGGCTCAAGGATGAAGGAGTTCATGTTAAGGCTAAATTTCACCGTTCATCCTTGATATTTCACACTTCATACTTTTAAGCATGACTTTGTTGGATTACGACAATCTGTTTAACACTATTGAAGAGTTAGTGCTGCACCATTCTCCCAGCGGTGCGGAGGAAGAAATTGACCAATTGTTGATGAGTCGATTTAAAGCGCTGGGAGTGGAAGTTTGGCAGGATAATGCCGGAAATATCATTGCCAAAATAGCCGGTCAAAAGCAAGAGAGAGGCATCGCCATCACTGCCCATAAAGACGAAATTGGCGGCATTGTCAAACAAGTCGGCGACGAGGGACGGGTGGAAGTACGGAGGCTGGGCGGCGCGTTTCCGTGGGTTTATGGCGAGGGCGCTGTAGACTTACTGGGAGACGAGCAAACAATTACTGGGATTCTCTCTTTTGGATCGCGCCACATCTCCCATGAATCCCCCCAAAAATCCCAGCAGGAAGACAAACCAGTGCGCTGGGAAGATGCTTGGGTGGAAACCAAATGCACGCCCGAAGAACTAGAAATAGCGGGAATTCGACCGGGAACCCGAATGGTGGTGGGGAAGCATCGCAAGCGTCCCGTGCAGTTGAAGGATTGGATTGCCAGCTATACGCTGGATAATAAGGCGTCTGTAGCGATTTTGTTAGCGCTGGCTGAAACGGTAAAGCAGCCTCCAGTTGATATTTATCTGGTGGCTTCTGCGAAGGAGGAAGTTGGCGCAATTGGGGCAATGTACTTTACTCAGAAGCAACGTGTGGATGCTTTGATTGCGCTGGAAATCTGTCCTTTGGCTCCCGAATACCCAATTGCCGATGGGATTGCGCCGGTGTTGCTTTCCCAAGATGGCTATGGAATCTACGATGAAGCTTTAAATCGTCAGTTGCGGCAAGTTGCCAAGAATCTGAATATCCCTGTGCAATTGGCGACGTTGAGTGGTTTTGGCAGCGATGGCTCAATTGCTATGAAGTTCGGTCATGTCGCCCGTGCTGCGTGTCTGGCGTTTCCGACGCAAAACACGCATGGCTATGAGATTGCACATTTAGGCGCGATCGCTAACTGTACACATATCCTGTGCGCCTACTGCGAAACCGACTTTAGCCATTCGTCAACAGCACCTGATAACTGACAAAGGACAATTGATCCCTGCAATTCCTTACAATTAAGCCAGTGATCCTGTGATAGCAGTTAAGCCTTGTATGCCCAAAACTGTAGCCGACGTTATGAGCCGCGACCCGATCGTGGTACGGACTGAAACACCTCTCAAGGAGGCCATCCAAATCTTGGCGGAACGACACATCAGCGGTCTGCCAGTAGTCGAGCAAACTGGCAAATTGGTGGGCGTTATCTCGGAAACTGACTTGATGTGGCAAGAAAAAGGGGTGACTCCCCCGGCTTACATCATGTTTCTAGATAGCGTGATTTACCTGCAAAATCCAGCCACCTTTGAACGAGACTTGCACAAGTCTCTGGGGCAAACGGTTGGGGAAGTGATGACCCACGATGCGATTACCATTACAGCGGACAAACTTTTACGGGAAGCCGCTGCGCTGATGCACGAGCGAAATGTTCGCCGCTTGCCGGTGATTGATAAAAATGGTCAGGTGATTGGTATCCTCACCCGTGGGGATATTGTGCGGGCAATGGCATCTGAGATCGATTAATCCTGGTCATTAGTCATTGGGAGGAAGCCGCAAAGGACTAATGACTAATGACTCATAACGAGTGACAACTGAAAACTAATCAATAATCAAATAATAATGAGCATTACCCCTGAGTCTGTTAGAGAATTGCTGGGTTCAGAAAATTTTGGCGATCGCATTCGTGGCATTAACCAGCTGCGCCAGCTGGAACGGGCGATCGCATTTGAGCTGGTACAACCAGCCGTGACGGACAGCAATACCCGCGTCAGATATGCCGCTGTCAGCCAGATGGATACCCTGGGACAAGAAGATTTACAAAAATCTTTGACCGTTTTGCGCGATCGCTTGTTCAATGACTCGGAAGCAGATGTCCAAGCTGCCGCTGCTGATGCTTTGGGAGCGCTACAGTTAAAAGAAGCCTTCGATGACTTGCAGCAAGTTTACAACCAAACCCCTGAGTGGCTCGTCAAGTTCAGCATTGTTGCTGCTTTGGGAGAAATGGGCGACAGCAGAGGGTTTGAACTACTAGAAGAAGCTCTCACCTCTGGTAACGACTTAGTACAAACTGCTGCTATCTCTTCTCTGGGAGAATTGGGAGATCCGCGTGCAGTTCCCCTCATCGTTCCCTATTCCACCCATTCGGATTGGCAGATCCGCTACCGGGTGGTACAGGCGCTCAATCGCCTGGGTGGAGCAGAAGCACGCTCGACATTAGAAGCTCTAGCGAATGATCAAGTCGAGCAAGTAGCCCAGGAAGCACAAACTTGTTTAAAATCCGCTTGAATAGCCGGTTAAAGTAACCCTAAAATTTCCCTAGTCTGATAGAATCCGTTTTCTTTGCTGGAAGTTGAACGGGCGAAGCATTCCTCTCCTTAACCAGGGGTTTATCCCCAAATTGGGAAAGGCTTCGCCCGTTTTTGCATCCATTTTTTTAAGTATTTTCTCCTACTAACTATTAACTCCAGCCGTTTTCAAAGCCATTTTCTCAGTATTTCCCGCAGTTAAACTATTCCGTTGTCAGTAATTTCTCGGTTATTTTATTTGGCTCTTCCGTAGTTGGTATGCTAAATTTATAGTCAAGAAGCGCCACAAGCTATACTAGCCATGAATTTAAGCCAATTTAGCGTTTATTAAATAGAAAATACAGTCCAAAATCGTTATACCTTGCTAGGTAAGCCTTTCAAGTTTTGGAATCAACTTTTTAGCATACCAAGTAATGAAGAGCCTTTTATTTTCTTTAAATAATAGAAATTTAGTAAGCCGTAGTTTCCCGGAAATTTTATAGATTGTTTTTATTTAATCGTAAAAAATCCGGATACATATATATTCTTAGCCCCAGACCTTTACTTCACTCCAGCTTTACAAGTTTCTGTAGAAACTACGGGTGATGTTAAAGAGTCAGTAAAGATACGTCCGAATGATTGCTATCCGCTCGGAGGATTCCCTATATTAGGAATAACAAAGCCAAGCATATTTACGCGGTCTCCTGAGTTTGCTACTAAAAGCTAGAGTCATCTCTTAGATAACCATTCTTCGTTCATCAGGTGCTTAAGTAGTTTCCAACAAAATCATCCGGAACACTCAAGCAAACTACTAGGTTCAACTAAAAAATAGCAACAAAACTCAAACGCTGAATATGCGGAAATTTAAAATCCTAAACTTCGGATCAATTAAGGTGAACCAGATGAAACTTCAACAGACTTCAGCCTTCATCAGCTTAATGGCTGGCAGCCTTCTAGCTTTTGGTGCAACTTCGGCTCAGGCTTTTGCTCCCTTCACGTTCGATACCACCTTTTCTCCAAATCCTGCTGACCCCAAAAAGGATATCAAGCTAGAGGCAGTTACTTTTGATTCCACTACGATCAAAGACTTCTCTCTAGTTACAGGTGCCAAAATTATCCAAAATGACCTGAAAAATTTCGGTCCTGGCAGTTCCGACCACGGAGATGATACTGTAAGCGATCCGTATCTGCCGGAGGGACCTAGAAAGGAACACCCCGCTGCTGCTGATATCGTTGCTAGCCTAGGCAACTTGAATCTCAACAGCATCATTGACACTGAAGATGACTATGGAACATCTATAATCGAAGTTTTCTTCGGGAAGGCAACAGACACATTCTTCTTCTTTGAAAGAGGCAATCCGAAGCCTGGGGCTACTCAGACAGCTGGGAACAGCGATCTAAAGGTTGATTCTCTGGATAAATTTGGAAACGTGCTAGAAACGTTCACGATTACCAGAAATATGTGGACGGATGCTGGCTACAGTATCAACACCAAAGAAATCAACGAAAATCAGAAGGTTGGTTCTTTAGGTCTGAAGGGGTCACAGAAGGCTGTTGGTCTCCGGCTGTCAAGCTTCAAGGGCTTTAACGGTCCTGACTATAAGGTAGTAGCTACCAAAGACGTGCCTGAACCAGCAACCTTGGCGGGTTTAGGAATGGTAGCAGGTGCTTTAGTGGTTTCTCGCCGCCGCCGTCAAGCTGCTAAGGTTTCCTAATTCTCAATTTTTTAAACAACGCACATATTAATCGGGATTAGATGCTGAACAAGCCTTCTAGTCCCAATTTTTTTTGCCAATTTAGAGAGGATTGGGGTGAGGCAGATTGGTACACCCCAGATATTGTCATTTTGAGATCAGCCTAGACAATTGCTGGTAGCGACGACAGATGTGTTGCTGGATGAGTAGATTTTAGCGATCGCGTTTCTTCTAGCCGCTAAACTATCAGACACTGAATAGTTTAGATGCATGAAAATTCGAGATATTGGAGAACAAGGTTTATTAGAAAGATTGCAGCGCTTTTGTCCGCCGGAAGTTGTGGGGGATGATGCGGCGGTGATGACCATTCAGCCCGGTCAAGAATTGGTAGTGACGACAGATTTACTGGTAGATGGAACTCATTTTAGCGATCGCACCACTTCCCCAGAAGACGCTGGTTGGCGTGCCGCAGCTGCCAATTTATCCGATCTAGCCGCAATGGGGGCACTTCCTCTAGGCATTACTGTAGGTTTGAGCGTCACTGGTGATACACCTGTCACCTGGGTTGAGCGACTCTATCAGGGACTCACCGAATGCCTGCAACAATACAACACAGCCATCGTCGGCGGCGATATTTGCCGCTCATCGGTGATTACCGTCGCGATTACCGCCTTTGGTCAAGTTTCCCCAACTCAGATCCTTCGGCGCTCAAATGCTCAGGTAGGGGATGCCATTGTCGTCACTGGCGTTCACGGAGCCTCACGAGCTGGTCTAGAATTACTGCTTCACCCAGAGTTGGGTCAACACCTCAGTGACACTGAGAAAGCATCTTTAATCGAAGCTCACCAGCGTCCCAAGCCCAGGCTAGATGTGTTGCCGCTTTTGTGGGAAATTTTAGATTCCCCATCCAAAATCCAAAATCCAAAATCTAAAATGCTAGTGGCTGGCATGGACAGCAGCGACGGTCTAGCAGACGCCATTGTGCAAATCTGCCGGTGTAGTCGAGTGGGCGCCTATGTCGAGCGCGGTGAGATTCCCCTGACTCATGCCCTTACTCAGCTCGTGCCTGCCGAACAAGCTCTGAACTGGGCTTTATACGGTGGTGAAGACTTTGAACTGGTGCTGTGCTTACCTCTAGAAAAAGCCCAGGCGTTAATAAAACGACTGGGCAAAGGAGCAGCTGTGGTCGGCAAAATTACTACCGGCTCAAACGTCTTATTAGTAGACTCCACCGGCGTCTATCCCGACCAACAACTCACCCTAAGCCAAGGATTTCAGCATTTTTAAGCTTTCCACTTCTGACCCATCAGTTCAGCCAAGTCTACAACCCGCTGACTGTAACCCCACTCGTTGTCGTACCAAGCGATAACTTTAACCAGGTCTCCGCCCATAACCATCGTCAGACTGGCATCCACAATGGAAGAAGCATCGCTACCCCGATAATCGCTGGAGACTAGCTCCAGTTCGTTGTATTCCAGAATGCCTTTCATCGGGCCTTCAGCAGCAGCTTTCAGCGCTTGGTTCACTTCATCAGTGAAGGTCTGCTTCTCGACTTGAATCACCAAATCCACTACGGAAACGTTTGGAGTTGGCACCCGCAAAGCAATCCCATTCAGCTTGCCCTTCAGCTCTGGCAACACCAAAGCTACTGCTTTGGCGGCACCCGTTGAGGTGGGAACAATGTTGAGCGCTGCCGCCCGTGCCCGCCGCAAATCCCGGTGAGAAGCATCCAGTAAACGCTGGTCGCCGGTATAGCTGTGGGTGGTGGTCATCGTGCCTTTGATAATGCCGAACTGTTCGTGCAGCACTTTGGCAACGGGCGCTAGGCAGTTGGTGGTGCAGCTGGCATTGCTGATCACAACATGCTTGTCGTGGTCATAGTCTTTATCGTTGACGCCTACCACAAAGGTGCCGTCATCGTTTTTACCGGGAGCGGTAATCAGAACTTTCTTAGCTCCAGCGTTTAAATGCTTGGATGCCCCTTCCTTGCTGGTAAAGACGCCAGTTGATTCGATAATTAGGTCAATTTCCCAATCTTTCCAAGGCAAGTTTTCTGGGTTGCGATCCGATGTGCATTTGATCGTTTTGCCGTTAACAGTGATGGAGTTGTCATCGTAACTGATATCAGCGTTAAACTTCCCCAGCATGGAATCATATTTCAGCAAGTGGGAGTTGGTTCTTGGGTCAGAAGTGTCATTGATAGCGACGACTTCTATATTGCTATTTTCCCGACCCAGCCAGCATCGCATAAAGTTACGTCCGATGCGTCCAAAACCGTTGATCGCTACTCTAATCACAGCGTCTTGCCCTCTGTCTGGTGACCTACAGTATTTTCCTGTTAATGACCCCAATCATATCGCAAAGGCTGAACAATTCTACCTAGTGGTTTGCAGCGATTCTCCTCAATCGAATTTGGTTGGGATCTCGCAAAGGAGCGTTTTTACCGGGGAGAGGACAAAAGTTGGGGCAAGAGGGCGACGAGCAGCGTGTTACATAGCATCTCGATCGCATACAATTTTGCGGCAGTTCTGAAATCCCATCGCCAGAGATTAGGGGAAGCGTAGCAAGTCGAGGCTCAAATTAACCTATTCAGAAGCTTTTGCAGATTAAATTTTGGTCAAAACTATTATTTTGTTAGTTTTTTCTCGCATTTAAGCGATTAAGCTTTTAATTTCATTGCGTATTTTCTTGTTAGTCTCTACAAAAATTCGTAGCTATTTTTAGAATGAATAGCACCTAAAAGCATACGATGAAGAATTTCAATTTTTTGCTGGCGGTAGCATTAGGAACTCTGATAAGTACAGAAATGGCAAGCAATCGGGCGCTGGCTTAGATGCCAAAATCTAATATTACCCGCCGTTCAACACCTACCGCGAAACTTGTTACTTAAGGTAGAGGTGCTGATGAGTTGTTTAAGCTACCTAGCAAGTTGCGGCGACTAGGTAAGTATAAACAAGCGAATGCGAGTAGAGCGCACGCTTCGCTATCGCAGCTTTTGACTAGGGGCTAAAACTAAAGCCAGATTATTCGCTAGGTATTTGTGAGGCTACACGCTTAGTAGCTTAGGACAGTATCCAGAAGCGATCGCCTCCCTGCTATGACGAAACCATATAGCTCCAGCCTAATTACCCGATCTTGAAGCACGATTGGTGAGTAATCCGATTCCGATGCAGATGGCGAATGTGCTATCAAATCATTTGAAATGATATCAAGAAGCGATCGCCTTCTATGACTTAGTGCTTAAAAGTGAAACTCAATGACCATCAAGTTGAATTCGCCAAATAAATAACAAAAAACGGGTTTCGGCAGAAGATCTACGGGCAATGTAAGCCCAGTATTGTGGAATGCAAGAAGAGCTGAGTGCAATGGAGGTAAGAGTTCGCCCATTCAGAGGGACGCGACAGGCATCAGACACTGTTCAGCATTGTCTATGCAATAAAAATAAAAAATAATTCATTCTTAATTTTTAATTCTTAACTCCTCCGTAGAGGTTGTGGGTGGAAATATATACTCTGACGGCTTCTGGGACTAAATAACGAATTGAGTGTCCTTGGCGACAGTAGTGGCGAATCAAACTCGATGAGATGCCCACTTTTGGCATTTTCAACAACTGCCAGCGAATAGTCAACCCTTGGGCGGCAAGCTGCTCTTGCACCTGGTGGCACAAATTCTCCTGAGGATCATCCATTGAGGCAAGTGATTTTGAACGCGGTGCTACTAACCATTCACAAGCTGGTACAAGTTCCTGACGCCGATACCAACGGGGTAAGTTTCCAAAAGCGTCCATGCCAATAATCCAGTACCAGTGGGTACTGGAGTAGAGATTTTGTAGGTCAAGCAGTGTATGAATGGCATAATCTGGACGGGTACAATTTGGCTCCACAGGCAAGAGGACAAAGGCTGGATGGTCTGCGATCGCCTGTTGCACCATTTGAGCGCGATGCTCAAATTCCACCGCCACTTTGTAGGGAGGACAACGACTCGGTACCCAAATGACCTGGTTCAGAGACGCTTGAGATAAGGCAGTTTCCGCCATCAACAGGTGTCCCCAGTGAATGGGATCAAAGGTGCCACCCAAAATTCCCAAGTTTTGCATACAAGATCCGTTGTGGCTTGTCTCCTATTCTCCAGCTTAAGCAGTAAAAATGCGGATGATCTGCTACTGTCTTGGTGTTAGTCTTTGCAAGAAGTTTCCGGACTGAAATGCATTTTGACGTGTAAAGATAAAAACCATCCCATGATAGAAGCCGCTCTTTTTAGAAATGACCTAAAGTGCAGTTAAGCGAAGAAAAGTGCATTCTGCGATCGCGCTTTTGGGATTGTGCTGTAAATCTTGACAAGGTTGTATCAGGAAAAATCAATTCTTGATATGATAGCGCGTGTTATCCGTGCAGCCTGGTGTGTGTGGTGTGTAAGGAGTTAAGATGCCGAATACTGTTGATTTTACCGGGAGGCCATTTCATTTCATCGGCATTGGTGGAATTGGAATGTCAGCTCTCGCCTACGTTCTAGCCAAGCGTAAGCTGCCTGTATCTGGATCGGATATTCATTCCAGCCATATTACTAAACGTTTGCAGGCCGTTGGCACTCATGTTTTTGGAAGTCAAGACGCCTCAAACTTGGAATTTTTTCAACCAACCGAGGACTCAGTCTACGAAGCATTACCAACGGCAGTTATTGGTATAAGCGATCGCCAGGAACCATCCTGGGAACCTGTAGAAACTGGAGCTACCCGGTCTAGTCGAGGGTCATCTGCAAAACTTAGAGCAATGGCTCTACCCCAAGTGATTTGTTCAACCGCAATCAATCCGGCAAACTCTGAATATCGGGCAGCCATTGAATTAGGCTGTCCGATTTTTCATCGTTCGGATTTATTAGCAGCTTTGATCCAGCATTACCAAAGTATTGCTGTCGCTGGTACTCATGGGAAAACCACAACCAGTAGTTTGATTGGGTATTTACTGCTACAAGCAGGATTAGACCCAACAATCGTGGTCGGCGGTGAAGTGAATGCCTGGGGAGGCAACGCGCGGTTGGGAGACGGCCCCTATCTGGTCGCGGAAGCGGATGAATCAGATGGGTCTTTATCGAGACTCTCAGCCACAATTGGCGTGGTTACAAACATTGAACTGGATCATCCAGATCACTATGAATCGCTCGAAGAGGTGATTACCACCTTCCAGATATTTGCCAAACGCTGTAAAACCTTGGTGGGGTGCATTGATTGTGCTGTAGTCAGAGATTGTCTGCAACCCACGATCGGCTACAGCTTGCGGCGAGATTCTGGGGCTGATTATACAGTCGATGAGGTGGATTATCGGGCTGATGGCACAGAGGCACAAGTCTGGGAACGGGGAGAAATTTTGGGGAAGCTCTCCTTAAAGTTGCTAGGAAAGCACAATCTCAGCAATGCCCTAGCAGCCGTGGCTGTGGGTCGTCAGCTGGGGATGGATTTTGAGGTAATTGCAGAGGCGATCGCTACTTTCGAGGGTGCCCGCCGCCGATTTGAGCTGCGGGGCGAGCGCAATGGTATCTACTTTGTGGATGATTATGCTCACCATCCCAGCGAACTTCTGGCAACACTGTCAGCGGCGCGCTTGCAAGTGTTGCCGCCGCGACGGCTTGTCGCTATTTTCCAACCGCACCGCTACAGCCGGACGCTCGCTTTTTTACCGGAATTTGCTCAATCTTTTAAAGATGCCGACATTGTGGTTCTGTGCGATATTTATAGCGCCGGAGAACCCAATTTGGGGCAAATTAGCGGTGAACAGGTCGCGGAATTAGTTGCGGCTAATCATCCGAACGTGCATTACCAACCGTCTCTGCCGTCAATCTGTAAGTTACTTACAGAAATCCTCCGACCGGGCGACTTGGCTCTGTTTTTGGGGGCGGGGAACCTCAATCAGATTATTCCTGAGGTCATGGCGTTCTATCAAAAAACTGACGAAGCCAGCCTCAAGTAATCGGTGATGACTGAATCCGTTAGCTGAATTGAAGTCGTACTTGTGAGTAAAGTAAGTTCCCAGCTAACAGATTCATTCAAAATTACTCAAAACTCATGTTGTGGCCTCAGATGTCTCGGCATTCAAAATTGTGATATTGATATGACTCTCTCTTATGATCCACCCAGCGTTGTAGACGCTTCTTCCCCCCAGAAAAAATCCCCCAAGTCTTCTTCACCCCTTTACCTACCTGGAACCGATTGTATTGTGCGATCGCAAGCTCCCCTCTCTAGCTTGACCTCTTTTCGGGTCGGAGGCCCAGCCGAATGGTATGTAGCTCCCCGCCGCACCGAAGAACTGCAAGCCAGTTTTGAGTGGGCGCGGTATCAAGAATTGTCGATCACTCTCTTGGGAGCCGGTTCAAATTTACTGGTGAGCGACAAAGGTCTTCCCGGTTTAGCAATCTGTACTCGCCATCTCCGCCACACCCACTTCGATCCGGAAACGGGTCAGGTGAGTGCAGGTGCCGGAGAACCCATTGCCCGCCTCGCATGGCAGGCAGCAGAACGCGGCTGGCAAGGGTTGGAATGGGCAGTTGGCATCCCCGGCACAGTCGGCGGCGCAGTGGTGATGAATGCAGGCGCTCACACCAGCTGTACCGCTGATATTTTAGTCAACGTCCAAGTCCTCTCACCCAGCAGAAAAGCTGAGATTTTGACACCCCAACAACTGGGATTTGCCTACCGCACCTCAATCCTGCAAGGAGGCGATCGCTTGGTGACGCAGGCAACCTTCCAACTCCAACCGGGAGCCGACCCAGCCCAAGTTATGGCAACAACCGCCAAACATCTAGAGCAACGGCGAACCACTCAGCCCTACCATTTGCCAAGTTGCGGCAGCGTTTTCCGCAATCCTGATTCCCACAAAGCCGCCTGGTTGATTGAACAAACTGGACTCAAAGGCTACCAGATTGGCGGTGCCCAAGTCGCCCAGCGCCATGCCAACTTTATTCTCAACTGCGGCGGTGCTACAGCTAGCGATATTTTCCATCTGATTCGCTATGTTCAGCAGCAAGTGGAACAGCATTGGTCTCTGTGCTTAGAACCAGAAGTGAAAATCTTAGGTGAGTTTCAGCCTGCTTAAAGGTGTCGCCAGACGCCAAGGATACTAAGATTGAAATTGGCTTGCAAGTCTATCGCATACGGCATTAATAGTTATGACACAAAAAGGATTTGGCTTTGGCTTAGGCAAAATGAAAGAACTAGCCGAAGCTTTTAAAAAAGCGCAGCAGGTTCAAGAAGGTGCCAAAAGGCTTCAAGAAGAATTGGAGCAAATGGAGATTGGGGGAGAGAGCAGCGGTGGAAGCGTTAAGGTGTTCCTCAGCGGCAATCAAGAACCTCTGCGAGTGGAAATTTCAGCAGACGCCTACAATCAGGGAGCAGATGCTCTGGCTGAACTTGTAACAGCGGCAATGAAAGATGCCTACGAAAAGTCCACTGCAACAATGCGATCGCGCATGGAAGACCTCACCAGCGGACTCGATCTGCCACTGTAACCCCTAAAGGATTTCCCAAGAATCAATCGAACGATCTTGTAAGGCAGGCGTCTCGCCTGCCACCCAGTTAATCGTAGGCAAAACGGCGATAAATAGTTCTTGGGTTGGCAATCTTTTAAGATAGGCAGAGAAGCTTCAGGAGCAGAGGAGAATTTGGCTCTACACTCTTGTTTTCTCCCCCGTTCCCTTGCTTATTGCGGTGGCTTTGCGGGCTTTATCTGTAGCTGCGGTAACTCCAAAAACGTTTTGTAGAGTCGATCTGCCAGCACCGTATTGGCTTCATCCGTCAAGTGAATGGCGTCTGAAAAAGCCTGACCGGGAAAATTCTGGTAAAGCTTGTAAAAATTCAGCACTTTCACATTTTGCGGAAAACTTCGCTGTAACTGCCCAGTCGTTGTTTCTAATTGTCCATAACCGGCTTGCACTCGCTGAGTATAGGTTGAACCGAGTTCGTTTAAAAGCTCTCGTTCTCTTAGGGAAAGATTATTCGTTGAGCGCCCGGTGATTTCTGGCTGAACTACCAAAACCAAAGGCATCTGTGCCGCTGCTGTCAGACGAATCATCTGTGTCTGGTGATTTTGATAGCGCTTAACTCGACGCTCCAGCTCAGTTGTGTTAGCTGCCAGACGTTGTGCTAAAGGGACGCTTTCCTCACTCACTGCCATACTAAGCCGCTCCACAGACGGTTGCGGCTTTAACAGCCAATATTGTGTTGCTTTCACTAAATAGGTTTGATTGAGCCAGCGCTTCATGTCCTGATTCAGCTCAAACCATAGATGCCCTGCTGCGTTGTTCAGAAAGTTTTCTACATGAGGGATATTTGTTTCGTTTTCAGTGCTGGGTAGCATTAAATCTGCATACCCATTCAAAACCACAATCGCATCGGGCTGGTAAGGCAAAATCTGGAGGGCAAACTCAGCCAGTTCGTTCCCGGAAGTATAGCCGGGAACCGCCGCATTAATGACACGATAGTTGCCTTCCCGAATCCGTAGTGGCAAGGCAAGTGCTTTCACCCGTTCTGGTTTGTAGTAGGGCAAGAAATCCGGGCGAAATTTCTCTGGGGAAGCTTTCTGCTGCTTTACCCGGATATTGAGGCTACCTTCCAGTTTATTGGCAAACGTGGTGGGGTTATTGGAACTCATTTGACCAAAAGCTGTGGAACCGCCCAAAATGAAAACCCGAATTTCATCTTTGGGTTTCGCTTTGGAAACCGGCTGGTCATCACGAAAACCCTGTTCGTTAATGCGCCAGAATTTGCTCTGCTGATTTCCTGCCAGCTGATATCCCACTGATAAACGCCGTTTGGCAACCAGACGCCCGTCATTCGGTAACCCCCCGTAGGGTTGCTGGTTTTGATCGAGGAATTTAAGACCGTAGGCGGTAACTTCTGCTGGCTCACCTTCATAGGCTGTCAATTCAGCATTTTTGCCCGCAACGCCCACAACAATCCGTGCAAGCAGTTCCAAGAGAATCAAAATCAGGGGCAGAGCCAGGAGTAGGATCAGAAGCGAAGGCGGCTGGCGGCGTTTTTGGTAAGGTTTGTAGCGGGACTTCTTAAACATTAAGTAATGAACCTCAAATGACCAACGAACAAAGGAAGTAAAAGGCGAAAAAGGGATGATTAAATGTTTGCCTTTCGCTTTCATGAGTTGCCGGTGGAGTAAGGCGGAATAACAAAGCCAAAGATTAGCTCGATCCCGGCATCCGTTATTCCACCGCGATCGCAGTATGCAACAATTTCGTTGCTAAACTTAACACCGGGGTAGATGACCACTTATGATGAATGGGTTATACCGATTGACTTTTCCCTAAATGCTGGTGCGGAATTAGGGACTTGTGAGTGGGGAAGTGTATCAATCATTAAACGTACAAAACTAGACATCTTATCATCAAATGTCCTACAAGTTATTATTCGTTTGCCTGGGTAATATCTGCCGGTCGCCTGCGGCAGAGAACATCATGAACCATTTAATTGAGCAAGCAAACTTAGAAGAACGCATTGTCTGCGATTCTGCCGGTACCGCAGGTTATCACATTGGTCGTTCCCCCGACCGACGCATGACAGTAGCCGCAGGACATACAGGAATTAAACTCCAAGGTCGGGCGCGGCAGTTTCAAAAGTCTGACTTTGAGGATTTTGACTTGATTGTGGCAATGGATCGGGAGAATTACCGCGATATCCTCTCCCTTGACCCATCTGGGAAGTATCGGGACAAGGTGCGGCTGATGTGTGACTTTTGCACCCGCCATACTGCGACTGAGGTGCCTGACCCCTACTACGGTGGCCCGGAGGGGTTTAACCAAGTCATCGATTTACTTTTAGATGCCTGTGAGGGTCTGCTACAACACGTTAGTCATGTTAATAACTAATGCCTAATCAAATTCAACAATTAGCGATTAGCGATTGACTATTCCACTAGATGATGCTCTAAGGCAAAACGCACTAGTTCGGCTCGGTTGCTAGTTTCCGTTTTTCTCAGCAGGTTGCTGACGTGCTTTTCCACTGTCCGAGGACTGAGGTGCAGCTCGTTGCCGATGTCGGCGTTAGATAAACCCTTGGTGAGTAAATCTAGAACTTCCTGTTCTCGCGGAGTCAAGTTGAATGAGTTTGAAGGAGTATGTTGGGGAAGCCGAGGAGCTTCAACTTCCTTCTCTGGTGTGGCAACAGCATGAATAAGCGATCGCCATTCGACTTGAATCATCTGCGATCGCTCTAAAAGATTGCGAATCACTGCCCCTAACTCATCCAACTCAAACGGCTTGGGCAGATATAGATCGCAGCCTAATTGGTAGCCCCGAATCCGTTCTGAGGTACTCGCACGCTCCGTTAAGAAAATCACTGGCAATAAACGAAACGCTGGGCGTTGACGGAGACGCCGCACCAGTTCATAGCCATCCATCCGGGGCATCATAATGTCTGTTACCAGCAAATGAGGATGATATGACTCAACTAAACTGAGAGCTGCTTGACCATCCTCAGCTGTAATGACTGAGTAGCCAGACATTTCCAGATAATCGCATATAGAAAGCCGAATTCCTGGATCGTCATCGGCAACCACGATGAGCAAAGGCATGGGCACAGAGGAAGAGCGTACATAACCCCTAGAATAGGTCAAGTCCATCCTAAAAGTGGGAACACTGTTCTGCCTCTTAAGGTGAAAACTGACCAATGCGTGAAAACCAACTAAAACGAAAACTCAAGCGAGGTGAGGTCGTCCTCGGCCCGTTCATCAACTGCGCCTATCCAGCGTTTATAGAAATCTGCGGACACGCAGGATTTGACTTTGCCGTGATTGACATGGAACACGGTGCCCTCAACACACTGGTTGCCGAAGACCTGTGCCG
This sequence comes from Coleofasciculus sp. H7-1, assembly GCF_057473865.1. Taxonomy (NCBI): domain Bacteria; kingdom Bacillati; phylum Cyanobacteriota; class Cyanophyceae; order Coleofasciculales; family Coleofasciculaceae; genus Coleofasciculus; species Coleofasciculus sp. H7-1. The sequence continues at coordinate 137,282 of NZ_JBYCCT010000034.1, forward strand.
TGCAGCCGACTGCGTGGGATTGGCACCGATTGTACGCATCCGCAAGAACGACACACCGCAAATTCAACGGGCACTGGACATCGGCAGTGCCGGTGTCCAAGTGCCTCAGATAGAAACTCAGTCCGACGCGGCGGATGTTGTGCGTGGTGCCAAATATAGCCCTCTTGGTTCGCGTGGACTTTCATTTTACACCCGTGCTGGCGTGTACGCAGCAGCAGGGACGCAAATTACAAATCAGCTCAACGAAGAGTCTCTGATTGTCATTCACGTCGAAGGGATTCGCGGCGTCGAAAATATCGAAGAAATTGTCAGCGTGCCCCACATTGATGTCATTTTTCTCGGTCCCTATGACTTGTCGCAGTCCTTGGGCATTCCGGGGCAAGTGCAAGACTCGCGGGTGCTTGAGCTGATGCAAAAATGCGTCACCACTATTCGCAATGCTGGGAAATCTGCGGGCACATTTGCCGATAATCCTGAAACGGCGAAGCAGTGGATTGATGCCGGGGTTCAGTACATCGCGCTTGGTGTGGATGTCGGTATTTTCCTGCGAGCTTGCGAGGCGTTGGTAAAAGCAGTGCGAACTTAAGGTTGCCGATTCAGTAAAATCCCAGAGAAGGAAGGAATATGTAAAACTATATCTAAATTTTTACATTTCACCGAGTCGTGGGGAGGGAATATTTATCAAAAATTTGCATTAAGTTTGTATCATGAACAACCAAATTCAAAATTCTAAGTTTATGCTTAAAGAATAGTCTTCCTTAAGTAGGAAGAAAAACTGGGGATCGAAGCGTATTGGAGAAAAAACAATGCAAACGCTACCGGGATCGACGGATTTGGCTTATGCCATGATGTTTACCTTACACAAAGTCCATTCCGTAAAAATAGAAGGTTTTAAGCCATTCTTTAGCGATCTTCCTGTTGACCCTTACATCAAAAATAATTATCGTTTCAGAAGACTATCTCGGTTCAAAGTATTTGGAAATGAGTTAATCAAGCTACCGCATGGTTACTTGTTTCAAAGCAAGCAATACAATCCCTTAGTGGGTGATATCAAGCGAGAGTATGCCGAACTAGATGACGCCATTACTAAGCTTGAAGATTTCAAAAAACTTGTTTTGGCATTTATTGATTACTGCCAACTCGACTCAGAAGCCGTTGAAATAGGAGTTCATCAAATTAGAACTACCTGTTCGCCAGATAATTATGGAAACCCAGCGCCTGAAGGGATTCATCGAGATGGGACTGATTTTGTCGGCATATTTTCTGTAGGACGGGAAAATATTCAAGGTGGAGAAACCCATCTTTACAAATCCAAAAAGCATGACGCGGTTTTTTCTAAAGTTCTCCATCCGGGCGAACTGCTATTAGTCAACGATCGGGAATTTTTTCACTATACAACTCCCATTCAGCCGCTATTTCATGGTGAAGGAACAAGGGACGTATTTGTTCTGACTTGCCCCAGTTTATTGACAAATTAAACAGGAGAAGGATTTAATTTCTCAGTTTCAGATGCTGAGTGGGGGACGCCTAGGGGAATTGTTACCGCGATTGGAACCTATGGGATAGCGATCGCTTAAAGGAATGTACTGATAGCATCGGCGCGAGCAACACTACCAGCACAAAACTCCCTCGCACTACCAGCATTGTTTCGTGACTGGACTGAGGGGATGTAAAACTCAGCCACTCCCCTCTTCACGGAAGCTAGCGGACGGATCTCAATCCCCTTGATTAGAGCCATATTCAGGATCCTTCGAGTTGAAGGTTTGTCTTCGCTCTAAAATGCCAAATTTAGGATATTTGTCAGAGCCGTTTAAGTGGCGGCAACCATCAAACTGCTAGGTTCGCCCAAATTACCTTTTAAGACAACACTCCGCTGATTGGCATCAAGATGGCGCAGAATTTTGTAAATTGCCTCAATTTGATCGGAGGCACCCGCTTTCTGGGCCAAGTCAGTCAAAGAAAGGGGAGCGCCTTCCTCTTGTAGCGCCATCAATACTCGTCTTTGCAAGTCGAGAATGGCGGCGGCAGCTTTTTTACCCGCTTCTACCCCTGGCTGGTGATAAGCATTAATATTGACCAGGAAACCATAAAGTCCTACAGCCCGCTCATACAGAGCAATTAACGCACCAAGCACACGGGGATTTACCTGAGGAATCGTCACGGTGACAGAATCTCGATGGTTTTCATAGAGAGCTTGTCGGGTTCCCTGGAGTAAACCAGAGAGATAGTCGCCGGATGTGACTCCCGGCTCGACGACGGGGGAGTCACCCTGCCGGTCTTCTAAGACTTCAATGAAAGTGAGGAAGAAATTCGGGACACCCTCTCGCAGCTGCTGCACGTAAGCGTGTTGGTCGGTTGAGCCTTTGTTGCCATAGACAGCAATCCCTTGGTAGACAATATTTCCATCAAGGTCTTTTTCTTTGCCCAAAGATTCCATTACTAGCTGTTGCAAATAGCGGCTGAATAGCAGCAGGCTGTCTTTGTAGGGCAACACCACCATATCTTTTTCGCCCTTGCCGTTTCCCGCGAAGTACCAGCTCATCGCCAGTAGTGCGGCTGGATTTTTCTTAACTTGGGGCAGGCGAGTGGCAGCGTCCATTTCTTTGGCACCGGCAAGCATGGCGCGGATATCAATGCCCTGCAAGGCGGCTGGGAGCAATCCTACCGCTGACATCTCCGAGGTACGTCCTCCCACCCAATCTTCCATCGGGAAGGTTGCCAGCCAGCCTTCTGAGTTCGCCTGCCGATCTAATTTGCTGCCTTCCCCAGTGATGGCGACAGCTTGAGGGGGAAAGTTCAGATTCCGCTCGGCAAAGGCTTTTTGCACTTCTACCATGCCATTGCGGGGTTCTGGCGTTCCCCCAGATTTGGAGATGACTAAGATGAGGGTGCGGTTAAGCCGATCTTTGAGCTGGGTGAGGATACGGTCAATGCCCGCCGGATCGGTGTTGTCAATGAAGTGGATTGCTAGGGGTGGGAAGTCTGGGGCGATCGCTTCGGCGACAAACTGAGGTCCCAGCGCCGACCCGCCGATGCCAATCGAAACAATGTCGGTAAATTTTGGAGCATTGGGCGGATGAATTTCGCCACTATGGATTTTTTGGGCAAACGCTTCAACCTGCTCTAAAGTTTTGACAATCTGTTGTTTGATTTCCGGTGTGGGGGCTAAATCAGAGTCGCGCAGCCAGTAGTGACCCACCATGCGGTTTTCATCAGGGTTAGCTATTTCGCCTCCCTCCAATGCCTCCATATTCTTGAACGCCTTCTCAAACCTCGGCTGCATCGCCTCGACAAACTGATTATCAAACCGCATCCGGCTGACATCAAGGTAAAATTCTAACCCCTCATGGTAGTAGAGCCATTCCTGGTAACGTTGCCAAAGTGCAGCAGCATCCATAAGTAAATCTCAATAAGCGTGTTTTCAGTCAACACAAGTTTAAGGTAAGCTTCAGCATCACTTTTGACGAATTAGCCTGTGAATTCAGCAATTGTGCAATTCCACTCCTACCAAATCGAGATTTAGAATGGCTTTAGACTCCTGTACGGGCAGATTTATCTGGGAAAATCCACCCGATCAATCCACCCGTTACAACGACCGACTTCTACCACGTAAGCCTCCTAAAGACGCGGTTTGGGCAGAACCCGCAGAAATTTAACGAGATGCCCTGTCACTTCAATCGCAATCAGATAGTCATCTATCGTAAAGCGGTAGAAGATATTATCAGACCCGATTCCCCTGAGTTCCGGCAAGTCGGTAATTCGATCGATCCGCATGAACTCCTCAAAGACGAATTCATAGATCCGCTCTCTAGCTGCGTATTCTAAGTTCTTCAGGTCTCGCAGAAAAGACCGGGCATAGCGCACTTCTAGTTTCACAGGGCAACTGGCTCTTACTCCAAATGGCAGATACTTTTTCTTTTTACTGTGAAATTTGGATAAAAGCGCTTTTTACCAGTTGATGCCACTGGCGAACAGGAGAGAACTTAGGGGAAGTGCAACATCCGGAGAGCTTCTTCGCGGGTTAGGGTTTCCCCAGGCTGTACGGTATGCTTCGACTCTTGGATGGCTTTGAGGATATACAGGTCATAATAAATCTGTTGTAGAACTTTCCAGGCGTCATCCAAGTTGTCATCAGCGAGTTGATCGATTAACTCAGGCAGCTGAGCGGTTAAGCGTTGTAATCGACCTCTGAGAAAATTCATAATTAAACACCAGCGAACAAAGTAACATTCCCCAGAGCCTTCTTGTTAGAGGGATCTTGGACAATCTAAAGTTTAGAGTTGATAGTTTATAGTTTATTGAGTCTCACAAGCGTGGCATGGCTGGCTATCTGATTTTTTTGACAATTTCTACGACAATTTTTGCCCTGTTTAGCTTGGGTTTAAATTTACAGTGGGGGTTCACAGGACTGATTAATTTTGGGCATATTGCCTTTATGACAGTGGGTGCATACACCACTGTGTTGTTGAGCTTGCAGGGGGTTCCCCTGATTTTCGGGGTGGTTATCGGTGCTGTTTTAGCAGCGCTGTTAGGACTGTTGATCGGTTTATCAACTCTGCGGTTGCGGGAAGATTACTTAGCAATTGTGACCATCGGCGTTTCCGAATTGCTGCGTTTGGTTGTCAATAATCAGCCGTTGCCAATGGGCAAAGAATTCCGGCAAGGATCGTTTGGGGTATATGGGTATGCCTTGCCACCGGGAGATAAGCTTGGGTTGATGGTGTTGTCGCTGCTGGTATTGGGGCTGACGTTTTGGCTGCTGGAGACGTTGGTGCGATCGCCTTGGGGTAGAGTGCTAAAAGCTATCCGAGAAGATGAGCAAATTCCCAAAGCACTGGGAAAAAATGTCTTTTGGTACAAACTACAATCTTTTATGCTGGGAGGAGCGATCGCCGGTGTCGCTGGTGCTTTTTTAGCATGGCAGACGACAACGGTTTACCCGAATAACTTTGAACCGCTGACCACTTTCTACGCCTGGACGATTGTTGTATTGGGCGGTGCTGGTAACAACGTGGGCACGATCCTGGGGGCGGTGATTTTCTGGGGTTACGATAGTTTAACTCGCTTTTACTTACCTCAGTTGGTGCATCTCGATGCCTCGCGGGAAGGGGCATTTAGAATCATGGTGATTGGTTTAATCATGATGGTGCTGATGGTTTGGCGTCCACAGGGTATCTTAGGGAAAAAAGAGGAACTGACCCTTGGCAAATAACTCGCACATTCCGCCCAATCGGTTCTCTGAGGGGTCTTTAAACGGTGGCGGCAAGCATCTCGAAGCAAGCCCAAATTTAGTGGAAGCAGACCAAAAACCCCAACCCTCAGAAATCTCTTTATTAGCTGCCAGCGGACTCTGTAAAAGCTTCGGCGGAGTTCGGGCTGTCGATAATGTTGAGATTATGGTTCCTCTTGGCAGTATCACGGGACTGATTGGCCCGAATGGTGCTGGCAAAACGACGCTGTTTAATCTCCTATCAAACTTCATTCATCCAGACAAAGGGCGGGTGATTTTTGACGGCGAACCGATTCATCAGTTGCAGCCATATCAAATTGCTCAGATAGGAATGGTTCGCACATTTCAGGTAGCGCGGGTGCTATCGCGGCTTTCGGTAATGGAAAATATGCTGCTGGCAGCTCAAAAACAAACGGGGGAAAACTTTTGGAAAGTTTGCTTTCAACCCCATGTGGTGGCGAAGGAAGAACGGCAGCAGCGAGAAAGAGCCACGATTCTGCTGGAATCGGTGGGGTTGGCAGCGAAGGCGCAGGATTACGCTGGGGCGCTATCTGGAGGGCAACGCAAGCTGCTGGAAATGGCACGGGCGCTGATGACGCAGCCGAAGCTAATTTTATTGGATGAACCGGCGGCTGGAGTGAATCCGACGCTGATTAAACAAATCTGCAACTACATCACCCAATGGAATCAGGAGGGCATGACCTTTTTGATTATTGAACACAATATGGACGTAATCATGTCCTTGTGCGATCGCGTCTGGGTTGTCGCTGAAGGTCGCAATCTTGCTGTGGGGACTCCCATTGAAATTCAGCGCCATCCACAAGTTTTAGAAGCTTACCTGGGGCAATAGAGCAGCCTATCATGTCCCATTGGCTTGCGGTAATTATCCAGACGTTAGTATTGCTCTTGAGTGGCGCGGCACTTTTCTTGAGTTCCTGGATTGTGGTTCCAGCGCCCACGATGTCCCTACTGCCATTAGGGGTGGGGGCACCAGAAGTGAGTCCTTGGTTGGTGGTGCTAAACGCGATCGCTAGTCTGTTGGCACTGGTGATGATACGTCGCACTCCGTGGCAATTTCTGGCTTTGGGTGCTAGTTTGTTGGCACTGCTTTTGAGTGTCTTGCCACTGTTGCAGATGCCAGCAACACAACAGCATCTAGCAGTGGCAATGCAAAACGGTCTCGGCGATTACAGTGTAAATTTGCCCAATCGTCAGCAAAAAGGGATGCGCGAACAACCGTTCGTGCTGGCTGATGTGTTTCGAGGCATCAATCCGGGTGAGAGTCGCTATACCTCTGGCATCGTCTTTTCAAAACCAGACGGTGTCCCGTTGAGCATGGATCTCTACCGACCGCCACAAGTCGGCAATTATCCAGCGCTAATTATCATCTACGCTGGGGCATGGCGGAGCGGCGACCCCACCCAAAACGCTGATTTTAGCCGTTATATGGCAGCGAGGGGCTATAGTGTCTTTGCCATTGATTACCGACACACGCCGCGCTACCGTTTTCCGGCGCAGCTGGATGACGTGCGTGCTGCCTTAGCCTTCATCCACCAACACGCCGCTGAGTACGAGGCTGACCCAGAACGGATTGCAATGGTTGGACGTTCTGCTGGCGGACATTTGGCAATGCTGGCGGCTTATGAGCCGGATGCACTGCCTGTAAAAGCAGTGGTTAGCTACTATGGCCCGGTTGATCTGCCTGGAGGCTATGCTAACCCGCCACGTCCCGATCCCATCGATACGCGAGCGGTTTTAGAAACATTTATGGGTGGAACGCCTGCTACAATGCCCGATCGGTATCGTCTTGCTTCACCGATTAGCTATGTTAGGCGATCGCTACCGCCAACTTTATTTGTACATGGAAGTCGCGATCATCTAGTGCAATTAAAATTTATCCAGCAAATGCATCAACGCCTGCGTGCAGATGGAAATATATCTGTTTTGCTTGAAATTCCTTGGGCTGAACACGCTTTTGATGCTGTCTTTCAAGGGCTTAGCAGCCAGCTAGCGCTCTATCATACTGAGCGATTTTTAGATTGGGCACTGCGTTAATTAAACAATGACAATGTTCGCTAATTTTGATGTGGCTAAAATTGATACCACTGAAGCTAGAATCAATTTGGTCAAGGCGGGATCTGGTCCGGCGCTACTGATGCTGCACGGCTATCCCCAAACCCACGTTATGTGGCATAAAATAGCACCTCGTCTAGCTGAGAATTTTACAGTAGTGGCACCAGATTTGAGAGGCTACGGCGACAGTTCTAAGCCGGAAGGCGAACCGGAGCATCGGAATTATTCAAAACGAGCGATCGCGCAAGATCAAGTCGAGGTAATGTCAAAATTAGGTTATGAAGAATTTTATCTAGTCGGTCATGACAGAGGCGCACGAGTCGCTCATCGCATGGCTCTCGATCATCCTAACCGAGTTGAGAAACTGGCATTATTAGATATCGCGCCCACGCATAAAATGTACGCGACTACCGATCAAGATTTTGCCACGGCTTACTACCACTGGTTTTTTCTCATTCAACCCGATGACTTACCGGAAACTTTGATTGGAGCTAATTCTGAATATTACCTACGCACCTGTTTAGAAAGATGGAGTCAGGATTTTTCTGCCTTTGTTCCTGAAGCCTTGGCTGAGTATATTCGGTGCTTTAGCGATCGTGCTGCGATTCATGCCACCTGCGAAGATTATCGCGCCGCTGCTACCATCGATCTGGAACACGATAACCTAGATATAGAACAAAAAATTCTCTGTCCGGTGCTGGCTCTTTGGGGTGGAAAAGGAATTATTGGACGCAAATATGATGTTTTAGAAACCTGGCGCGAACGAGCAATTGATGTACGCGGTAAGGCTATCAATTGCGGTCATTTTCTACCCGAAGAAGCGCCAGAAGAAACTTATCTTGCCCTCTATGAATTCTTGGCAAGTTGAAAAACAATTTCCGGCTCTATAGCACTCCTAAATGATTCTTGAAGGCGAGATACCCGACTTCTCTAAAAAGTCGGGTATCTGAAGCGCTGGCTTACAACTAAAATAGGATTGCTATAGTGCAAATTTATATTCTCATCCTGCAAGAATTGCTACATTGATTCCCAAATATTTAAAGAACTTATGCAAAAATTAGTTGCGGGGCTGGTTTTCGGAATGCTTGTCCTTGGCGCTGGAGGCTGCGATTTGATCCCTAATCCTGATGGCTACATTCCGCCAGCCGAAGAATCGCTAGCCACCCCATCCCCCAGACCGGCTAGTTCTCCCAGTACTTTCCTAACCTTGGAAGAGTATACTCACCAACTGATCAATCAATATCGAAAGTCCCAAAATTTGCCACCTCTGACGCTAGATGCTCGAATTAGCAAAGAAGCGAGGGCACATAGTCAGGCAATGGCAAATGGTGAGGTTCCTTTCAGTCATAATGGGTTTGAGCAGCGAGTTAAGGCAATTGGTAAATCGATTTCTTATGGCGCTGCTGCTGAGAATGTGGCGTACAATCAAGGCTTTAGCGATCCAGCCAAGCAAGCAGTTGAAGGTTGGCTAAAAAGTCCCGGTCATCTGAAAAATATTCAAGGTCAGTATGATTTAACTGGGGTGGGTGTTGCCAAGAACGCAAAGGGCGAGTATTACTTAACCCAAATTTTCATTAAACGCCGCTAAGGAGAGAGAATTGGAAGATTTTCAGGTATGCGATCGCGACCTTTCCGAGGAGATATTGTCTCAATATCTGCAAGAGTCAGCGATCGCTGTGGATACTGAAACGATGGGATTGTTACCCCAGCGCGATCGCTTATGCTTGGTGCAACTGTGCGACGCCCAAAACCGAGTTACAGTCGTGCGAATCGCCAAAGGACAGATAGACGCTCCCAACTTAAAACAACTCATGGAAGCCACCAATGTCCTAAAACTATTTCACTTTGCCCGTTTTGATGTCGCCCAACTACGGCACAATTTGGGCATCCACGTAGCTCCCATTTTTTGTACTAAAATTGCCAGCAAGCTTGCTCGCACCTATACTTCCCGCCACGGTTTGAAGGATTTGGTGCAAGAGCTAGAAAAGGTAGAACTTGACAAAACGGCTCAAAGTTCAGACTGGGGAAATGCGGCAAATTTGTCCGAAGAACAACTCCGCTATGCAGCGAATGATGTTCGTTATCTACTCAGCGTGCGACAAAAACTAATTGCAATGTTGCAACGCGAAGGACGCTGGGAAGTGGCTCAGCAATGCTTTGAATGTTTGCCCACGGTTGTCACTTTGGATTTGCTGCAATATAAGGATATTTTTGAACACTAAGAAATGAAAATTAAATAACTTACACTCATTCACGTCCTGTTGGGGCATGGTACTGCCCATTAGTGTCAACTTAAGCTTTGGTGACTGGAAGTCGCGGCTAAACAAACTAAGTCCGCTTGGCGGGGACTAAGGAAAAATCATAAGTTTTAAACCTGTTCTCGGTAGGTGCGAGTCTCTATAGCTGCGGTTTCAACCGCCAAGCCAACCTTAAGTTGACACCAATGGGTACAAACACGCCCCTACACAAGGAATAGGGGGTTAATAAATCCACGTTCCTAAGCTATTGGCTATTAGCCATTCACGATTCGTTAACAACTAGTACTGAGAATCGTCTCAACTGGATAGCCTACTGCTTTCCATGCCGCCACACCACCTCTGATTTCAGACACTTCTTGATAACCAGCTGCACGCAGTTTTGTAGCACCAATTGCTGTTTCTTCATCGGTTTCACCGTAAATGTAGATATCGCGGGTGAGTTCCAAATTGGTGAGGGCGCGATCTACTAATTCGTTCATCGGCATGGGGATGGCTCCCATGATGTGGCTAATATTAAATTGGCTGCGATCGCGCACATCAATAATCGTCAAAGCCGGTTCACCCCAATCTAGCCGCGCTTTCAGGTCATAAACACGAGATTGGGCTTGCAGCGTTGGCGGTGACGGAATAATCCAAAAGAACTTATTCATCGTTGGCTATCATCTTCTATGGCGTTGTCTGAAATCTAACAATAAGTTTTAAGATTTGCAAATTTTTATAGATGAAGTCTTTACACTTATCAAAATTTATGCCTATTTATATAGGTGAAATTACCTAAAAAGGATAGGCGTCAAATTTGGCGATAAATTACAGAAAGAAACCTAAAATTTTCTTTCTCCGTATTTACTGATTACCAAGTATTTTTTAAAATGTATGTTTTCTATAAAATTTTAATCTTATTGAACGCCAAATAACCTTGAATAAAGGCATTTTAATAGAGTTATAGGAAAATTTTTCACAAAAACCTGAAATCTTTAGCCGCGATTCAAAAAAAAGAGCGGTTTAGGCAAATATTCTTGATGTAAAACGCTGCAATAAGATTTAAAATATAGGATGTTTAAGGATTGCCATAAAGTAAAAACGTTAAATTATATCAAATCCGTTTTATTATAAAATAACTTCACCCCGCTTGCGGAGTGGGGTTAGGTTCCAAGAATTGCCGGTAATCAACCAAATTTGATATTAGAAATATTGCCGGAAGAATCTAATAATTTAGCAAACATTAAATTTAAAATATTTAATGTTTGCTAAATTATTAGATTTTGAAATTATTATTCATTCTGCTTATTGCTTCTGAAATCACGGTTGCCGTGTTAAGATCGCTATCGGCTAGATGAGCTTTAGTAGTGGTGCAATAAAATGGAACTCAATGAACTGTTAACCTTAGCGCTGATGCTCAGTCCCGGTCTTTTACTGTCAATTTTGATATTGGTTGCCTTTGCGGCTGGCGGCTAAGACTATGCGTGGATTTTAGATGGGAAATCTGAAACCGGAAGCCACTTGACTGGTTGCTAACTATGCGATCGCAAGTTGGTAATGGAATGGACAAGTTTAATCGAAGCGATCGCCTAAAATGCCAAAAATAGGCGATAACTTCTCATAAAGACAAGACTCTCTCTTGAGCTAGAGACAGAAGTGCGGTGGATGACATATCGCTGATAAGTTGACTGGATTTAATCAGCGAATTTTTCGCCGTTAGAAGGTTTGTGAGACAGGGAAGAAGAACCAGTCAACGCTTCATCCAGATGCATCCGTTGTTCGAGCTGACGTAAGAAATAGCCAGTCATCATTGCTGACGCCAACAGACCTGCTAAATTTTCTCTGTCGGTCGTAATTTGAACGTTAAAATTCTCTGAGGGAAGCATTCCCACCAGTCCCTGAACGTTCTGCGAGATGATTTGCTTAATGTCAGGCGTGACAGATTTTGCAACCCGCGCTAAAACTTCTGGAGATTGGTGCTGAATATATTGGAGGAGCTGATTGACTTGTGCATCTTCAGGCTCGCGGTCGAACAATTCAGGGTTAAACACCATTGGAATAAAAAGATTTGAGTAGCTTCCTTTCTACTGTAAACGATTGTGTTGTTTGGCTACTCCCTACTATTGCTTATCAGATGTAAGCCGATAGAGAGATTTTAAATAAAAGATGCTTTCTTAAACATCAAGTGGCTGGTTTTACGGTGCATCCTGCTGAGTCAGTTGGGGGAGTTGTTCGACTTCAAAATATTGATGAAATTTTTCTGTAACCTGTAACCAGTAGGAGCGACCATCGGCTTGTGGGCGCTTGCTGATAAAACCCCGTTCGACAAGTTCCTGAACGTGCTGATAAGCTCCCGAACCGCGCAAATCGACCAACTCAGATTGGGTAATGGGACCTTTGAGGGCGATCGCTGCCAGCGTCCTCAAGGCTCCCACACCTAAGTCTAGCGGAACTAACGCCTCCACCAAACCTTGAAAGGGCGATCGCAATTGTAAGGTAAAGCCTTCGGGCGTTTCCACCACTTCCAGGGCGCTATCCCGATGGGCATAGTCAGTCATGAGTTCAATGAGGGCATCTTCGGCGTTATGGCGATCGCATCCAGCATATTCGGCAATTTCGCTAACCGAGATCGGCTTACCCTTGAGATAAAGAATGGCTTCAATTTTCGAGGCGAGGCGAGGCATCATTAGTCATTCGTCATTAGTCAGTGCATTCGTCATTCGTCATGGGTAAGAGACTCTGAACAAAAGACGAATGACTAAATTGGTTAGTCTAGCTGGCGTCCTGTGAGTTCAACGAAAATATCTTCTAGATTGGACGGGCGAACCATCATACCAGTTTTATCGGGTGCGGCGTCAAGATAAGCGTTGGCTTGTTCCAGATTGGGGAAGAATTTGTATTCCCAGCGATCTCCTTGTTGTTTCATTACCAACCCTTCGCCGTGTTTAGAGCGCAGCTGTTCCAAGGTACCTAGTTCAATCAACTGACCGGCATCCATGATACCAATGCGATGCGCCAAAGGCGCTACCGCTTTGCTACCGCACAAATATTCAGCGACCTCAATTTGACCCTTGCTGGGTTTTGTCAATGTGGTCAGCATCCGAATTGTAGTGGATTTTACCGCACCGTTGGGACTGAGGAGTCCAAACATCTCTCCAGATTTAATCGTAAAGGAGAGGTCGTTGACAACGGGGACTTTGTTGTAGAGTTTGCGGACGTTCTCAAGGGAAACAGCAGTCATAGGAATTATTAAAAATTAAAAATTAGGAATTATTAAATTTTCAAGATTTAATTCGCTGTTTTCTTCATTTTTCTCCATTTCTTGTACAGATTGCCAACCAGCTTGCCACTGCGAGGGATTTTTTAGCAGCTTGGCGTTGACCCAGAAACGCACGTTTGGGTCGCAGGAAGCGACCATTTCTGCAAAGACAAACTTGCCTTGATTTTTGCGATTAACTACTTGAAAATGTCGCCATCCCCACGTTTTTTGCTGGGCTGTCCATTTGGAACCAACTAGGTAGGGAAACTTCTGCTTTTTCTGCATTTACTATTCAATCAAATATTTTTCCAGCCAAACCCACCAAATCATCTTGCTAATTTTTTGGCGCTTCTAAATTAGGCGTTTTTGCACAGCGTTATTGGGACAAATTTGCTCTTAATTTTATGCAAGCAACAGACGGATGAAGAAGGGAAGGGTGCGATCGCTTTCCCCACGCCTCACAAGCGCGATCGCACCCTACTACTGGCTTTACTCAATGGGGTGTTTTGAATCACTCTCAGCCAAGTAAACATTTTCAAGAGATTCTCTAGTCGGGTCAAGCTGCTCTTGTGTCGTTTCCGCTGGCGATTCGACTTCGCCTTCTTCAATTTGCTGCTGGAATTCTAGCAACGTCTCATACATTTCTTCGTTAATGTTGAATATCGGTTCATCTGGCATGAATTAATCTCCATTTAAAAATTGTGGCTTTAGACTGTTCCCGATTCTCCCTGAGAGGTAAGCTGGGCGATCGCTTGCTGGAATTCTTCCACAGAGTTAACGGTAATTGCCTGCTTCAGAAGCTGTTTTAGCAAAGCTGGATCTTCTATGCTATTGACGCTCTCGACTATTGAGCTAGGCACCGTTTCAAACCGCGTCTCCAGAACTTCGATGACATTCTCTCTAGAAGTTTGTACGATTCCCTTGCGGATGCCTCTGCGCTCAATTGGCGTGATAAATGGCATTCTCCTTTCCTCCTCGTAACGATTCAGTGTTTCTTCAAAACCAAACTGCAATTCCTCTGGTAGCACCATCATCCACTCAATCAACCGGAACAACTCTAGAATGTTTTCCCGGCTATACCCCCGTTCGTACAGACCTCGAACTAGGCTCAATTTCCACTGTAACCGTCCTTCGGGATTGCGGCGCGTTGCCTGTGCTTTTAGATGAGCCATGATGATGACGGCAAAAGGATTGGTGCTTTGCTCTAAACTTTGCCACTGTGCTTCATAGTCCAACAGTTTGACAGTGGGAAACTGCAAACTAACTCTTGCACCCCAAATTTCATAGTGATAACTCTGGGGACGCCAAGACGCTTGTTCGTCTGCTAAAACTGCTAAGCTGGCAACTTGCCGCCGGTATCGGTCAAAAAGGCGGTAATTATAGACATACATCCGTTCGGCAAAATTAGCATCGACTTTGCTTTGAATTTCGATGTGAATCAGTACCCAAGTTTCTTCGCCGTTTTGTCGCCAGACTTTTACCAGTTTATCGACTCGCCGCCGCCCCAGTTCTGCATCTCGGACGACTTGTTGCAGTTCGGTATCGAGAAATTCGTAGCCCTGCGACCAGTTAATGTCAGCATGAGCTTGCGGGAAGAAGAAAGCCATGAAGTCGGTAAAATAGTTCTCCAAGGCTTCCTTCCAAGGGCTATCGTAATCAGCCTGGGGGTTGGTCATGATTCAAGGTCAAGATTAGCGATCGCAACTGGCTCAACTGGATCGGCAAGCTCAAACCGGAAGACGCGAGAATAAAAGTAAAATTCCCCATCAATAGCGCGTTTGATATTCTCGGCGCGGCGAAAACCATGCTGTTCGCCCTCAAAAGGAACATAGGCGACAGGCAATCCTTTGGCTCGTAGCGCTTCTACCATCATCTCCGCTTGGTTGGGCGGGACAACTTTATCTTCTAGCCCTTGAAAGAAAATAACCGGACAAGAGAGACTGTCAGTAAAGTGGATAGGCGATCGCTCTTGATAAATATCTTGCCGCTGTGGGTAAAGACCAATCAGCCGATCCAGATAGCGCGATTCAAATTTGTGGGTATCTCTGACTAGCGCCTCTAAGTCGCTGACGCCGTAGTAACTCGCACCTGCCTTGAAGACATCGCGGAAAGTCAGGGCGCACAGAGTCGTGTAGCCACCCGCACTCCCACCAGCGATCGCCATCCGGTTTTCATCCACCAAGCCTTGCTGCGCCAGATACCGCGCCCCATTCACGCAATCATCCACATCCACAATCCCCCACTGCCCATCCAGCCGCTGATGGTAGGCGCGTCCATAGCCGGTGCTGCCGCCATAATTGACATCTAGATAAGCAAATCCGCGACTTGTCCAGTATTGAATCCGCAAGTTCAGCTGGCTAGAGGTGGCTGCTGTCGGTCCTCCGTGGCTTTTTACGACTAAGGGCGGCAATGAATCTTCTGGTGCCGTATAGTCGCGGTTTTGGGGCGGATAGAAGAAGGCGTGAGCGGTTAATCCGTTCTCGGTAGGAAATTCAATCGGTTGCGGGATAGACAAATATCCGGCGTCAATTTCTAACTGACTCGATCGCTGCAACACTTCTATCTGCCGCGTAGCCATATCCATTTGGATAATCGAGCTAAATTTGGTCGGTGAACCCGCAATGAACCCCACACGACCCGCAGATGCTTTTAGAGAGGAAATCTCAGTGTAGTCCGTCTCAATTTGCTCCAGCTTTTTTGTCTGTGTGTCGAGACTCGCCAGATGCCAAATGCCTTGCTGAGTGTAGGTGCAGATAATGCGATTAGCAGATTCAAAGGCATAGGTGGACATCCCAAAAACCCACTGCGGAAGCCCAAATTCAGCCTCCATCTCGCACAGCGGTTCAACGTCTTTGCCCCCCTTACCAAGGGGGGTTAGGGGGGATCTGGATTGCCATCTGTAGAGATTCCACCAGCCACTGCGATCGCTAACAAAGTGTAAGATGCCATCCGGCGACCATTCAGGCTGAAAAATCGACTCATCAACGCCACCAGCAACCCGTTGGCTTTCACCCAAGGAACCATCCGCCTTCATCTGTGCAACCCATAATTCCGTCCCATCCCAAGGCAGATTCGGATGATTCCAAGTTAACCAAGTCAGCTGAGAACCGTCAGGACTGAGGCGTGGAGATGAGTAAAAGTCGTTTCCAGACACCAACACCCGAATATCGTCACCATCTTCCAAGTTGATGCTAACCAAGGTATTGACTGGTTCGCGATCGCTACTGGTGTAGTCTTCGCGCACAGCATACATCCGCCCCTGTTTCCGGTCAATTACTCCATCTGCATAGCGGAAAATTCCTTCTGGTGTCAGCGGTTGCGGTTCTGCACCTAAAGTCTGCCGATAAAGGCGCTGATCCGCAAAATTGGAAAAATAAATAGTGCCATCAGCGACGCAGAAGGCACCGCCGCCGTATTCATTGACGCGGGTGCGGACGTTGAAGGGAGGTGGCGTGACATCAATGGTTTTCCCCTCTGGGGTACGTCGCACAATCACACTCCGTCCGGCTTCTGCGGGTCGCCCCTCAATCCAGTAAACATCCTCGCCATCAAGGGCAATCTGCCCCACTCCAATTGTTTCAGAAACAATTAAGTCAGAGGTGATGGGCGATTTCCAGGAACCATAAGGTGCTACTTGTGCTTGGGTCATTTTTTTACTCCAACGGGGAAATATCGATGAATGTGTTTACTTTAGGGCAAAATTACTTTCTTCCTAGTATTAGATTACTGGAGTTTAGTAGGCTGGTTCCTGGGAACGAAACCCAGCAAAAGGGTTGGGTTCCGCTATCTTTCAACCCAAGCTACAGATTCAGTAATTTGGGTCAGAAAGAAAGTTTGCCAAGAGACGAAATGTGGCATCTCTATCACAATCCTATTTGAGTTTTGAGATGCTATCGGTTCAGATACCCGACTTCTTAAAGAAGTCGGGTATCTCGTATTCACGAATTATTGAGGACTACTCTACAAAGTCTATATAACAATCCTATTTAAGTTTTACGCAAGTATTCGCCTTAGTGTAGAAGACTTGCGGTTATCGCGTCTCTACAGGAGTTCTCGAATCATTTAGGATTGCTATAATCCCAAGAAACTCTAGTGAAATTTTATCTCCAACAGCTTAACTTCTATTCAGGAGGAAACTGCTGCTCATTGACGATGGTAAACTCCGAAGAAACTGAGCCGTAGGAACGAACTTTGTCAAGGATTTTTACTAATTCCCTTGAACCCTTCCGGGTAGAAATCTTCTGTCGAGACCTTTTTTGAAAATTAAATACTTCTATGGGACCTGGTTCGCTAGGATTCTCGCAGGCAAAAACTATCTCGGAAGATGAAATAAATCCTAAATAGGAATTGCTTTCAAATCCTTCACAATTAGAAAAAGCCAATATTTTATAACTGTTAAGAGTATCTACAATTAGATGATTAACCCAAGAGTTATTCAATCCATCGAAAACATCTAATCTTAGCACTAAATATCTATCGTCTGGGGAAAAAGAAACCGGATTGGCAATAACGTAGTTATGAATATTGTTACTTAAGCCAAGAATGTCTCCTAGCCTTTTTTCACTCAATATCCCCTCCTTTTCAATTACTAATTCTCCAATAACTTTATCGGCCGTGTTGGGATTACATTTAATCAACAAGTTGTCGTTTCTCCGACTGTTGAATTGACCAACTCTGCTAATATTCATATTCAGATAAACTGAATTGATGCCATTCGGTGAGGTCAACTTCTGGGATTGATAGCTAACTTGCGTAGAACCCTGACAATTTCCATTCAATCTGCTAATAATTTCCCGACTTAAAGTGGCAAAATCGGAATCTTGAGCCGATAATTTATTAACATAGCTCGAAAGAAATCCCAGAATAATTGCAATATAAATTAACGTTGATTTTAGCGATCGCATCCGAAATTCTCTCCAAAAGCAGCTAAGTCGTTCGCAGACGGCTATCATGCTGCCAGTTCTAACTCTAAAACGATTATCCTGACAACCGGATGGCAGAGCATTGCGGCGATCGCGCGTTCGTGAAAGCGGGTGTTCCTCTAAATGTGGCTCAAAGTGGCTCAAATACCATCTGAGGAACCAGCAGATAGCCAGTTTCTGAGGCAAGCAGGCAGCCTATACCCAAAAAACGACCATCTTCATCGTGAAGCCGCAACTTTCCCTCTTCAGCGCCCGTCAAGGCAGGAAAGGAAAGGGGGCGAAAAGGAATGCGCTGACCTTGGCACCAGGCTTTAGCGTCTGTTGCTTGTAAGGTGACAGCTGGGAGATGCCCCAAAGCCGCCGACGCTAGAATTGGGTGAAACGTTCCTTGTTTGAGCTGTTCTTCCAATTCTTCAAAAGTCAGGCTATCTGCTAGCTGGAAGCCGCTACTCTCAGTGCGAGTCAAGGCAGCCAGGGTGCCGCCGGTTGCACACGCCGAACCTAAATCGCGAGCGATCGCTCTAATATAAGTTCCAGGGCCACAAGCGATCGCTACATCTAATTCGGGAAAATCGCGATCGCGCCACTCCAATATTTCTAGCTTATAAACTTCCACTTCTCGCGCTGGAACTTCAATAATTTCACCCGCCCGTGCCCTATCGTACAGGCGTTTTCCCTCAACTTGAATGGCGCTGTAACTGGGCGGCACTTGCTGAATTTTCCCCTCAAATTTCTTTAGCGCTGCTTTCACTTGTTCTAAGGTTAATTCTGGCACTGGCTGGGCGCTGATAATTTCCCCTTCCAAGTCATCAGTCGCCGTGCTTACCCCCAGTCGAATCGTCCCCCGATAAGCCTTATCCTGCCGCAAATATTGCAACAGCCGCGTCGCCTTACCCAGCGCAATTGGTAACACCCCAGTCGCAGCCGGATCTAAAGTTCCCGCGTGTCCCACACGCTTGAGGCGCAAGAGTTTTCGCACCTTGGCGACACAATCGTGAGAAGTGAATCCAACTGATTTGTTTAAGTTAAGAAATCCTTGCATTTAATCCTATAAGTTTTTAATTAGTGGCACTGCCACAGAAAAGCAACTTGTTCCTTATGTTTGGGGCATTGGATGAGATATCCTGCGCCCATATCTCCCCATGTATAAAGAATATTATCTTCTGAATCAATTTGAAAAATAAATTGATTCATTTTGTAGTTACAGCTAGGACATGGATATTTAGAAGATTGTACCCAACCAGGATCTGTGTAGCCGCAATATTCCATTCGCAAAGGTGCTTTGTGTTTTCCTTTGTGTCTTTGCGTTTTTGTGGTTCATTCTTCTTAAACTTTAGCGCTATAAGGTTCGCTCGACATACTTTAAGGGGTGGGAGATGGGATTGGCTGAGCGGCAGAAGTATTGCTGACTCCCTTCAACTGTTCCTCTGTCAAGGACTGAATCAAAATCAAAGGGATCTCATCTTTACTGATAGATTGAGCGTAAGAAGCATTCAGATATCGTTGATATTCTGGCTCGTTAGAAACATAGGTTTTAAAAAAAGCTAAACTCAATGCTTTCACATATCCAAAAGCAGTCACGGGATTTGGTCCCGCAACTTGCGGAGGAATCTTGACTATACCAGTACCTTCAAACGCTTCTCCTAAAGTGGAAAAATGCGTTGCCTTTTTCATCAAAACCAGATATTTGTTGGGTGTTGTCAACCAGGTGAAGGGTTGAATTTGTTCTGATAAAGCGGGTGCAGCGGTATCGTTACTGCTGGAAAATAACATCACCGGAATTTTGATGTTGCTCAGCTCAGTTTTTCCGAAGATGCTACTATCAACTGGATTGATCGCGATCGCTGCCTTAATTCGCTCATCCTGCAACTGATAATCAACTTGCGGCAACAGCAGCGCCCGACATTGGAGCAACAGCGACAGATTCAAGGAATTATCTATGGCAGCGCAATCTTTTTGGAGTTTCTCAAAATTAATTTCTGCACCAGCCAGCGCCAACGCCGTGTAGCCGCCAAACGATTGACCAAGGACGCCGACTTGTTGCATATCCAGTCGCCCTCCATAAGTAGCTGCCAGTTGATCCAGCAAATATTTCATATCCAGAGGACGGTCAACCGCCTCGCTGGGAGGAGCCGCATCGCTCGTCAGACCGCTAATCAGAGCCTGCAATTGCTCGGAATTACTGCCTGGATGCTCTGGTAGAGCCACTGCAAATCCATAGGAAGCTAGGTGTTTCGCCAGATAGCCATAGGATAAGCGATCGCTTCCCAGCCCGTGAGAGATTACAATTACGGGTGCGGCTCGTCCGCTCAACTGAGGCAGATAAACATCGACTGGGAAGGTACGGCTGCGGCTGAGGTCATTGAGCGTCAGCGTTTGCATTTCCCAGCTTAGGGGTCCTGGTTCCTGTAAATCTCGCCCTGCGGGAATATTAGACGGTATTGCCAGTGGTGACGCCTGAAATGGCAACTGAGTTGATGACTGAGTTGAGATTTCAGCCAAGGCTTGCTGTTCAACGGCAGCGATCGCTCCTTGCGTTTTCCCGATCAGGTTGCTCAGATCGTCAATAATCTCAAACCCCCGATCCGAATTAATCCGAATTGCGTAAGTCGGGAACTTTCTCAGTACATTCAGTGGCGTCAACCCTTCCGGATCGGCAGCAGCTTGAATTAAAGCAGCTCGAATTGCATAAAAACCCGGTTGAAACGCTTTTGTTTGAATAATTTCGCCCACTCGTCGCAGCAGAATTTCCCCCTGCGGCGTGTAGAGAAATTGAGCCACTGCCACCGGATTCACATTCGCACGAGTTTGCAAAATCCTCCGTAACTGCTCCATTTGTTCTGGCTTGAAAAATTGAGCATAAAACCCTAAATCCTGATTAATTTTGCCTTCTCTGGCATATTCTTCCAGCGCCGAAACGGGAAGAGATAACTGTATAGGTCCATAGGAAATAAATATTTCTTCAGCACTCAAAACTCGACTCGGCATCAAAGTCGTTACAGAAGGTAAAACCATTCCCAGGCAGAGACTTGGAAGACTTAAAAGCAGGCGTTTAATCAAAGGATTGGTAATCCGGGGTGCAGGCTGTCTTTGCACCCCACTTTCCCAGCCTTCTTCCCTTTTCCTTTGCCTAAAATGCCTCCTCGAAAGACTCAATCCCGTCCCATCTTTCATCTGTTTCCCGTTTTTGTAATCTCTGACAACGTTTAACATAGAGGCTAGCCGCTTTATCCTGATTATTTTGCTCTAAGACGTTCTTGAAAATTTGCTCCGCAGAGGCATACTTTTTACTGTAATAGAGATGGATTCCCCATTCAAAGGAGCTTCTGGTTTTGCTTTTTAGTTCTAAATTCTCTAAGCTAACACCATCGAAAACTTCAAAAATAGGCGATAAATCTTTACGACCTTTAATATGGACTTTATCCAAAAACCTATAATTATATTGGGTGGGATCTTCTAAACCCAGCAAAGTCTTTTCACTAATAATAATAGAAGCTCCGTAGACTTTGGTCAAATCTTCCAGGCGAGACGCCAGATTCACAGCATCTGAAATCACTGTCCCTTCCATACGCTGTTCATCTCCAATCGTGCCCAGCATCAAACTGCCGCTATGGACGCCAATGCCGATAGCAATAGGCGGTAAATTGTTTTTTTGGCGTTCCACATTATACTGCAAGACTTGTTTTTGCATTTCAATCGCTGCCCGCAAAGCATCTTCAGCGCTTTCCGGAAAAAGCGCCATCACCGCATCTCCGATATATTTATCTATAAAGCCATTATTATTCCGGATAACTGGACTCACCCGACTCAAGTAAGAATTAATAAAATTAAAGTTCTCTTTGGGTGACATCGCCTCTGAAAGGCTAGTAAAGTCACGAATGTCAGAAAAGAGAATTGTCATTTCTTTCTGTACTTGGTCGCCCAGCTTTACATTAACAATACTTTCTTCTCCCAGTAAACTAATAAATTGCCGAGGCACAAACCTACCATAAGCAATATTTATTTTGGAAAGCTCAAGATGAGTCTTTATTCGCGCTATCAGTTCGTGTTTTGAAATAGGTTTAGTTAGATAATCATTGGCTCCAGAACCAAAAGTTTCTAATAAATTAGCAACGCTATGCGCTTCTGTCACAATCACAATCGGTAATTCATTCGCGGGGAAAGTTTGGCGAATTATTTTGCAAACTTCATAGCCTGACATCTTTGGCATCATTACATCAAGTAAGATTAAGTCAGGCTTTAAACCTTGCTCAATGGCTTCTAAAGCAGCTATACCATCCCTTGCTTGAAAAACGGTATAATTTTCCAAATAGAGATAATTGTTAAGAATCTGAAGATTAACCGGATCGTCATCTACAATTAAAATTTTAAAGTTTCCCTCTTGGGGTGCAGGTTGTAGGTAATTTTGTAACCTTTCAACCTGGAAGTTTTCAATCTTAAACTCCTTCAAACTGACCTCTTGGAAAGGAGTTTGTTGTACAACTTCTAACTTTTCTGACAGCGGTAGCGTAAAAGTAAACCGCGAACCTTTTCCTAGGGTGGACTCTACGCGAATTTTGCCGCCATGCAACTCCACCAGTTGTTTGGTAACTGCAAGCCGGATGCCCGTTCCCACGTAAGGTCTAATAATAGATTCTTCGGTAAGTTCAAAAGCATCAAAAATGGTGTCCAGTTTACTGATTGGAATACCGCTGCCGGTATCTGCAACCGTAATTTCCATGTAATTATCCACAACCAATGACAACACTTCTACACCACCTAGATCAGTAAATTTAATCGCATTACTAACTAGATTATGCAAAATTTGTTGAACTCGATTTTCATCGGCATATACCAGTGGGGCTGTAGGATCAATTTGATTAATCAAATGCAAAAATTTGATATCTGCGAAAGGTTTAGAAAGAGTTAAAACAACATCAATAACTTCTCGCATTCCCACTGGCTTGAGTTTTAATTCCAGCGTTTTATGTTTAAGTTTTTCTAAGTCAACAATATCGTTAACCATATTTGCTAGCCGCTGACCGCTTTGAACAATCATTAACAAATTTTGCTCTTGGATTTCCGATAGTTGTCCAGCCGCTCCCTCTAAAAGAGAGTCGGCAATGCCGATTATTCCATTTAAAGGGGTTCGTAGTTCTTGGGAAGTATTGGCTAAAAATTCATCCTTTAGTTGGTTTATTTGCAATAAATCTTTATTTTTAGATTCCAGATTTTGGGCATAATCCCGTATCTCAGTTACCATCGAATTAAAGGCATCTGCCAGTAGTCCCAGCTCATCTTTGCTTTTAACATCTATAAAGATGTCAAAGTTGCGATCGCATACTTTCTGAGCACCTTCTAGTAACTGTTCAATCGGGTATCCCAACCAACGCGCCAGCAAAAATGCGACTAGCAGTGACAGAACTAAACTAATACTGATAATACTAATGCAAATATACCGTAATTTCTGGACTTGATTGATTTCGTTGGTACCGTCGTACTCCAAAACTAAAACAGCGATTACTTGCTCTTGCTCATCTTTGATGGGAATTGCTGCTTTCAGAAAAGTCCCAACTTTATCAGTGTAAAATTTTTTCCCTGCTTGTGCTTCCCCTTCAAAAGCTTGTTGCAGTTCTTTTTGATCAGTTGCGTATATATTACCAATAGAGTTTTCTTTCTGAGCTAGTGTGTTTTCGTAATCGGTATGAGCTAGAAATTTTACAATTTGATATTCAGGTGATTCTGGTATGCTAACGATAAGATAGGTTGAGCGAATGAGCGGAATATCGACTGTGGCTTCCGGTTCCTGTCTCAAAAATCTCACTGGAAATACTTTTCTCCGGCTGCTATTTCTGATTTTTATCAAAATTTTCACAAGGTCTTGATAATCCTGGGATTTTATATATTCTTGGGCAATTTTAGGCAGCAAGGAAGCAGTGATTTCTCCAGGTTCTAGCGTCCTTATTTTTTCGCTGACAGGCAGAGAATTTTTTTCAAGAGACTGGCGAAGCCGCTGAATTCTTTCTTTTTCGTCTTGCTCTAATAAAGATGCTCCTTGACGACCTACATCTTTAAGCCGTTCTGACATCTGGTTCAAAACAATTTGGTTTGTTTTTGAGTAGAAAAAATAAACGCTAGTGCTAGTGACTCCAACTGAAAGAAGCGAGATAGCCAGTCCTATTTTCACCGCGAAGGGAAATTTCATATTCGGGATTCTAGAAAAGTTATATTTCTGTGATATTTCTAATCATTTTTCTGAATCACCCATTACCTTAGTAAATATACTTAATCGGCTTAAGGTTATACTAAAAATTTTAAGTGTAATCAACCTAACCGACATACATCAGTTTGTTAATTCTTGCAACCTAATTTCTGGGTAGGGGAAACAGGCTGAGCATTCCGCTCACTTTTTTGACTGGGAGGAGACAAAGCGAACCTTTACCATACCGACGCCTTTATTGTGGTTGATTTTGTCTTTATTGTGGTTGATTTCTAGGTTGAAAAGATATTTTTCGAGAATTGGGGGTGAAAGAGACTGGGAAGCATAAATTTGGGATTTACAACTCTTTATTAAGCTGCTGAGCAGAAAAAACATTTACCCTTGAAACCCGTTAATTTCTGCAAAAATGGGTTGCTAGCCCGAAGGTTTTACCCCAAATGTCGCCGGGAACCCGCCTAGTTACTCATGAACTTGTCCTTACAATTGACAAAACTCCTGAACCCTTGAAAAATCGTAGGTTGGGTAACGCGATCGCGTTACCCAACAAACTGCACCAGTGCTGAGTAACGTTGCCTCAAAGGGAGCCTACACATCCGAGATTTGGATAGTCTTTCAGCTACAATCCTCTGCCACAGCTAAGTCGATAAAAATCTGGTAGGGTTTTAAAACGGTATAACAAGAGCCAAGTTGAGTCAAAACGACGCGATACGTTAGGACTCACGCTACAAGAACGCATTTTACTTCACTCATCGGGGATAAAAATGGAAGCATTGAAAGGACGAGATTTCCTAAGTCTGGCAGACCTCAGTGCTGAGGAAATGAAAGAACTTTTGCATTTGGCAACCCAGCTGAAGACGCATCAGCTAAGTTGGCGCTGCAATAAGGTGTTAGGGCTGTTGTTTTATAAAGCGTCTACACGGACTCGCGTCAGCTTTTCAGTGGCAATGTACCAACTGGGCGGTCAGGTGATAGACCTTAATCCTAATGTTACCCAGGTGAGCCGGGGAGAACCGTTGGCGGATACAGCACGGGTGTTGGCTCGGTATCTAGACATCCTAGCGATTCGGACATTTGAGCAGCAGGATCTGCAAACTTTTGCGGACTATGCCAGGATTCCGATTATCAATGCGCTGTCGGATTTAGAGCATCCCTGTCAGGTTTTAGCTGATTTGTTAACTGTTCAAGAATGCTTTGGAACGCCAGATGGGCTGACTTTGACTTATCTGGGAGATGGCAATAATATGGCTAACTCGCTGCTTTTGGGCGGCGCGTTGATGGGGATGAATGTGAGAATTGCTACACCTGCGGAGTATCAACCCGATGCGGCAATTGTAGAGCAGGCGAAGAAGATTGCACAGGGGAACACTGAGGTCACAATTACTAACGATCCCGAAGCTGCCGCCAAAGGTGCCCACGTGCTTTATACCGATGTTTGGGCAAGTATGGGGCAAGAGGAACAGGCGGATGCCAGAATTCCCATTTTTCAACCTTACCAGGTGAACGAGCAGCTGTTGAGTATTGCCGATCCTGATGCAATTGTGCTGCATTGTTTACCTGCTCATCGGGAGGAAGAAATTACCGATGCTGTCATCGAAGGTTCTCAGTCGCGGGTTTGGGATCAGGCAGAAAACCGAATGCACGCGCAGAAAGCTTTGTTGGTCAGTCTTTTGGGAGCAGATTGATAATTTGTTAATCGCTAATCGCGAATGGCTAATAGCTAATTGTTTAAAAACCATGATTCTATTAACCACTGGACAGACGTAGATTTTAGTAGTACGAATGTTCTATAGGACGTAGATTAGTATCCCCCTATTGTTTTATGGAACCCCTAACTGATGCTCAACAGCAACTTTATAATTGGCTGGTGGAATATATCGGTCAATATCAACACGCGCCTTCAATTCGGCAGATGATGTGGGCAATGGAACTGAAGTCGCCAGCGCCGGTTCAGAGTCGCCTGGAACACTTGCGTGCGAAAGGCTATATTGACTGGACGGAAGGAAAAGCCCGCACGATTAGAATTGTGCGCTCTGGTGCGGGTGGAGTGCCGGTTTTAGGAGCGATCGCTGCCGGTGGTCTTGTCGAACCTTTCACCGATACTCTCGAACAGTTGGATTTGTCTTCCCTGTTTCGTCAGCCAGATTATTATGCCCTTCGGGTGGTAGGAGACAGCATGATTGAAGACCAAATTGCCGAAGGCGATATGGTGATCATGCGACCCGTACCCGAACCGGATCGGGTGAAAAATGGCACGATTGTGGCAGCACGAGTCGAAGGACACGGGACAACTTTGAAACGCTATCACCGTCAGGGAGAGCAAATTACGCTCAAACCCGCGAATGCCAAATACGACCCCATTAAGGTAAAGGCTAACCAAGTGGAGGTGCAAGGTGTCTTGGTAGGCGTCTGGCGCGGCTATGATGCTGCCATAAAATCGGTATCTCGAAGGCGATAGCACTGTTCGCGTTACCATGCCGCTAAGTCTCCGGGAAAAGGTTTCTCTCTATGGGATGATGTCTCAAGTCACAGGAGTTATCTGAGCTAGGGAGCAGCCTTTTTAGTCGTGAAAGCAACTCAACCCTTCTTGCAAGTTTTCCAGAGTCGCAAGCTGGCGTCTCTGCTGTTATTAGGTTTTTCGTCAGGTTTGCCCCTTTATCTAACTAGCAGAACTCTGCAAGCTTGGATGCAAGACGAAAAAGTGGATTTGGCATCAATTGGGTTGTTCAGCTTAGTTGGCTTGCCTTATTCGCTCAAATTTCTCTGGTCGCCGTTGCTCGATCGATTTGTACCGCCTTTTTTAGGACGGCGGCGGGGTTGGCTAGTTTTAACTCAAGTAGGGCTGTTGTTCGCGATCGCGGCAATGGCCCTCCAGCAGCCACGAAACGCCCTGCAATTTCTCGCCATCAATGCCTTAATCGTTGCTTTTTTGAGCGCGACTCAGGACATTGCCGGTGATGCCTACCGTACCGATGTGCTAGAAGTACGGGAATTAGGTATAGGTGCATCAACTTGGGTTTTAGGCTATCGAATTGCCATTCTGGTGACGAGTGCCGTAGCGCTGATTTTGGCAGATCGAATCCCTTGGTCAGGGGTGTATCTACTGATGGCAGCTTTAATGGGAGTCGGGCTAATTACCTCTTTCTGGGCACCTGAACCGAAAGGAAATAGCGATCGCCCACCAACCTCTTTGACTGATGCCGTATATCTACCTTTTGAAGAATTTTTTCGGCGACTAGGACTTGGTGCAGGTAGCCTCACTCTGCTGTTTGTCTTGCTCTACAAAGTGGGTGATGCCTTAGTCGGAAATATGGCAACCCCATTTTTGCTAGCGATAGAATTTACCAAAACTGATATTGGGGCAATCCAGGGCGGCATGGGCTTCTTAGCCACAACCGTTGGTGTAATCGGTGGCGGACTCATCGTGACTCGGATTGGCATCAATCGCTCCCTTTGGCTCTTTGGTGCCCTGCAAGCATTCAGCAATCTCGGCTATTTTGCCCTAGCAACCGCAGGCAAAAATTACTCTTTTTTAGTGCTGGCAATTAATCTCGAAAATTTATGTGCCGGATTGGTAACAGCCGCCTTTGTTGCCTATTTAATGAGTCTTTGTAATCAACGCTTTTCCGCCACTCAGTTTGCTTTACTCTCCAGTTTGATGGCAGTATGCAGTATCATTCTTGCTGCTCCTGCCGGACACTTAGCAAAGGCGACAGGTTGGCCTGGGTTCTTTCTAATTTCTTTAATTGCAGCTTTACCTGGATTATTGCTGTTGCCCTTTGTTGCTCCCTGGAATCCGCGCTTTGTGCCAGAAATACCTAGAGAGGCACTAGATGATGAAGACGATGACTCTCAACAGTTGTAGGATAGAAACAGAAAGCTTAACAAATCTTAAGCACAATTCTTAGAAAAGTCTTTTGCTATGACTATCCTTCGTCAGTACATTGCTCCATTGATTGCGGTGTTGATCTTTTTTGTGGCGCTGGTGGCAGTTAGCGCCCGCATCTTTTTACCATCTGATATGGCAGCACCCGCACCTATTGAGGAAGTCGATTCCCCAGGGGAACGCGCTCAGGCACCGGCATCTGATTTTAGCTTGGGAATGATGGATTTAGGATTCATCTCTAATCTAAAATCGATAGTCTAAAATGCCCTGTCTGTTATTGCCTGGTTATCAGCTGCGCGAAGGATCGAGTCTGAATCGAGCAAGTCTCGTGAAATTCATGCAGCTGACTTACCAAGAGCTTTTTCCAGAACAAAAAGATTTTTCTCATCTAGCGGAAACGGTTGAGCAATACTTTTCTAAAAAAACACCTCTGTGGTGGGTTGAACTAAAGGAGGAAGGAGGAATAAAAAAGGAGGAAACAGATTCTTCGATTCCTGGCTCATCCGTTCATCATCCTTCCCAAGTGGCTTGTCTTTGGCTGGGGAATGCCGTGG
Organism: Coleofasciculus sp. H7-1; assembly: GCF_057473865.1. Classification (NCBI taxonomy): domain Bacteria; kingdom Bacillati; phylum Cyanobacteriota; class Cyanophyceae; order Coleofasciculales; family Coleofasciculaceae; genus Coleofasciculus; species Coleofasciculus sp. H7-1. The sequence continues at coordinate 165,639 of NZ_JBYCCT010000034.1, forward strand.
ATCAGGTAACAGGCGATCGCCATGCCCACATTTTTTTGCTCTATGTCTTGCCAAAACACCGTCGGCGTGGTATAGGAAAAGCTTTGGTCAATCATGCCGAAGACTGGGCGCGGGCAAGAGGCGATCGCCAAATGGGTCTGCAAGTCTTTCAAACCAATCAACCCGCTTTGAATCTTTACCGCCGCCTCGGCTACCAAACCCAGTCTTTGTGGATGCTGAAACCGCTGTTTCCTGAGACACCGCAGCCATAAGGAAGACCAACAAAGCTATTTTCTTTTGGGCCGTCCAAAGCCTTTTGCCTGTTTCTTACCTTTGCCCTTAGAAGCTTTTTCAGGCACACCAGGAACGCTTTCCGTCTCTGGCAATTCCTGAGCTTCAGATGTTAAAGAAGGGTTTATTTGCGTCTGCGGCTCGGCATTTTCCTCAACAACATCAGCGGCAACAAACTGTTTCCCACAGTCTTTACAAACATATCTTTGCTTGTTTTTATAGTGCCCATTTTTCCGAACCTCAGTAGCGCTGCATTTGGGACAGATAATCTGAGGCGTCTCCATTTCTGGGGCTTCTGAGGCGGTTGCGGGTGCTGATTCTACAGCAGGTTCGTTCTGGTCGTCTGCTTCTGGCTGCTGGTTGAAAACAGCTACCACTGCCTCAAACGCCGATGCTGCTCTATCTAATAGAGTAGGCTGAGGGGCGTCTCGTTCATCGTTGGGAGCGATCGCCTCCTCCGGCGACTCACCAGCAGCCATCTCCTCATCTGGTTGAGCTGACACTGGAGCTTCGGCGGTTGGTGTTTCGGTTTCGACTTCCGATTCCCTGGGGATATCTTCGACTGGAACGGGTGTAGCCGCTGATGTTTCGGCTTCGGCTTCTGGAGGTGCTGGTTTTAGAGCAGGCTCTTTTTGGTCGGCATCTGGTTTGTCGAAAACAGAAACCACTGCCTGAAGCGCCGCCGCCGCCCTGTCTAATAGAGTCGGTTGTTGGGGATCTTTTAGTTCCTCTTTGGGAGCGATCGCCTCCTCTGGCAACCCAGCCTCAGCAGCAGTCGTCTCCTCAGGTTGAGCTGACACTTCCGGTGCCGCCGTTGGAGTTTCAGAGATTGCTTCAGAGATTGTTTCTGGGACGGCGCTGGGCGTCTCCTCGACTGGTTCGGGTACGGGTGCTTTAGCTTCCGTCTCTGGAACTGAACTGGGCGGTGGCTCAACTTCCGGTGCCGCTGCTGGAGTTTGGGCTTCTGCCTCTGGAACTGAACTGGGCCGTGACTCTACTTTCGGTGCTGCGACAGCTGAGGAAGCCGTAGAACTCGCGTCTACTGGCTTCTCCCAGTCAGATACTGGAGTGGTAGGCTGCCAGTTGGGGTCAGGCTGGGGAATTTTGAATGCTATAATTTCCGGCGGTTGCGATCGCGTTAGTTTGGCAGGAGCCAGTCGGCTGATGCGATCGCCGAGATTTTCCGCGATCGCATAGGTCACGGGAAGCACCGTCGCTTTCGAGACTGCCTCCCGCACCAACCCGGTAACGTGTTCGGACGGATCGGGGGCAGGTCCAGAAGCAGGTGGAGGAGCAGATGGCACTGACGGTGATAAATTGACCTGCGGCAATGGCATCACCGGCTGCTGAGATGGGTGGGTTGGTCCCAAGGCGGGAACGAATCGAATGGAACGAACCATCCGGCGATATGGCTCTAGGTGGTCTGTCACATTACTCCCCCTGTTATCAAGCATCACAATAGAAGGCTCTTGGTGTCGTGTACTATACCAAATTCAACTTTTTGATCGGGTCTAGCAACTCATAATGTTAGTTTTCTTAACTTTCGTGCCTCTCTCAAGCAGGCATTGCCAGTAGAGACTAGAGGAATGGGAGCGGTAGTGGTACTTTATTCAAATATGTATGACGACGATGACGATTTGAGCTTACTCGATCCAGAGATAGAGCTAGAAAGCCCCCTGGATCAAATAGAGCCGCTCGATGCCGACGGGGAGAGCCAGCCTAAACCAGATCCAGAAGCGATGCTGGCACTGTTGGTGGCTCCTGAAACGCAGCAACGGATGCTAGCAGCACGAGCTTTCTGCGAACTACAGGATGAACGGGCGATTCCTCATTTAATCCGCTTGCTGAGCGACCCCTGCCCGTTGGTGCGGGTGAGCGCTGCTTATGGGCTGGGGCGCAATCCCAGTTCTACAGCCGTAGTGCCATTGATTACCCAGCTCAACCACGATTGGAATGGCTACGTCCGCAAAGGCGTTGTTTGGGCTTTGGGAAACTGCCGCGATCGCCGCTCCTTAGAACCCCTCACTGACGCCTTAAAAACCGATATTTCTGCCGTGCGTCTGTGGGCAGCCAGTGGGTTAGCTCAAATGGCTGAACTGGGCTACGAAGCCATTGTGGCATCAATTCCACCCCTGATTGAAGCTTTAAGGCAAGACGCGATCGCCGCAGTCCGTAGCAACTGTGCCTGGTCGTTAGGACAACTCTGCCGCGAAATGCCTTCTAATGCCGTCTACGCCGGTGCCATTGATGGATTAATTGAGGCATTCGCAGAAGATGAAGAGATGGGTGTCCGAGAAGATGCTAAAGCGGCACTTTTGAGAGTCGGCGATCCACGAGGTCTTCAGCTAATTGAAACCTTAGAACAGGAAGGACTGGTTTAAGCGGACAAAATTACGCTGGAGAACTGCGGATTTCATCCAACTTTGCCCGCACCGCTTGCATATCCTGCCACATCAACCATTTGGGGCTGCCCGGTTCGCGGGCAGGATTCCGCAGCAGGTAGGCTGGATGGAGAATCGGCATACACAGGCGTCCTTCCCACTCGATCCAAGTGCCGCGAATTTTAGTAATGGCTCTTTTATCGCCAGTCAATCCTTTCACTGCTGTAGCGCCCGTTAATAGAATAATTTTCGGGTCTACCAGGCGAATCTGTTCCCACAAATAAGGTTTGCAAGCGGCGATTTCATCGGGGGTGGGTACCCGATTGGCGGGGGGACGGCACTTATTAATATTGGCGATGTAGACATCCTGTTCTGTATTTAGCTGCACCGACGCGAGTATTTTCTCTAGCAACTGTCCCGCTTTCCCGACAAATGGCAAGCCGGTTTCGTCTTCATTTCGACCGGGCGCTTCCCCCACAATCATGATGGGTGCCTGGAGATTGCCGCGTCCAACTACAGCGTGTGTACGGGTGTCTCCCAATCGACAGCGATGGCATTGGTTGCAATGCTCACTCATCTGAGCCATTGTTTGATAGGTGCCAGCAGGAATGGGAATTTTGGCACTTGTAGGAATCAGTTCTGGTGCTTGAGGCTGGGGTGTGGCAGATTCGCTAATCCCTGAAGTGTCAAAAAGGCTGAGTTGGTCTTCGCTGGGCATGAATTTGGCGGCTAGTCTATTGTTTTTCCGAAATAATCTTAACAATATTGACACTCCGCTGACCTAAGCCGGAAGGTCGCCCTTCCGACTTAGGTCAGCATGGGGCTTCCGCCCTCTGAGCTTCCGGTTATTCTCAGGCTAAAGGTGGCTTCACACTTTCCCTTTGATAGTTCATACTTTGGATGGACTCTCGATTCCTGACTTATTTGGCGAAAATCAGCCATTATAGAGGCGAGCGCACTGCCAACTTCTGGAGGGTGCCATGTCATCTGTCCCCATTTTTCGCGATCGCATTACTGCCGGTGAGCAGCTAGCTCAGCCTATTCTGGCAGAGATTAACCAGCTCCAAGCTCAAGGATTGAGCGTTCAGCCTATCGTTTATGCACTGCCTCGCGGCGGCATTCCTGTGGCTGTGCCGGTGGCACGCTGTCTGGGTTGCCCGGTGGATATCATTGTCGCTAAAAAAATTACTCGTCCCGAAAACCCAGAACTGGCTATCGGTGCTGTCACGTCAGATGGGCACGTCATCTGGTACCAGCCAAAGCGATCGCGTAAAGATGAAGAAAATAATCAGCTGCGGGAAACGGCGCTGCACCAAGCCCAAGAAAAAGCTGCGGCGCTATACAGTCAGCTTTCTCCTAGCTGCTTGTCCGTGAGTCCTCGCGGTGCGATCGCTATTTTGATTGACGATGGCATTGCTACCGGCATGACAATGGCAGCCGCCGCTTATGCTTTGAAAGCCCAAGAACCCGCTGCTGTTTGGGTTTGTAGTCCAGTGGCACCGATAGGATTGAGTGATTGGCTATTATCTTGGAGCGATCGCGTTATTATCCTCCAGACGCCCGATCCTTTCCTCAGTGTCAGCCGCTTCTATGAAGAGTTTCCCCAAGTTGAGACAGAAGAAGCCCTCGCTGACTTGCAGCAGCACAATCAGCAGATTTTCCCCGGCACTCTCCCGCCAGATGCGCCTCTGAGCAGATAGCCAAACTGTTTAATTTTGATTATCTTAGCTAGTAGTCCGGCATTGATAATTTTTTTATTAGCGATTAACTAACAGTTAATTGCTCATCGTTAATGGCTCTTTTAACAACTAACAACTGATCGATGAGACCTTTACAATTTTGGTGGCGCACTTTAGTTTTTTCTAGCCAGTACAATCCACCTTGGTTCGTTGAGTTGCTGATGACTGGGTTAGCCATCGGTTTACTGATGAGCTGGGAAATTACCAAAGACTGGCCTTATTTGGTTTTAAGTTCAAGCTACGCAATTGGAGCTGCTATGTCAATGTGGGTACGCGAAAGTCTCATGCCCTCGCCCCATTTACGGATAATGCAGGTTCTCGCAGTCCTGTTACTAATCTATAGTTTTTGTAGCTTTTCTGACTTAGCTGTTTACCTAAAGTAATCTGGGGCTTAAATTTAGATTCTAAAATCTAAATTTCCACACCATTTAATATTTTAAATTATGCAAATTCAAAAAACTCAAGCGATGCACCCGCCTAAAAAATCAGCTAAGAGTCAAAGATGCTAACAAATAACAAATGCCTGGTGAAGAATTAGCCGATTTCCTAGGGGATCGTAGGCATAGATTTCTCTGCCATGAGAAGCTATAAAAATTTCTCCTGGTGGTGGGTATCCGAGGGCGGTTAGGTGAGAAATTGTCCCTTCTAAGTCAGTCACTTCTAAACACAAACTCATTCCATTTTTAGCTGAGTTTTCAAACTCTGAGAAGTGCGTTTCCTTGGGTCTAAAGATTCCTAGTCGCAATCCAGGTAACTGAAATTCAGCGTAAATATTTGGGATGTATGGATTCGGGTTTTGGCTGAGCAAATTGGTATAGAAAAGCACCAAAAGTTCAATGTCAACGGTTGCCAAAGTGACGAGTGCGGTGGTGCATTGGAAAATCATATTTGCCAGTAATCGCTTGGAAAAAAGGCAGGGCTGTTTCATTCTCTAAAAGCTATAATCTGCCAGCCAGGGGTTGAAACCCCTGTCTCATAGCTAAAGTCGTCTAAAGACGACTGTACATTAGTATTTGAGTCGTCTTTAGACGACTTGGGCTTTTAGCCCGTGGACTTAAGTCCCTGGCGGGTTTCAGGAGAATGAAATAGCCCTGGAAAAAAGGTTAAGCCTTAATAAAGTAAATAACCTATCTAGAGACAGGTGAAAATAAACTAACAAAAATATTAATTCTGAGAAGAAATGAGAGAAATCAGCCGGGTAAGCCCATGCCAGATGCACATGATGATAACGCAGCGGAGAATCGTCGCCAAGAGATTCTGAACTGGAAGCGCAGGCAGTTTCTGCAACGACTCGGCGTTTTGGGAGTCGGAGTAGCGATCGCCGATCGGATCTTGCTACACCCACACCAACAAGTCAATGCTGAGACGAATCTATCGCCAACCTCTCAGGCGACACCGATAAAACCAGGCGAAATCCCGCGCCGAAAACTCGGACGTACTGGCGTAGAAGTTTCGGCGCTGACACTTGGCGGCTTTCATCTAGGGGTTCCGAAGGACGAACAAGAAGCGATCCGGATTGTTCAGGAAGCGCTGGATGCTGGTGTCACCTTTATGGACAACGCCTGGGAATATAACGAAGGCGTCAGCGAACAACGGCTGGGTAAGGCGCTGCAAGGTAGGCGGGATAAAGCTTTTGTGATGACAAAAGTTTGTACCCACGGACGCGATCGCCAAGTCGCCATGCAGCAACTAGAGCAATCTTTGCGGCGTCTCAAAACGGATTATATCGACCTGTGGCAAGTTCATGAAGTCGTCTACGACAACGACCCGGAAAGGCATTTCGCTAAAGGGGGTGTCATCGAGGCTTTAGATGAAGCCAAGCGGCAGGGTAAAGTTCGGTTTGTCGGCTTCACAGGTCACAAAGATCCGGCAATTCACCTGAAAATGCTTTCCTATGATTATCCCTTTGATACTGTGCAACTGCCGCTGAATTGTTTTGACGCCAGCTTTCGCAGCTTTGAGAAGCAAGTTCTCCCAGAACTCAACAAGCGCGGGATTGCCGCTATTGGCATGAAAAGTCTCGGCGGTGGGGGCGAACCGATTAAAGCAGGCGTTGTCACCGTTCAAGAAGCGCTACGCTATGCTATGAGCCTTCCCGTGGCGACGACGGTGAGTGGGATTGACTCGCTACAAGTGCTGCGCCAGAACTTGAATATTGCCAGGGGTTTCACGCCGATGACGGCACAGGAAATGCAAGCAGTGCGATCGCGTTATGCGACCTATGCTGCTGATGGGCGCTTTGAACTTTACAAAACCTCAAAGAAGTACGACGGGCCACCGGGTAGAGAACAGCACGGATTTCCACCTAAAGAGCAACTCGAAACTTGAAGCGTTACGCTAGCTTTTAGGAGGGTTCTCTGATTGATTAAAGACAGGTGGTAATTGGAAAATTTGGAGTGATGAGTTTTGAATAAAGCATTTTAAAATCAAAATTAAAAACGCGCTACGAAGAGCAAAACTCTCTATTTACTACCCCTCTTGCCTGCATCAGCACTGCCCACCAAAACTAAAGTTTTGAGGAAAACTGCTATGACTGCTACGCTATCTATGCCCAGTTTTCTGGAGTCGAATCTTGGTAAAGAAGCAGAAGACCTCCTGACTCACAAAGCGAAGGTTTCCAAAGATTTACTGCATCTGCCGGGACCTGATTTTGTAGACCGAATTTTTGCCGCCAGCGATCGCAACCCGCAAGTGCTGCGGAGTCTCCAGCAACTGTATTCGAGTGGGCGTTTAGCCAATACTGGCTATCTTTCCATCCTGCCAGTAGACCAAGGGATCGAACACTCAGCCGGGGCTTCTTTTGCACCCAACCCGATGTATTTCGATCCTGAGAATATCGTCAAACTAGCGATCGCTGCCGGTTGCAATGCCGTTGCCACCACTCTGGGCGTTTTGGGCATGGTTTCTCGCAAGTATGCCCACAAAATCCCCTTCATTGTCAAAATTAACCACAATGAATTACTCACCTACCCCAATCAATTCGACCAGATAATGTTTGCCTCCATTGAGCAAGCTTGGAATTTGGGGGCAACTGCGGTCGGGGCAACGATTTACTTTGGTTCGGAGGAATCCACCCGCCAAATTCAGGAAGTCAGCCAAGCTTTTGAACGCGCCCATGAATATGGGATGGCAACCATCCTTTGGTGCTATCTCCGGAACAACGCTTTTAAGCAAGACAAAGACTATCACGTAGCAGCGGATCTCACGGGTCAGGCTAATCACTTGGGCGTGACCATTCAAGCAGACATCATTAAACAAAAGCTCCCTGAATGTAACAACGGATATGTGGCGGTTGCCAAAGTCACGGGTCAAAGTTACGGCAAAACCAACGACCGGGTTTACACCGACCTGACGACCGACCATCCGATTGACCTCACCCGCTACCAGGTGCTGAATTGCTACTCTGGTCGCGCTGGATTGATTAATTCTGGAGGTGCGTCGGGTAAAAACGACTTTGCCGAAGCCATCCGCACCGCCGTAATTAACAAACGGGCTGGGGGTACTGGATTAATTTCCGGTCGCAAAACCTTCCAGCGTCCGTTTGAGGAAGGAGTGAAGCTATTTAACGCTATCCAAGATGTTTATCTGTCACCAGATGTAACCATTGCTTGAGCGAATAAGCCCGGAGTCTGTTAAGGTACAACGACACTAAAATGGAAAACTTTGTGTTTCCTTAGTGCCACCCGTGCCTTGGTGGTGAATCGTCAGGATGCAGGTAAGAACCAGGAATCAGTTGAAAAAGTAAAAAAAATGGCAACAGTAGAGCCTGATTGCAGGATACTCTGAAAGACTAGAGAGTTACCAAGTGCGATCGCGATGAGCTAAGTTACTTTGGCAACAGCTCTCTAAGTTAGTCTCAAGAGTGGGGTAAGGATGAAGCTGGCAGCACGAGTGGAGCAAGTACAGCCTTCTTTAACATTGGCGATCGCCGCCAAAGCCAAGGCAATGAAGGTGGATGGAATTGATGTTTGTAGTTTCAGCACTGGGGAACCAGATTTCGACACCCCGACGCATATCAAAGCCGCTGCCCAAAAAGCTCTAGACGAGGGCAAGACCAAGTATGGGCCAGCTGCTGGGGAACCGAAGTTAAGGCAAGCGATCGCTCACAAGCTGCAAACTGATAATGGACTCGGCTACACGGCTGAAAATGTCATCGTTACCAACGGTGGCAAGCATTCTCTCTATAACCTGCTGATGGCGCTGATTGAGGCGGGGGATGAGGTGATTATCCCCGCTCCCTACTGGCTGAGTTATCCGGATATGGTGATTCTGGCGGGTGGGACTCCGGTGATTGTCCAGACGGATGCCTCCAGTGGCTATAAAATTACGCCGGAGCAACTGCGCTCATCTTGTACGGATCGGACTAAGCTATTTGTCCTCAATTCCCCTTCTAATCCTACCGGCGTCGTCTATACGCCAGCAGAGTTGGCAGCGCTGGCAGAGGTGGTGGTGGAGAAAGATATTCTGGTTGTCTCTGATGAGATTTACGAAAAGATTATCTATGAAGGAGTGCAACAGATTAGTATTGGTTCGCTGGGGCGAGAAATCTTTGAGCGCACCCTCATTAGCAACGGGTTTGCTAAAGCTTACTCAATGACGGGTTGGAGAATCGGCTATCTAGCGGCACCCGTAGAATTGATTAGAGCAATGAGTATTATCCAAGGGCACAGCACCTCGAATGTGTGTACGTTTGCACAATTTGGCGCGATCGCTGCCTTGGAAAGTTCTCAAGAGTGTGTGGAACAAATGCGCCTCGCCTTTGCCGAACGGCGACAGGTTATGCTAAAGCGCCTCAACGCCATTTCTGGACTCAGTTGCGCCAAGCCTGACGGTGCTTTCTACTTGTTTATCAATATCGGCAAGACGGGTTTAACTTCTCTAGAATTCTGTAATGCCTTGCTAGAATCTCAGCAAGTTGCTGTCATTCCGGGGATTGCTTTTGGTGCCGATGACCACATCCGCTTATCTTATGCGACGGATATGACCTCGATTGAGAAAGGAATGGATAGATTAGATAAATTTGTGCGATCGCTAGTTTAGTCTAAGGTTGGCGACAAACGATCTCGTAACTCAATGACTGACAAAATCGGCAAAGTGGCACCCGCGAAACCCTGAGAATCGCGGGTAACAATGGCATCAAGACGCTCGGCGAGCGCACAAGCTAATTGGAGTGCATCTTCAAAATCTCTCAAATTAGATGCGATCGCTCTCTCCAGTCTCAGACGGTCAACAAGGCACACTTCCATAACTTCTATAGCAATCCTAAGTGAGTTTTAATTTCTCTTTTCTTTCTCTGCGCTCTCTGCGTCCTCTGCGGTTCGTTATTCTTCACTAATCAAATAGGACTGCTATAGTGTCTCAATTACAGCAAGTCTCGCCCGTTCAAGGTTCTGTGTCTGCTTTCTAACAATGTAGAAGATATCAGTTACAGTGGTTGCTGTCACATACCCCTGAATCTGCCCTGAGTAGATAGCCTGGAATAAAGCGTCGGCATCCCTGATAAAAGGGTCTCGCTCTAGCAGAAAATCTAGAACAATGTTGGTGTCCACCAAGACCATCATTTTAGATATTTCTCCACTAGACGTTCTTCTAACATTGCCTCAACTTCGGCATCAGTCGGGGGTGGCGCATCGGTTTTCGCTAGTCCCCGCATCCGCTCTATTGCGCCTTTGCGATCGCGGGGGGGTCGGAGTTCGTGTCGAAGCGACTCGACGAGCGCACTCACCAATTCCAAGCGATCGCTCACCGATAATTGATATGCTTGATTTTTTAATTCTTGCAAAGACATGGTTGATCTTTCCTCAAATATTTCCTGACAACTTTAGTGTAGGCGGAAGATAGCGATCGCGTCCGGATGTTAACGCTGTTCGGCAATTTAATCTCTAAAAGCGATCGCTTTGTCTAGCATTGGGTACGGGCAAAATACGGGGACGCTGCTTCTTGTGATTTGCATCACATAAACGGAAGATAGCGATCGCATTCTATTTAGATTGTCGTCACTCAGCCGAGTGCGCCTTATTACTCTTATTTATTAGTTTCATCACTCATTAGGCTGATAAATGTCACTTTTTTTGCAGACAGTTATCACTTATTCCGACATAAGCCGTAGTGCATAGTAATAATAAGAATACAGAATCTCACAAACGGAGATAAATAAAATGTTAGCTACTTCTAATTTTTTATATTCTCACAGCCGCTACCACGGTGATGTAAAACCAGAAAATTTGGTTTTTAATGCAAATCTACAGGAATTTGCTCAACGAGTGACTTATATCAGCTGTCTGGCAAGTAATGGAAAAATTCCTCTAGAGAAAGCCTTCCAAGACGTTGAAATGCTTTGGAAACAGTTGGAAGATTCAAAAAAACAACTGGGTGTGGGCGAACATCCCTTCCCAGCAGGAGAAAGAAACACTTAGTTATTAGTATCGGTGAGAGTACTTTCACCGATATAGCAATCCTATTTGATTTGCGAACCCCTGTAGAGACGCGATTAATCGCGTCTCTACACTTAGGCGAATACTCGCGCACAACTCAAATAGGATTGCTATACTAAAAGCGCCTGCGATCGCGAAGCGCTCCAAAAAGTCAGTTCGCACTCTCAAAAAACTGTTTTTTTTATTTTAGTTTTTCGTAGGCAGCTAAAATAATCTTTTCTGTTTCCTCCCAACTAATACATTTATCCGTCACCGAAACCCCATATCTTAATTCCTCTAATTGGCTGGGAATGGGTTGATTTCCTTCGTACAAATTCGATTCTAGCATCATGCCAACGATCGATGAATTCCCCTCCAATATTTGTTGAATAACATTTTCAAAAACTGCCGACTGTTTTTTGTAGTCTTTATTTGAATTTCCGTGACTACAGTCGATGACAATTTTTGGAGGTAAATTAGCTGCTTTTAATTTTTCCTCCGCAATTTTTACATTCGCCGCATCGAAGTTAGGCTGTTTGGCACCGCCCCGTAGAATAATATGACCGTAAGCATTTCCTTTCGTTTTAAAAATGCTCACCTGTCCCATCGGATTAATCCCTAGAAAATGGTGAGGTTTTCTAGCTGATTCCAGAGCATTTAAAGCTACTTGAACGCTACCATCAGTACCATTTTTAAAACCCACAGGCATTGAAAGTCCGCTTGCCATTTCGCGGTGAGTTTGCGATTCGGTTGTGCGTGCCCCAATCGCCGACCATGCAATTAATTCGCCAATATATTGCGGGACTATAGGATCGAGAGCTTCTGTAGCAGCGGGTAATCCCAATTCAGTGATTTTGATTAGCAAACTCCGTGCGGTTAATAAACCCTTTTCTATGTGGAAAGAATCATCCATATCCGGATCGTTAATTAATCCTTTCCATCCCACAGTAGTTCTGGGTTTTTCAAAATACACTCTCATGATCAGCAGCAGCTTATCATTGACTCGGTCAAAAAGATTTTTTAGCCTATAGGCATATTCTTCAGCCGATTTTATATCATGGATAGAACAAGGGCCAACAACAATAAATTTTCTACTATCTTTCCCATCTAGGATATTCTCTATTTCATTCCTAAAGTTTAAGACGGTTTTTTCTGCCTCATCTGTTAAAGGTAATTTTGATTTAAGTTCATTTGGAGTTAAGAGAATATGTGACTCTTCAATATGAGTGTTGAATAATTGGGTTTCCATCGGGTAAAATTCCTGATTTTTGTAGGCGCTAAGGATTGAAGTCCAAATGTAATGTTATAGAAAGGCTGAAAAAATTTATCTAATTTAGATAAAAAAATTAATAAAAACACGGAACCCTAGTTGCAAGCATTCCCCACAGCACACCCTGCTGAAGCGATCGCTACCTGGACGTACCCGCACCCAAGCTGAGAGCGATCGCTCTGGATGCCCTAAATTAGGGTAATAAAGCCAAGATTAGGATAGTCAAATGACGCCTGAACTCAAAAAGCAAGCGCTTTCAGTGCTGAGGCGATCGCTCAATAATCCAGCAGCAGACTTTCGGGATGGTCAATGGGAAGCTATTGCAGCCCTAATCCAACAGCGATCGCGTTTACTTGTAGTTCAACGCACTGGCTGGGGCAAAAGTCTCGTCTATTTTTTAGCGACTCGTTTACTGCGCGATCGCGGTGCAGGTGCCACTCTTCTTATTTCACCCCTGCTTGCCCTCATGCGGAACCAAATTGCCGCTGCTGAACGAATAGGAATTAGAGCCGCTACCATCAACTCCAGCAACACAGACGAATGGGAACTTGTAAAAACTCAGTTGCTAGCAGGAAATGTCGATATTCTGCTAATTTCCCCCGAAAGATTGGCAAATGAACAATTTCGGGAAACAGTTTTGTTACCAATATCTCAACGAATTGGGTTATTTGTAGTCGATGAAGCACACTGTATTTCAGATTGGGGACATGACTTTCGCCCTGATTATCGACGCATTGTGCGAGTTTTACAAGCACTTCCCCAAAACATTCCCGTCTTAGCTACAACCGCCACGGCTAATAATCGTGTCGTCAATGATATCGTCACCCATCTGGGACAAAACATCAGGGTTTTTAGAGGACTTTTAACCAGAGAAAGCTTACATCTGCAAAACCTTTATCTGCCACAACCAGCTGCGAGAATAACATGGTTAGCCCAACATCTTCCCACCTTACCTGGAAGCGGTATTATTTATACTCTTACTGTTAAAGATGCAGAACGAGTTGCCACTTGGTTACAGTCGATGGAAATTCCTGCTAAAGCCTATCACAGCGCTCTGGATAATGAAGAACGTTTAAAATTAGAAGACCAACTGCTCAAAAACGAAATTAAAGCATTAGTCGCAACTACAGCACTGGGAATGGGTTTCGATAAACCCGATTTAGGATTTGTGATTCATTATCAGCGCCCTGGTTCTGTAGTTCATTATTATCAACAAGTCGGACGTGCTGGCAGAGCAGTAGATCAAGCTTATGGCATCCTCCTCAGCGGTAGTGAAGACGAAGATATTACTAATTATTTCATTCAAGCAGCATTTCCTCCCCAGGCTCACGTCCAGCAAGTTTTGAGTGCATTGAATCAGGCAGAAGATGGTCTGTCTGTGCCAATGTTAGAGCAACAACTAAATCTTTCTAAAGGACAAATTGACAAAATATTAAAAATCCTGGCGCTAGAGTTTCCCTCACCAATCACTAAGCAGGGAAGCAAGTGGTATGCTACCGCAATTACCTATCAACCTGACACTGAAAAAATTGCCCGCTTGACACAAATTCGCCGCAATGAACAAGCGCGAATGCTGGACTATATGCAGAGTCAGGAATGTTTAATGGCTTTTCTGGCTAGAGAGTTAGACGATCCAAATCCAGTTGCTTGCGGCAAATGTGCTGTATGTTTGGATAAACCTCTGTTGCCAGAAACTTACTCGCAAGAAATCGTCAATCAAGCGATTTTATTTCTCCGTCGTAGCGACCAAATTATTGAACCCCGCAAGCAAATACCATCAAACGCTTTGTCATCTTATGCTTTGAAAGGAAGAATTGCAGATAATCTTCGAGCAGAACAAGGAAGGACTTTGTCTTTGTGGGGTGATGCTGGTTGGGGAGAAATGGTCAAGCAAGGCAAATATCGGGATAATAAATTAGATGATGCCTTGGTGCAAGGTGCTGTAGAGATGATTCAGAGATTCCAACCCGAACCTTTTCCCACTTGGGTAACTTGTATTCCTTCCCTCAATCGTCCAAACTTAGTGCCGGATTTTGCCCAACGACTGGCAGATAAACTAGATGTGCCTTTTGTGCCAATTGTGAGGAAACTTCGCCAGAATAGACTCCAAAAAGAAATGAACAACAGTTATCAACAAGCTCACAATTTAGACGGGGTATTTGCAGTTGATAGCTGGACAAGAATGGGCAAAGCTGTTTTCTTGATTGATGATATAGTTGATTCCGGTTGGACTTTCACTGTAGTAGCGATGCTCTTGCGTCGTGCTGGCAGTGGTAAGGTTTTCCCACTCGCACTAGCTCTTAATTCACTTAGCGCAGAAGCTTAACTGATGTCAACTCATGTGCTGATGCCAGATACTCAAGCGATTTTGTTGTTGTGTGCCAGCTTTGGTCAAAATCGACAAACAGAGCCGCAACCTTTGACGCTGAGCGAGTACAATAACTTAGCTAGTTGGCTCAAGGAAAACAAGTTGCGTCCAGCTGATTTGCTAACACCAATTGGTAAAGACCAATTGCCAGAAATTACAGGGATAAAGTTAAACCCTAACCGTCTTATCGCTCTGCTAGAAAGAGGTGTCATGTTAGGGTTAGCTGTGGAAAGTTGGATTAGTCAAGGACTCTGGATATTAGGGCGTAGTGACGCTGAATATCCCAAGCGTCTGAAAAAGCATCTGAGGCATTTAGCACCCGCAATTCTCTATGGTATTGGCAATATAGAATTACTCTCGATTGGAGGGCTAGCGGTAGTCGGTTCTCGTGATGTGGATGAAGAGGGAATCAACTATACCCATAGAGTTGCCCAGACTTGTGCCCAACAAGGCATTCAGATTGTTTCTGGTGGAGCGCGAGGGGTGGATCAAGTGGCAATGCTAGGCGCTTTAGAAGCAGCCGGGACAGCTTTGGGGATGCTGGCTGATAGCTTGACTAAAGCTGCTGTTGCCAGCATGTATCGCTCAGCTATCCGGGAAGGTAGACTCACGCTAGTTTCTGCCTACGATCCTGACGTTGGCTTCAATGTGGGTAATGCAATGGGGCGAAATAAGTATATTTATGCCTTAGCTGATTATGCCCTAGTTGTTAGCTCCTCGTTTGCTAAGGGTGGCACTTGGGCGGGTGCTGTCGAAGCGTTGGAAAAGCAAAAGGATCTTCCAGTTTTTGTCCGGCTAGAAGGAACTATTCCTGAAGGTAATCAGCAGTTAATTAATAAGGGGGCAAAGTCGTTTCCTAAACAACCCTGGAATGATTCATTGAGAACGCTTTTGGATTCGGCAATTAAAGCTAATAAGACTGAAATAGAATTAACTACAACTAATATAACAGTATCCCCGATTGATGAAACCAAATCTATAAGGGCATTGCAGAATGATGTAGAAGCGATCGCTATCAACGATCTACCCTCTGAACCAGCTACAACTGCTCTGGGTGAAGTAAATCAATATTGCCCTCAAGACATTTATGAAGCTGTTATACCATTCATCTTGAAAAGCTTAGAGCAACCAAAGAGTGCAAAGTCTCTGGCAGAATGTCTGGATGTAAGACCAGGGCAGATACAAGATTGGTTAAAAAGAGCTGTTGCAGAGGGGAAGGTACTCAAAACAAAAACCGGGTATCTTGTGAATCAAGAAGGCTTTCAGTTGTCTTTATTGCCTTAAACCAACTGATTAGGCTATGATTAATAATCTATGTATTGATAGCTGAATCTATTCTGTATTTTCTACTAACTTTATACAAATAACTTTTATATCAGATGACTAAAAAAACTCACGGGGTGATTGCTGCTGGACATCAAAAAACTGCCGAAGCTGGAATTGAGATGCTCCGATTAGGGGGGAACGCATTTGATGCGGCAGCGGCGGCAATCCTAGCCTCTTGCGTTACTGAAACTGCCCTGACATCTGCCGCTGGTGGTGGTTTTCTTTTAGCCCATACTCAGGATAACCAAAATATTTTGTTTGACTTCTTTTCTCAAACGCCACGGCAGAAAAAAAGTCAGGAACATCTTAATTTTTATCCAGTTGGAATTAATTTTGGCGATGCAGTCCAAGAGTTCCATATTGGTCTTGGCTCAATGGCGGTGCCAGGAAACCTCAGCGGCGTTTTCCACGTTCATCAAAAATTGGGTAGATTACCTTTTAAGGTAGTTGCTGAACCTGCCATTCGCTATGCAAAGACTGGTGTCGAACTAAATGATTTTACCTATTACTGTTTGACAATCCTCAGCCCCATTATGCTTGCCTCTAAAGAGATGCAGCAAGTTTTTGCCCCAGATGGCAAACTTGTGCAGCCTGGAGGAACAGTCTTGATGAGTAATTTTGCTGATACCTTAACTTATTTAGTTGAAAGTGGAATTAGAGAATTTTATGAGGGTGAAATTGCTCAACGTTTAGTCAAAGATTGTCAAGATTATGGAGGTTACTTAACCTTAGAAGACCTTAAAAATTATCGAGTAATTGAGAGAAAGCCTCTTGTTATCAATTACCGGGGGAACACCTTCTTAACGAATCCTCCACCCAGTTCTGGCGGCATTCTGATTGCTTTTGCTTTAGAACTGCTTTCAAAAGTTAATTTGGCTGATATGGAGTTTGGCAGTTCTCGCCATTTAGAAATATTAGCTCATGTGATGCGTCTAACAAATGAAGCGAGAAAGGATAGATATAACGCTTATACTCATACAGAAGATATTGCCGATACTTTTTTATCATCTGAACATTTAGCTATCTATGAAGATCAATTAACTGAAGTTGTCAATAAATGGGGCAGCACTACTCATATCAGTGTGGTCGATAGCGAAGGTAATGCGGCGAGTGTTACCACTTCCAACGGAGAGGGGTCTTCTTATGTGATTCCGGGAACTGGCATCATGGTTAATAATATGCTAGGAGAAGCCGATTTAAATCCGCATGGATTTCATAACTGGGAAGAAAATACTCGGATTTCTTCAATGATGACTCCGACTATCGTGCTTAAGAATAATCAACCAGAGATTGTTTTGGGTTCTGGTGGATCGAATCGGATTAGAACCGCAATTTTACAGGTAATTTCCAATATTATTGATTTTCAAATGGACGTTGATACAGCGGTGAATAATCCTCGCGTTCACTGGGAAAATGATATTTTTAATCTTGAACCAGGCTTTAGCGAAGAGGAACTTAAAAAGCTGATGCTTCCGGGTAGTAATGAATTAGTTTTTTGGAAACAGAAGAATATGTTTTTCGGTGGCGTTCATAGCGTCATGGAAAATTCGCAAGGATTGATAACAGGCGCAGGCGATCGCCGTAGAAGTGGAGTCATCGCCACCTGCTAAAATTGTCTCTATCGCCACATTTCACACCCGCGCAATCCTTGTGGCGTTTCGTACTCAACCGCCACATCTTTCACCACAGCAGCGGCTGGCCCTTTGTGACACCATTGAATTATCTCTTCAACATCTGCCTTGCTTCCTTCAAAAACAGCTTCTACACGCCCATCAGAGAGATTCCGCACCCAGCCGCTGACGCCTAGCTGGATCGCTTCATCCAACGTTGAAAACCGAAAACCAACTCCCTGAACGGTTCCTGACACGATTACGTGGACGCGGATTTGCCCTGGCGGGGGTGATGAATTCTGCATCAATTTTTCCCTGTCTACGACAGCTTTTTAGCTCAAAACTATTGCCTGGGTTCATTTTAAACAGGAATGGCGTCAGCTATTGAGCTAATGCTATTTAATTTTTTGACTAACAATATGTTTTTCAACGCCAAGGGTGCAAAGGTTTACGCAGAGGTACGCAGAGTTTAAACTTACTTGTATGTACCTTTTGTGCTACGTTTTTCATTTAGACAAATTTTTTTATGCTATTGGCGATTTTTGACCTTTCCGAGAAAGCTACTTAACGAAAAAGGCTCTCGCTAGCAGAATTTTATTTTAGAAAAATATCTATCTGAGGAAATATTTTTAATGGTTGATGCGTATATTAGTAATGTGCCAGCGATCGCAGCGCTATTTGAGTTTTCGGTAGATGCGATCGCGCTTTCCCCAACTCTAGGAATCGTCCATCGCTTAATTACAGCCGTCTCTACAATTCCTGATGCCCAGGCTTGGCTATATTCCGCTGCATTGGTACTGATATATGCCCTAATTTCACTACCTATCGGATTCAAACTGGGTTTTCTAAAACTTGATGTAGAAACATCTTGGCAAATCATTGTCGGCGTAATGGCACGTTGTCTGTTGTCTCCCGCCATATCTGAGGAGTTATTTTTTCGCATCTTACTACTCCCTCATCCCACAGAAAATGCTACCCCTGCTACTCTGTGGTTGTGGGGATGTATCAGTTTGGTAATGTTTATTATCTACCATCCCCTCAATGCTGTAACTTTCTACCCAGATGGACTCCAGACTTTTTTTAATCCGATTTTTCTATTCTTGGCAGCACTTCTAGGCGTTATTTGTACCCTTGCCTATTTTCAAAGTGGTTCTCTATGGATGCCGGTGGCAATTCATTGGCTAATTGTAGTGGGCTGGCTACTTTTATTGGGAGGATATAAGAAATTGAATCCTTAACATCTTCGTCTTGAACATTTATCAACGACAACATCCAATTTGCAACAAATTTAAAGGCTCCCTTTCTGATTCCCCATTACCCTTACTAGCCCCAAAAAGTATATAAATTAAATGGGCGACAGCTTATGATAATGCTGTTGGTTAATCTTGGGTTAGTTTATTTAATCTTTTAAGATTGTTTGTTCCTAGGGATATCAAAATTATTGTTGCTAGTATCTGGACCTTAACGGAATTTTTATGATATAATGAGTTTGATAAGGAAGAACTAGGTAGTAATAATTTATTGGAAAAATTTGTATTATTTAAGTAAATCCCGAACAGCGCCAACCTTTAGTCACTAAAACCTAATTTAGATAAAAAAATGAGTGTACAACCTTGACATGAGGCTTTTTTTCAGCATGATAGAACAAGTCTCACACCCTGAAGGGTAGGGCTTGCGCGTGCAAAGCCTGCCTACACAGCCTGAAGAATTTTAGCCTGCTTCCGGCGCAAGTTTATGTAGCCCCAAGCTTCAAGAAAGTGCGGGCGTGTATTTGCAATTTCACGGGATGCTTCCGTAAGGAAATCTAGTCTGCCTGCGGTACTCCGGTTAGAGTTGTCGTAACTTAGAAGATGAAAAGAAGCTAAAGGGTGTTCTGCTTGTCACAAAGGTATCGCTAGAAACAGTAGGAGAGATTCGATGAATCTGCAAGACTCCAGTGTAGATAGGCGTACTATTCGCCAGTCAATTGCAAAAAGTCTAGCAAAAGTTATTCAGATGCTGAATAAGCAGACGATTCTGGTTTTGACACTCCTATTGTGTGCTGGAGTAGCGGGAGCTTTGTGGAATATGTCTCATCTCTCGTCAAACCTAATTAAATCACAAGCACTTCAGAATGCAGCCTTGTATGCCCAAGCGATCGCAGAGGCACGCACCCTCTACAGCTCGGAGGTTCTCAATCGTATAGACGCAGTTCCTGAAATTACGATTACCGACAACTACACCGCTAAAGAGAAGGCAATCCCCGTACCAGCGACATTTTTGATAGAACTCAGTCAGCGCCTCGTTCAAAAAAACCCTGGGATGTCAGTCCGACTGTATAGTGAGTATCCCTTTCGCCAGCGGCAAGCTACAGGTGGTCCTAAAGACAATTTTGAGTGGGAAGCGCTTCGCTCATTGAGGCAAAATCCCGATAGACCCTTTGTGCGCTTGGAGAATTTTCAAGGACGCCTGTCATTGCGATATGCACAAGCCGATCTCATGAAAGCTAGCTGCGTTGCTTGTCACAACACTCACGTTGATAGTCCCAAAAAAGACTGGAAAGTGGGGGATGTCCGAGGGGTTTTGGAAATCTCCAGTCCTCTGGATGAGTTCATGGCAAAGACTCATGCAGGACTGCGAGGAACTTTCGTAATGTTAGCGCTACTGTCTCTATTGGGGCTATTAGGAATTGCCCTCGTGATCGGCAGACTGCGCCAAACTTCCAAGGAGCTAGAGTTGCGCGTCATTGAACGCACGGCGCAATTGCGGGAGGCAAATCAGCAACTAATGGTGGAACAGGAAAAGTCTGAAAACCTGTTACTTAATATCTTGCCAGAGCCGATTGCCAGACAACTCAAAGACGGGCAAAGTAACATTGCCGATGGATTTCCTGAAGTGACGATTTTATTTGCCGATTTGGTTAACTTCACTCAGCTTTCAGAAAAGATATCGCCTAAAGAACTTGTCTGGTTGCTTAACGAAATTTTCTCCAGCTTCGATCGCCTCACCGAACAGCATAACTTGGAGAAAATCAAGACAATTGGCGATGCCTATATGGTAGTAGGAGGTCTTCCCAAACCCCAACCCGACCATGCAGAAGCGATCGCCCAAATGGCAATCGATATGCAAAAAGAAATTGCCCAATTCAATACCAAACATCACCAAGCACTCAGCATCCGCATTGGCATTAATACTGGCCCGGTGGTCGCTGGAGTCATCGGCACTAAAAAGTTCATCTATGACCTCTGGGGGGATACGGTGAACATCGCCAGCCGGATGCAATCCCACGGGTTGCCAGGTGAAATTCAAGTAACGGTTACAACTTACGAATGCTTACGTAGTCGATATGCGTTAGAGCCAAGAGGCTCGATTCACGTCAAAGGCAAAGGGGAAATGGTAACTTACCTTCTGAAGGGCAGAAAGCGTGAGGTTTCCCTTACTTAAAAACTTGCCGTTTTTGAATCACCGCTTGCCGAAATCCCAGCACAATCAAAATATTAGAAAGCGTCAGAAAAACCTCTGCGCCACCGTGCAGCCAATCGACATTTGCTAAGGACTCACCATAGGCAACTTTGGCATAAATTCCAGCCGGAATCGTAACGCCGACAAAAACCAAGGTCATGTAAAAACCAATCAAGGCTAAACGCGGCATCTGCCCACTTCGAGTCAGAAACCAGAGAAAGCCTAAATAGGGGAATAGAGAGAGTGCAAAAAGGGTTTCTTTAGAAATCATTACCGTGATTTAGAAGAGACAATTGGCGCATCGTCTTTTTGATCGGCAACGGGCGATGAACGCCAAATCCACCAAGCAGCTGCCAAAAGGGTGAAGTTACCCAGCAAAGTCATCGCCGCCTGAAGCGTAACCAGCCATTCTAAAGATTCTGGGTTGTCAAAATAGTGCCAAGTGCAGGCACACATGGCGCTGACTAATGCCGGTAGCATGGCGAAGGATAACGCCCACCAAGCCCGGTTGCGAGTCACTTCGCCGTAGATCCAGATCAACCAAATGGCGGCAATCCACTCGATGACGCTGGAAACGTGAATAATCCAGGTAGGAATTGAGAGTGCGTGCATAAAGAAGTTTTTGAGGGTTGAAGAATGAAGTTTTGAATTAGAAGTCTTAACTCAACCCTCAAAATTCAAAACTGATCGCTCTTTTTCTTATAGTACCGCTCGGTTTTGCTGGTAAAGTTTGAGCATGGGACAGATTCGAGCAGTTTTGTGCGGATATTATGGGCAAGGCAATGCAGGTGATGAGGCATTGCTAGCATCGCTGCTGCAAATGTTACCGGCTTATGTGACGCCGATTGTGCTTTCTGGGAACCCCAAAAAAACGCGCGATCGCTATGGCGTTGAAAGTTGTTCGCGCAAAGCTTTCTTGCCAGTGCAGCAAGCACTCCGCAAATCGGATGTTTTCATCTGGGGCGGCGGGAGTCTGATGCAAGACGCCACCAGTGCCCTAAGTCCCCTCTATTACGCAGGATTGATGGGATTAGCCCAGCAGCGAGGATTGAAAACTATTGCCTGGGCGCAGGGAATTGGCCCTTTGAACCGCAATTTGACTCGCTGGATAACGCGAAAAGCGATCGCCGGTTGCCATGCCGTCAGCGTCCGCGATCGCGCCTCTGCTGCCCTGCTAATGAAGTGGAAAATCCCCTATATCCAAGCCCCAGACCCGGTTTGGGCGTTAGACTCGAAGCCAGTGAAGGGACTGTGGGATTTACCGGCACCCAGAGTCGCCGTCACCTTGCGATCGCATCCCCAACTGACTCCCGCGCGACTTGCCAACTTAACTCGCGCCTTGATTGACTTTCAAAAAGCCACTCAGACCTGCATTTTACTGGTGCCATTTCAAGCGAGTCAGGATCTAGCGATCGCTCAGTCAATTCAACCGCAATTACCGGGTGCCAGCCATATTTTTTCTCTCAAAGACCCTAGAGAATTGAAAGGATTATTTCAGGGCGTCGAAATGGCAATCGGGATGCGCTACCACAGCTTAATTATGGCGGCGGCTCAAGAATGTCGCTGTTTCGCCCTCAGCTACGACCCCAAAGTTAGCTTGCTGATGGAAGAACTCAATATGCCAGGGTGGGACTTAACTCAATTGCCTGACGACCCCAACTCGATTAGTCAAACTTGGTTAGAACACTACGTCAACGGCGACCCCCTCTCACCCCATCAAATACAGTCTTTAGTTGACCGGGCATTGATGCATCAAGATTTGTTGAGTGACGCTTTAGCGAAGGAATAACCCCTTCAGGCGGACTGTATTTGTGTAGCCCCATTCAGAATTTTGTTAGTGAATTCCACCGAAGCCATTACCGAAGGGAGGTGCGGCAAGAATCAACCAAGGCATATACTTCTTCTGCGTGTCGCACCTCAAGTAATTTGAGTTCGATTTCCTCGTCGATGCGAAATTTGAAAATGGTAGAGTGACTCCGAGAGCGTCGTGGAATAATCTTATTAGAATTATTGCCATCTAGGCGCAAATAAAGCTGTGAATTGATAAAGCTACAGCAAGTCCATTCCAAGCACCCATGACCTTCTCTTAAATCAGAGCAATGAGTGAAGCTGACACCCCCCAAGAAGCTAACCAGTCCCAGTCCTTCCCCGAATCAACCGATCCTCCAATGGACGATCCTTTGCAGGATGAAACAGATTCTGACCTTCATCCTGCACAGGAGGAGCCTCTCGTGCAAGCAGAAGTCGTCAGCTTAGTGCATCGCCCGCCTGCGCTAGTGGGCAATGAGGCTGGTGCAGTAAAGACAACTGATGATGGGGTGCATCGGGAAAAGTCTGAGCCGCTTTCGTCGCCAGCAGAGGCGGGAAATTTGTTTCCACTCATGGCTGAGTTGCGTCAGCGCAATCGGGACTTGCTCAAGCGAGTGAATCACCTAGAGAAAACACTGGGGGATTGTCAGGAGGCGTTGCAATTGCAAAGACAGCGATCGCAAGCTCAAGAAACTATCCTCACCTCTACAACCCAGGAACTCAATGGGACTCAAGAACAAGTTACCCGTCTGTTCCGAGAACTGGAATCGTCTCATCAAGCAGCCCAGCGCCAACAAATCTTAATTGAAACCGTAACAGAACAGCTGGAAAGCAGCCAAGAACGCATCGCCCAGCTTGAACGGGAATGTGCCTTCACCCAGCAACGCTACAACGAACAATCTCATGCTCTGTTGCAAAGCGAAAATACAATCCGCGAACTCCGCACCCGCTTGCAACGCCAGCAGCGCCAAACCCTGCAATTCAAGTCGGCGCTAGAAAAGTGTCTGGAAATGCCTCCCCCCACCCAAATCAATCCAGATACCAGACCTTCCTCTACCTGGGCGCACCGCCATCTCAAAAACGCCCACGATTCCCAATCTCTCCTCCCCAAAGCGCCGCCGATTCAACCTTGGTCAGCGCAACCGGCATTTCTGGAAGACCCTGCCCAGAGTGAGGAAAACTGGGAGATTTCAGTACCGTCTCCTGCTTATTCACCGATTACAGACGCAACCGCCTTCGTTTCGACGGAATGGGAGCCGTTAGAAGAAATACCCGCCTCTGAAAGCCTCGGAGCCACCGATGAAGAGGAGATATGGCAATGGGGAATGCTAGAACCAGACTCCGATCCGGTCATGGATGATTTTCTCATGCCCCCTGAGCTGGAAAGTTCTGGCAATGACGATTTCACCGATGAATTAGCGATCGCTTCTGCCCAGGAAAGTATCGCAATTGAGAACGAATTGGAAGAACTGCTGCTGGCTGTAAGTTTCGATCCAGATGAGAACGATGAACCTGGAACGATGTATGCCCCAGAAGATGCCGAATCAACTTCTCCATCCTCTTTCATCTTTGAGCCTTCTGAACCAGAGTCTCTCTCAGAGGATGCCAGTGCGAACAACGCTGAACAAGAGGAGGTATCCCGCCGAGAATTTCCGGCTGCTGTGCCCGCCCAGCGCCCTGATGCCATCCTCTCTCAACCCAACTGGCCCTCACCCCTGCTTTATCCAATGCGTCCCCCCAAAGGGCGGAAATCGTTGGCGTCGATAGAATTGCCAACGTTTCCTAGAAAAACGGGCGCGTAGAAATTAAAAATTAAAAATGCTTGCATTAAAAAAGAACAATTTTTAATTTTGCATTTTTAATTTTTAATTGAGGACGCCCCATCCCAGCAGTGAGAGCATAGCTCTGAGTCAGCAGCCACAACCACAAAGCGGGATAGCGTTCTTCCAGCGAGGGTTGTAGACGCCGGATAGCACCCGGAAACCAACCCCCCAGCAACCAAACAAATAGGGCATGGCGTGTAAAGTTGAAATAGCTGCCCAGCCAGCGGAGGATATCTTTAGCACCCGCGAGTTCCCAAATCCATAGCAGCAAAGCTGGATTGATCCAAGCGGCTTTCAACGCCAGCCGATTGAAGGTTAGCCAATTCACTCGGTCTTTAATAAACGTGTCTGCCACCTCTGGGGGTTCTGTCGCCAAAAGCCCAAAAAAGGTATTCAGCATTGAGTTAATTCGCTGCGGCGGTAAGTAGGTGCCAGTGGGAACCATCATGCCTTTAGAAAATAGCCAGGTAACGGAGACATTGCTTTGATAAGCGCGAATTTGGTTTAAATGATGGGCTTGGAGCAAGTCATGTTTGAGGGCAGTATCTAGAAGGTTGGTTAAACGGGAGAGATTGCGAACCAGGGAACCAAAGCCGGTAAAGACGAGGGGAGATTGGAGAGAGGCAGCATCGCCAATGCCAATCAGCCGATCGAAGGCGACAGTGCGATCGCGACTTCCAACACTAAAGTGACCCGGAATATACCCAAATGTAGGCTTTTTCCACACCAGCTTCTCCATATCGCAGCGGCGATACTCCGGCAAAATGTTGAAAAAATCTTCATACATTTCTAACAATGAGCCGGGGTTATCGGGATGCACTTGATGATAGTGGAACAAGTAGAAGGTAACTTCTTCACCTTCGGCGGGGAATAACTCCCAAATCAGCTGCCGCCCCCGCGAAATATCGCCGTGACTGTTCAGCACATCCCCGTATTGGGAATCCCACACTCCCGGCTCAAACCCGCTGGCAATCACAGCCCCGACGGTTGGGCAAACACTATCAAAAGTGCGATCCCCATTCAACTGCCATGCAATTGGCGAAGCGGTTCCCATCGCATCTACCAGCAGGCGTCCGCTGGCTTGGCGTTGAGCTTGGCTGGGCAGATGCTTGGCTTGCACGGTAACTTGCTCTTGCCCAATATCAGCCCGGATAAACTCCGTCTCATCCCAAATTTCCCCACCCGCTTTGGTGAGCTTTTCCCCACACAGACGCAGCAGTTTCTCGGCGTCCAATCCCACATTCAGCACCGTTGGCGTATGCAATACCTGTGCTTTTAGCTTGGGCGGATTATTGGCATCGAAGAATTTGTGAAACCCATCTACATACTCCGCTGCAATAATGCTTTCAAACTCCGCTGGGGTAAATAAGCCCAAATCAATCAAGCTTTGAAATTCATCGCGGGAAATATTCCATTCCCGGTTCATGCGCCCGAAAGGTAGCCGTTCCAGCAATAGCACCCGGTAGCCGAGTTGAGCCATGACGGCGGCGTGGATGACGCCCAAGGCACCGCCCACATAGATAAGGTCGTAGGATTGAGGACTGAGGACTGAGGGCTGAGGGCTGAGGGCTGAGGACTGAGGACTGAGGACTGAGGGCTGAGGATTGAGGACTGAGGGCTGAGGATTGAGGACTGAGGACTGAGGGCTGAGGGCTGAGGGCTGAGGGCTGAGGGCTGAGGACTGAGGGCTGAGGGCTGAGGGCTGAGGGCTGAGGGCTGAGGGCTGAGGATTGAGGATTGAGGACTGAGGGCTGAGGACTGTAGGCGCTTCGCCTTCCCGAAGGGTGGATTGAGGACTGTAAGCGTTGCGGTGCGAAGCACGGACTGAGGACTCAGTGAAGGATTCGTCTCCCTTTTTATTACCTATCTCTTTCTCTGCTAGGAACACAACCTGCCTTGGCTGCTTCGGATTGCGGACACTCTCGCGCCAACGTTGCTCCCACCAATAGACGCGATTGAGGTCATATTCCCCGTTTGGCATTTTTTGAAAGAAGCGGACTGTTTCCGGGTAATCGAGAGTCAAAGCTTCAAAGATAGATTGCTTTGACAAATCAATCGCCGGTGGTTCTGGATATTGTTGGGGAAATCGGCTTCTCAGACTGGAGCTGAGTTGTTTGAGGATTTTTCTTTCACCGGGGACAGCCTTCTGTGTCCAACGGAAGACCTTCAGATACGTGGTTCGCTGCACCGACCAAAT
The DNA here is from genome assembly GCF_057473865.1 of Coleofasciculus sp. H7-1. Classification (NCBI taxonomy): domain Bacteria; kingdom Bacillati; phylum Cyanobacteriota; class Cyanophyceae; order Coleofasciculales; family Coleofasciculaceae; genus Coleofasciculus; species Coleofasciculus sp. H7-1. The sequence goes on from NZ_JBYCCT010000034.1 coordinate 192,286, forward strand.
AAAAATCGAGAGTTCGGGTTGCGGAATCGCGGGATTTTGGGTTGTATCCGTTTTCCTAAGGTTCCCAGGAGCGGGAAATTGCAGCCTGATGCCGTCGGGCGTGAGCATTTTCTCCCCTGAGCCTGGATCGTACTCCTCGTGCAACCAGGCGAGGACGGCGACTATATCCGAGGTAGGAACTTCTAAGTAAAGTATTTCTCTCATATTGGCGATCTGCATTAGGGAACCTATTCCTGACAAAGACAGAGTGAACCGTGGTCAAAGTACGCTAAACTTCCGGATACGAATTGCTTAGAATTGATTAAAAAACTTTACACAATTCTCATTTTCTGAATGTACAGGGGTGCAACTGTTGGACGGGCGGGGAACCGCTCACGACGAAAGCCCTGAGCGATGAATCCTTTAAACCCGCCCATAGGCTATGACCTACGCCATGAATTATCCCATCCCAGCCAGTCCTCAAGAAATTGTCGCCCTGCGGCAAAAGCCCGTTGATGAAGAATTAGTCGCGGCAGCGATCGCTGGAGTCGTTCAAATTGCCCGTCGAGAGGGGCAGTCTTTAGACGAATTAACCGCCCAAGTGCTAGAAGAAGATAGTCTGCTGGATCAGGCACAAAGACACTGGCTTAGCGACATCGTTGCCCAAGCTTGGGCTAGCCTCTAGGAAGTTAGAACCACCAGATCATGCGCGAAATTGCCAAGCGAATTATCTCCGCGTTGCCGCAGTGGTGGCGATCGCACCTGTTGCCCCTGTTATTTACGATTCGAGCGGCGGGTCTATTACTTGCCGCCCTAGGGCTGTGGGGATTTGCCCAAATTGCTGACGAAGTCTTAGAAAAAGAAACCCAAGCCATTGATACGGCAATTTTACTGGGTATCAGAAGCCTGCACGCGCCGCTGCTCGATCGGATAATGCTGGGATTCACATTTGTGGGAGAACCGACGGTGTTGCTGGTCATTTGCTTGGGCTTCGGGTTTTGGCTGTACCAACGCGGTCAGCGATCGCAAGCCATGACACTCGCGATCGCTGGAGTGGGTGCGATGGGCTTAAACTATTTACTCAAAGTGCTATTTGGTCGCGCCCGTCCAGCACTCTGGGATCGGGTCGTTGATGTGGGTCAATACAGCTTCCCCAGCGGTCATGCGATGATTTCGATGGTGGTTTACGGCACGATTGGCTATTTGTTGGTCAAGCACTTGGGTAGATGGCGGATAGCGATCGCCAGCGGGACACTGCTATTGGTTACGGGTATTGGTCTGAGTCGGCTTTATCTCGGCGTCCATTGGCCTACGGATGTCGTCGCTGGATATGCAGCAGGGATTGTGTGGTTGATGACCTGTATCCTCAGCCTGGAAATTTGGCAAGAATATCGCCAGCCAGCCAGTCGAAAAACGCCCATTCCTAACGATGAAAAATCCAATATTACTAACCGCAGGTAAGGGGATAACACACCTAATTCACGCGGTGTAGAACTTTCTGTATTTCTCCCCCAATTCATCGGGCGGTTCATACGGCAAACCTAAATCAGTGTGTGTAGAAATGAAATTAATGAGCAGCACAGTTTCTGACATCGCAGTGAAAACTATCAACGGTGAAGATAAGCAACTTTCCGAGTATGGCGGAAACGTAATTTTAATCATGAATGTGGCTTCCCAGTGCGGCTACACACCTCAATACAAAGGATTGGAGCAGTTAAACCAATAAGTATCGGGATAAGTGATTGCACCTACGGGAAATGTTTCTTGTTTTGAGAAATTCTTAGCCAGCAAGCAAGGTGAAGTAGTGGCTCGATTTAATAGCAGCGTGAAGCCAGATTCACTAGAATTGATTGCAGCTATTGAGCGGGAATTAGCCAAGTAAGGCAAGAAATTTATGTCTATCCAAAATTCGTCAAATTTAACTGTTCAACAAGCGCATAAAATTCTCAAAACTTTCGACTGCCTGAAGATAAATTCAAGTGAGAATGCACCAAATAAAGATTCAATTCGTCAAGCGCTACTTTTGGTAACTGAGCTTTCTGATAACCAAATACTAGGAATTTGTGCCGATACAGCAGAGCAAGGCATTGGAGTTTTAAAAACCTATGCAACTGCTTTGGGTTATGAAGTTAATCAGGATTTAGCTACTATTGATGGCTCTGTTTATATCAAATTTAACCCCAAAACTAACTTGTGTTATCTCGATTCTTACATAGGAGAACATCGCGGAGTTTTGGTGTCCTGCCAGTCTGCGGATGAAGACGGAATTAACGAGATGTACGGTCATTTGCCCCTAGATTTATTTACATCGGAATCTTCATGAACGTTGCAATTATTGGCTGTGGTTATGTGGGTAAGGCAGTTGCCCAATATTGGCGTCAAGAGTTGGGATTTACTGTCGCCGCAACCACAACTTCTCCCGAACGAATTTCAGAATTAGAAGCAGTTGCCCAACGAGTCGTAGTCGTAAAAGGCGACGATTTCGCAAGTCTACAATCGGTGCTGGAAAATCAGGATACTGTACTGCTGAGTATTGGAGCAAAAAATGCCCATGTTTACGAACAAACTTATTTAAAGATTGCCCATAACTTAGTCTCAGTCTTGAAACAAACTCCTTCGGTGCGACAGCTAATCTACACAGGGAGTTATGCTGTCTATGGCGATAAAAATGGGGAGTGGGTGGATGAAGAATCACCCGTTGCACCTGCTAACCAAAATGGTCATATCCTCTGCGATACCGAGCAAGTATTGCTATCAGCATCCACTGAAAAGCTAGGCGTTTGTATCCTCCGTTTAGGCGGGATTCATGGGTCAGGTCGTGAATTATCTAAAATATTTAGTCGAGTTGTCGGTACAACTCGTCCTGGAAACGGCGAGGACACAACAAATTGGATTCACCTGGATGACATTGTTGCTGCTATCGAGTTTGTCCGCAAGCACCAATTGCAAGGCATTTACAACTTAGTGGATGATGCACATTTGACCTATCGGGAACTTCTTGACCGAGTGTGCGAACAACATAAGCTACCCAAAGTTTTTTGGGATGAATCCCAGAAAAGTGTTCGACCTTACAATGCGCGAGTGTCAAATCAGAAGCTAAAAGCAGCCGGGTTTGAATTAAGTCATCCGGAAACGATATGAATGGAAAGTTGGTGATTGATGCTATGTGAAACTTTCCGGGTTCCCTCCTTTTAAACTGGATTAGGTGGATTTAAGTTTGTGTAATTGACATTTTGATCCCTCCAACCCTCCTTTTTAAGAGGGATCAGAAAAACGTAATTATCGAATTTTGAATACTATGCAATATGCACAATAAACCCTAAATGATGAGTTTTTTATGCTTACTGAATCTTCTCGGATGCAGGCGGTACAGTCGCCAATTATTCCCGTTATTGGAGAATTGATTCGTAGCTGTCCGGGAACGATTTCCCTGGGACAAGGCGTTGCTTATTATAGTCCGCCGCCAGAAGCGATCGCGCAACTGTCCCATTTCCTGGCAGATCCGGAGAATCACAAGTACAAACCCGTGCAAGGTATCTCGCCGTTGCTGGAGGCGATCGCTCAAAAATTAAAATTTGAGAACGCTATTGACATAAATGCTGAGAACTGCATTGTGGTCACGGCTGGTAGTAACATGGCGTTCATAAATGTGGTGTTAGCGATCGCAAATCCTGGCGATGAGATTATTCTCCAAACGCCTTATTACTTCAACCAGGAGATGGCAATTACAATGGCGAGTTGTCGTCCGGTTCTTGTAGCGACGGATGAGAATTATCAACTACGTCCGGAGGCGATTCGGCAAGCAATTACCGAAAAAACGCGGGCAGTTGTGACAATTTCACCCAATAATCCCACAGGAGCCGTGTATTCGGAAGCAGCATTGCGGGAAGTGAATCAAATTTGCCGCGATCGCGGCATCTATCACATCAGCGATGAAGCGTATGAATACTTTACTTACAACGGCGTGCAGCATTTTTCGCCAGCAGCAATCCGAGACAGCAACCTCCATACAATTTCCCTCTTCTCGCTGTCTAAAGCTTACGGTTTTGCATCCTGGCGCATCGGGTATATGGTCATCCCAGAACACCTTCTCATCGCCGTCAAGAAGATTCAGGATACGATTTTGATTTGTCCGCCGGTTATTTCCCAGTATGCCGCATTAGGGGCATTGCAGGCGGGAGTGAGCTACTGCAAGGAAAAGTTGGAAGCGATCGCCTCTGTGCGAGAAATTGTCCTCAACGAATGCGATCGCATCCCACATTTATGCACCATTCCCCCAGCAGATGGAGCTTTTTATTTTCTGCTGAGAGTTTATACAAAATTGCCCGCAATGGACTTGGTAGAACGACTCATCCGCGAACATGGCGTCGCTGTCATTCCAGGTACAACCTTTGGCATGGAAGACGGGTGCTATCTGCGCGTTGCCTATGGTGCCCTGCAAAAAGAAACCGCATCCGAGGGAATTGGGCGATTCGTGAGGGGTTTGCAGGCGATTTTAGGCGCATAATCGTCAAGGGGGCATTTAGCGAAGAATTACACCTTGCTCACGGCGGCTGGCAACCTGTCTTAGACAGGACTTACGCAACATCACCAGGTCTGCCACCGCAACCACAGGGGGATTGAACCCGAAAAAACGCTATATGTATAAGCTTTGCGTAAGTCCTGTTAAGAGATGCTAGACACGTTGACCCAAGTAGCGAAATATGAGAAAACAATTTCTCAGGTGGCTTTAAACTGGGTTAAGCAATACCAGGCTGTTGCTGCTGTCATCTCAAGCTTTACTCAAGATCGTCAGCAGATTCAAAAGAACGTAGAAGCTTTAAGTTTCCAACTAGACAAGGAGGATCTGCAACTGCTTTCAGATCGTTCATCTACTCTATTCAAGCAACCTGGAGATATTTATTCTTACGAGCGATAGATGAGCTGAGCTTTGCCAGGAGGCACTGTTAAGTTAACTCAAAATTTAGCTCATCAACCCAAAAAATGAGCAGAGTGCATCCCATTTTTCTAAATATAAGCCTACAAGCTGAAACCGGCTCTCGTCAGGCTTCGTTTGTATAGCCGCAACTTTAGTCGTCAGGCGTTTTTAGTCTCATTGGGATGCTCCTAACCTTAATTTCTTTCTGGATAACTATGCAACCCTTATCTTCAACTCAAAATTCACCAACTTCTGAAACTGAAACCGTAACTACCCCGCAGTTTTACACTTGGAAAAACTATCGCTGCGCCTACGAAGTTCATAGTGCAATTAATCTGAATACAAATGACGGTACTCCCCTATTATTGATTCATCCCATTGGTGTAGGATTATCCCGGAAATTTTGGCAGCGATTCTGTCGAGAATGGTATGAAGCGGGTCGCCGGAATCCAATTTACAATCCAGACTTACTAGGATGTGGTGAGAGTGATATGCCTCATGTAGGTTATACTCCCCTTGATTGGGCACAACAATTGCAACATTTTTTGCAGACTGTAGTACAAAAACCTGTAATTGTAGTAGTGCAAGGTGCTTTGCTGCCGGTAGCAATTGAGTTAGTTCGTCTACAAACTAATTCTAATTTTATTCGAGCCTTGGTGCTGGCTGGTCCTCCCGCTTTGGCGTTGATAAGTAAACCTAGAGCAAATTGGCGGCAAAAATTTACCTGGAATCTGTTAAACTCTCCTTTTGGGAGTGCCTTTTATCGCTATGCGCGGCGCGAACAGTTCTTACGTTCTTTCTCAACTAAACAACTCTTTGAAAAGGCTGATTCAGTCGATCGGGAGTGGCTGAAAACTCTGGAGAAAGGTGCGACAGATCCAGAGACTCGCCATGCTGTTTTTTCTTTTCTAGCGGGGTTTTGGCGGCAAGATTATCAAGACGCGATCGCATCTATCTCTCAACCCACTCTGGTAGTCGTAGGCGAGACGGCATCAAGCATTAGTCAAGCTGGCAAAGGCGAAACTCCCGATGAACGCTTGGCTGACTATCAGAAGTCTTTACCCAATGCTGAGGGAATCAAAATGTTAGGTCGTAATGTTTTACCCTATGAATCAACGGTTGAATTTGTCAATGTAGTTACCAATTTTGTCGCTAAACATTCTTAATTAATTACATCAGAGGATGCTATCTAATGTCCGATGCAATAACGTCTGAAATAAGCGATCGCATTTGCGCTCACATGAACGACGATCATGCTACTGCTGTCGTTCTTTACGCCCAAACTTATGGCAATTCTCCCGATGCAGCAAAGGCAGAAATGGTTTCAGTAGATCCAGAAGGCATGAATCTCATGGCACAAGTCAAAGGTTCGGATGTGCCGATACGCATTCACTTCGATCATATTCTCAAAGATGCCGAAGATGCTCACCATACGCTCATTGCAATGGTGAAACAAGCGCGTTCTAATTCAAAATAAAACCAAAATAGAACATTGAGTAGGGTGGGCATTGTCCACCTTACTTCTATCCCCGTACAATTTAAACTTGTTGATTAATCTGTGACTTATCTAGTCCCTCTTTGATCCAGTTAATACACTCTTGTTCACTTTCAAAGATTTTTGGCGCGGCAACATTATTCAAATTCTCCGGTTTATAATGATCGTAAAAATATTTACTTGCTAATTGATAAACAATAATTAAATTATCTTGATAAATATATCTATTTTTAAAATAATCGTTTTGGCTGACAACATCTGAATTCTCCTCAAGATGTTCTTTTGCAACCTCAATAATCGTCTCAATATAACTTGAATAAATACAAGCCGGATTTTCCAATTTATGAAATTTACCTTTATGTCCTAACTCAGAAAGTAAACTATAAGAGTAAATATTTTGCCCATCCGCCATTCCAAAAATAAATGGGACGATCAGATATCCTTTATATGAAACTGAATTTTCGTAGAGTAACCGACTCATTTTTATCCTCCGTACTGACTATTTCACGCTTCATTTCTTCAAAACGGTGTTTTCCTTCTTAATGGGATTGTATCATTCGGCTTTTTCATATACGTCAGCGCGATCGCACTAAAGACTCTTGTAGTGGCAAGTTTAACCATGCCACCTAAAGACATGGCAAAAAAACCGTCCGTCCGTACCTTTAGCTAAAACTGACTGATTGCTAGTGCCGAAATATTGCAACTTTTAGCACAAAAATTATTCAGACTTAGCTGTATCTGGCTGAAAGTAAAGAGCCGATTTATACAAATCTTGTTCTTGGTGGGTTAGCAGCGTGCAATCCGACAGCGGATAAGCCACACAGGTAACAGTGTATCCAGCCTCTAGTTCTTTTGAACGTAGAAACTTTTGTTCGCCTTGATCGACTTCACCACTCACCAGCTTGGCGATACAAGCCGAACATTCCCCTTGTTTACACCCAGAAGGTAATCGAATGCCCGCGTCTTCAGCCATATCTAGAATATACTGATCGTCTGGCACTGAGATGGTACGGTCAAGCGCGATCGCTGGATTCACCAGCCGGACTTGATAAACTGCCATTAAAACGACTCCTTTAAAATTCGTATCTTCTGCCAAGCCAATAGTCCCAGTCTGCTATTGCTTCCAAGTGTTCTTCGTCGTTATAGGCATCGACGATTATCTCCATTGCAATGCGATTCTCTCGGCTTTCGTCTTCCTCAACATTAGGCATAAGACATTGGCTCAGTATAATTAAACTTTGAATATAATAAATCTTTTGAGCGATCGCGTTCTCAATTCTTCTCAAACATTGTCGTCACGATGCTCTATTTGCTGTCTTACCCAAGCGCGAAAAGACCGAATCATAGGGATTTCCCCAATTCTTAAGCTTTCTTCCAAAAAGTGTGGAATTTCTGTTGTTAAGGGTAGATTTGCAAAAGTATAAGAAACAGCGCCAGGAACATACACTCCATCTCGCAATTGATAAATTTGCATCACTGGTTCGTCATAACGCCAAACCTCCGGAACACCCAAAGCAAGATAAATTGAGAGTCTGTCAACCGAAGCGCTAGTGTAGTCCACCTCTATTGCTAAGTCAGGAGGTGGGTCAATCGTTAAGTCAATATCCCTTTTCTGTCTGATTAGCGGTTCATTCTGGATGTAAAAGCAAGAATCCGGTTCAACACCCCGCTGTAAGTCTGGACGCTTACAAGTGAGAGATCCAGCGCTTCTGAGGTTGAGGTGAAGTTCCTCAGCTAAAGCATCAATCATCTTCTCTACCAATCTTTTATTGCTCTCATGTGGCATTAAAGGGGTCATAATTTCCAGCATTCCGCGATCGTAAGCCAGTCGAGTGTTACGATCTTCCCCCATCTCTGTAAGTATTGTTTCAAAAGTTTGCCAACTGATGTTTCTAAGTACACCCCGCCCTTGAGTAGTTTTCGCTGTCGTCACCATAGAACTTAACCCCGCGTTTTCTACCACGATATCAAGTTGAGTGGGTAATGTGGATGCGTGAAGCGAAGCGGCTGTCTTCAGCGTCGCATTAATGAGGAGAGAGCGATCGCATTTTTTAGCTACAAGCTTGCACCTCTACCATTGATACAGTTGCAGGTTTAATTCCTTGCTTACGTCCCCTTGCTTACGTCCTCAGAATAGAAAAGACTTCTTGCACAAACTGCTTGTATTTTGTTGAGTCTTCGCTCACAATTTCCGTCAAGTTAAAATAGGTAGAGATTGTTGAATCATTCTGAATACGAGTATGCACCTCAGAGGTAATACAGCTAGCAACGAGAATAGTTTTAACTTGACTATTCCTGCGAAAAGCTTCCTCAAAAGATTTTTTTGCCGCACCATAACGCTCAAGTGCGCCAGCGGGGTCAGCACCTCCTTTAACCTCAATTACACCAACTGTTGTACCCTGATTACCCAGCAGTGAAATATCAGGCTCACTGGAAAAGAGCATTGAGGTTTGATTAACTAACATCACACCCCGATAGCGCTCAATATTTCCTAACTGTTCCTCAAGCTTCTCAGGATTGTATAATTCAATTGCCGTACCCACTCGTGGGAGCAGAGCCGCAAGAAAGTTGCGCGCTTTAGCCTCTTTCACGAGAAGACGTTGAACAACTTTTTCTGCTTCTTCCCCAATAGCATTACGCCAGGAGCCGTCAATTTGCGTCCCCGTTGATGCTAGCAATATTCCATATAATTCATCTTCTGTAATACTTTCTATAGAACTGTCAATGATGAGCGAGATGTGTTCATTAAAAAGCTGGGCAAGTCTCTTGGCTTGGTCTTCCTTTAGAGAATAATGATTTTCTTCATTAATTTCAATCTTCTTAACATCTATACCTACTAAATACTTAACCGCTTTCTGGGAAAGCGCAGCAATATTACGATAGTAGCCTATTAGTATAGAGTGTTCGCGAATTAACCTGGGGTGGCAAAATACTTGAATGAGCTGTAAGTTATCATGCCCGTTGATGTAGGCAAAAGCATCCTTGCCAATGCCCCAATCAGCCCAACCTTGCCAACTGTATAGATGCTTTGCGGGTAATATTTCATCAATTTTATTGCGGAAAGATAGCGTCTTGTATTCCTTTAGTTTGCGATAAAAAAACGTTGATCGTAGTCGATAGTTTATACGGTTTGATTCAGCTAAGAGTGAGGCTTCATCTGATGTCATGGAATCGCTTCTTTTTCCCAAATATATACACATTTCCGAAGCTCAGACCGACCTCTATCTCTCATTTGCTGACTACTATTGCCCTTGCCACGATCCAATGTCCAAATGTATCGAGTTGTCAACCCGAAAGACTCTGCCATATCAGATAAAATAAGGTCTACAGGTATCTCCTCACCAACATACTGAACGTTGTCATTTACTATTGCCACTATGCCCCCCGGCTTAAGGCTTCGAGCTAATTCATAAGTGACAAAGCACATTTCGTAAAAGTAATTATACACCATTCTGGCAATGTTGACGTTATTTAATTTTCCTTCTTTTTTAGCAGTTTTCAAAATTGTCAAAACTTCTTGTAACGCTGTCTGTTGTTGGAAAGTGGAATCGATTTTCAAAAAATCCTGAGCGCGTCCTATACTTGTGTAATACTGCTCTAGTTGAGTGCGTTTATCTCGATTCTCTACAGTGCATGAAAGCATTGCCTGACGTAGCTGCTTTACTTTCTCTTCAGTGCATCCCAGAAAGACTAGCTCAAGTGCATACGTGCGAGTGTAATCATATCGGTTCAAATAGGGCGGCGAAGTTATTACAAAATCAATAGTGCTTTCTTGCAGAGTGGGAAGAATTTCGAGGCAAGAGTTTTGGTAAAGTATAGGCTCCGGATTTTCAACATGACCAGGCTTTACGGTTGCCAATCCAGATAATAGACTATCACCAAATAAATCTAGTTGGATTGAGCAGACATCTAAATCTGATGTTATCTGCTTAAGTTTTTGGTAAATTGCATCAGAAAAAGTTAATATTTCTCCTTTATTAAAGGTTTTCTTTCCCTGAGAACGACCAGAACGGCCATCCCAACGCAAATATTGTCCATCTTTCCTGGTATAGCTAATATCCTCAAGTATACAAAAAGCAGCATATAGAAGTAAAGTGCGAATATCGTCATTCGTGACCAACTTGTGACAATAGGAAATATAACCAACCAGTTGTTTTTCTTCTAATGAAGGAAATGCCCCACGAGTAATCGCAATATGATGAATTTGGTAGCAGGGGTTATAGTAATCTGCAAAGTTGATTTTTATTGTTTCAGTAACTACAAAATTAAACTCTTTAATATTGATTTTATTAGCTAAAATTCGAGATTGTATTGCATAAATGCCGACAGGCAAAAGTTCAATCCCTATATTTTGCCACCCCAAGGAACTTGCAGCAAATAAAGCTGCACCACATCCCGCAAATGGATCGAGCAAAATACCCGGTTGTCGCTTGAAGTTTTGCAGGAGATAGGTAACTAATCGTTCTGAAAATCCTTCTTTATATTTAAACCAGCTATAAAATGGAGTTTCCTTATTGGCCTGAAAACTAACCAGCCTTCTGTTCAAACAAGGATTAGGAATGATTTTTGTCTTGAATTTTTCATAGAGAGCCGTTCTTGCTACTGAAGAATGAAGGGCTTGTGCAGAGTTAGTAATAGTGGAATTATTAACCCTATTCCCCTGTATCATCTGTTTCATCACTTATCAAGGCTCTCGCAAGGCGGAATGATAATTGTAATATTGTAGGGCAAAAGCTGCGTATCTCTGGTGAAAAGCGATCGCATTCCCAGCAAAACGCGATCGCGCCCCAAACAGCCTATACTACCTAATAGTATGACTCTGCGTAGGATATGGCTAAAATCTCTATCTCATTGCCAGAGAAATTGCTGACTTACCTTGACCAAAAAGTTGAAAATCGCAGTGCTTTAATTGAATCTCTCTTGCAACAATGGCGACAGCAGCAAGAAGATGCAGCATTGGCTCAGGCTTGTTCCCTGGTAGATGAACTTGAATTAGGTTGGGAGTACGAATGGCAGAAAGCAGCGATTACAGATCGGGAAGCATCTGGATTCAAGCCTTCGATCCATCCGTAGACATTAATCTAAGCACAGCACAATATAACATAGCTAAGGTAGCCAAATATCCGGTAAGAATGTTTTGCCGAAACCGCGTAGTGTTTGGTTAATTGACCGACCAATTTGAATATGCGCCTCATCTGCTTCAACAGGTAGAATCAAAGCTTTACTCCCACGTCCAAAGCGTGAAATCACCAAATTTGCAGTCTCCAAACCTGTCACATAAGCCTTTTCTTGCGACCAGGAACCGTGACGGGTAACAATCCAATCACCGCTCATAAAGACATTCTTGATAGTCGTCTCTCCTGGCAACATATACTGATAGCTACCAGGGAAAAAGTGAGTCACCGCACGCGGTAGGCGGATTACACTACTGTCGATTACTTTCGCATCCCGAAAAGCTGGGATACAAGTTGCTAAATCTTGTTGTACAAGCGGCACAATTTCCTCATTACTTAAAGGAAGAAACTGATTCGCGTGATAAAAATCTGCCTCAATAACTGTCCCTGGTTCATTGCGGTACTCATCATGCAAGGCATTTAAATTGAAAAACGTCCATCCAGTTGTTGCATTAAAACCAAAACAGGCATTAGAAGGACGAGGAATATTAATTTTGCGGTCAAACCACAGGCGAGTTGCTAACACATCAACCGCGCCCAAGTTGTGAATGTCCCGAAATTCCTTACGGTTTTGTAAGCTAGGGCTACCTGACACAATCTTCTTCATGCCGCTAATACCAACGGCAAAAATAACCGCATCTGCCTCAAACACTTCATCTCCACAGACAACCGCTGTCGCTTGATTATTGCTATCAACAATTACGTCACTGACTCGTCGGTTGGCGAGTAATTTTCCCCCAGCTTGTTCAATTCGTTCCACCCAAGGACGAAATATCATTTCTCCGACCGTTCCCCGGCACCAGACGACATCAAAATCCGGTTGGTGAGCCAAAATGAAGTAATAAAGCATACCCAGCGCGGCGGCGGCTGAACACTGCTCTCCTGGTGCAAACAAGCCCACCAACAGCATTGGCTCAAAGGAATCGCGGTAAAGTCGCGCCGAAACCCCAAAATCTTTGAAGAGTTCTCGTGCCGTTACAGAGTCATAGCGTCGCCAAGCTTCGTCGCTATTGTCAAAATCAATAACTGCGTAGAGTAGAGGTAAAGCTGAGAGGCGATCGCTTAATGGCAACCGCTTAAATTGCGTGTAGAGAAAAGTCCCCAGCGGGGTGGGAAGTCGCGGTAAGTCTTGGAAAATGGGCGATTCTACTTCTAAACCAGCTGGAGAATACTGGGAGGAACGAGTCCAAGGCGTGAACGGATTCAGCCCTAATTCTTTTACCAGGGAGAAGATATTTCGGTAAGGATACCAGAAACCATGAATACCCGCTTCTACAGAGCGCCCCGCTGCTGTCTTCCAGCCTGCCACCAAGCCACCCGGATAGGAACCAGCTTCTAGAAGAGTTACGTCGTAGCCTTGACGCGCTAAGTGGTAGGTAGCCCCCAACCCTGCCCAACCAGCACCAACGACTACTATTTTTGGGGTTTGTGTTTCTGTTGGCATCGCGCACATCTCCATTCTTTGTTCAGGATGAAAAGAACCCCACCCCCAAGCCCCTCCCCGCAAGCAAGGAGGGGGCTAAGAGAAGCTTTATCTCGTTACCAGACTCAGCCTGGTAACGAGATAACGATTCTTGCTTTTCTCTAGGGGCGAACCGATTGAGGAGGGTTTTACTCTACACCGAGCTTCTCAGTTCGTTGAGTTTGGCTCTAATGGTTTCGATTCTGTTACGGTTCACCCCCAAATCCGACTGTCCCAAGCGGGAGGCTGAACGAACCTGGATGACTTTTGCGCCTTCATCCAGATAAAATTCCACATCATCGACAAACCCCATAAGCGCACTGGTGAATTCCGCGTAGAGGTAATTTTCAGTTTCGGTGATAATTCTGGTTTTCGGGAGGGACTCGATAACTGTCTTGAGGTTAGCGATCGCTTCCGCTGGAGAAGAGTTGTACGTCAAAGGCTCAATTTTATTCTGGGCATCTTGGCTTTGGCTGCTGACACAGTTGGGCGTACTAGGACAGGGCGCTAGTTGACCTGACTGGACACCGAGATTAGTGGGTGGTTTTCCGGCAAACACGATCGTTCCTCCTGACAAAGCGGTAGTTGCCCCTATCCAACAGATAGCTGCTAAACATAAGGATAGAGAGATTAGAAGCCAACGCGACCGACTGGAAGTGATATTCATGAATGAATTCTCTATTAATTCGTTACTAGAAGACCTAAAAAATCCTGATGAAAACGTCCGCTATGAGGCTACAGCAGAGCTATGGCGCGTCTGGTTTCATCAAAAGGGAGCGGTGGGGTTTGAACTGCTTGGGCGATCGCAGACAATGCTGGAGGCAGGAGAGCTTGCCAAAGCTGAGGAGTTACTGACTGACCTGATCGAGACTCAACCAAATTTCGCGGAAGCCTGGAATAGACGAGCCGTTCTTTACTATATTCTTAGGGAGTACAAAAAGGCGCTCCAAGACTGTCAAATGGCTGTTAAGCTCATCCCGTTCCACTTTGGGGCGCTGCATGGGATGGGGTTGTGCCATGCCGCACTGGGAGAATACAGCGCTGCCATTCAAGCTTTTCGACAAGCGCTGGAAATTCAGCCTTACGCCCTAGAAAATCAAAGATTGATTCTTGAATGTACAGCACAGTTGAGCTGAGGAATTTTCAGCAACAAGCAACAGCACTTGTCACTCAAAAAACCCATACAATAAGAACTTTGGCAGCAAATGGCTACCTGACGGGGAGTAAATCAACTCCAAAAAAAATCGGTCGCCTTTGCTGAGACGACCGAGCCAAGATGCTATGCGTTCAATGAAGCTCGTTTTCAGGCGATCGCTTGTTGCACCGGGAAGCAGCACCGAATCTCTTCTATGACTGGGTCATCAGTCCCCCAAACAGGGACAAGAACTTGCCACGAATTTTATTCACCGCCACTCTTTTGTCTCAAATGGTGAACTAGAGCGTGTAACCCCAAGCGGTAACTCTCTGCACCAAAGCCACTGATTTGCCCAATTGCAACGGGTGCGATATAAGAATGATGTCGGAAAGCTTCTCGTCGGTAAATGTTACTCAGATGCACTTCTACAGTCGGAAGGTTAACAGCCGCGATCGCATCCCGTATCGCTACGCTGGTATGAGTATATGCCCCAGCGTTCATTAAAATTCCTTGGTGCTGCCCAAAGGCATTCTGAATCGCATCCACTAAGACGCCTTCATGATTTGACTGTAAAGTAAATACCTTACAGTCGAGCGTTTGCCCTTCTTGTTCTAACAGGCGATTAATCTCATCCAACGTCACAGATCCATAAATCCCTGGTTCTCGGAGTCCCAATAGATTCAGGTTTGGTCCGTGCAGCACCAAAATAGTAACTGTGCCCAAGGTTTCAGCAGCAACTCAATAGACTAACTACGACGGCGCGACGATCTCTCATTCACTGGAATTGGAATCGGTTCGGGTTCCGGCTCAGCTTCCGGTCCCAGGAGCGTTTCGATGAGCTTGCGTGCCCATTCTTTGAGCTTTTCCAACACATTTTCTATATAGTCCATTGAATTGAAAACTCCTGCAATACAACCAGGATGAGTACTTAACAACAGGGCAAACGTGAGAGTTTATGAATCCTATTGTAGTTAAGATTTATTCTAACCCTAGCACATTGGGAAAGAGGTGAGTAGTCTCACTATGGATGTGTGTGCCTATGCAGCGTCTATCCGTCTTAAGATAGATCCGTAGTTAACTTTCTGGTTAATAATTTTCGCCGCAGTTGGTCAAGGGCAATACAGGCGCTGGCGTACCGAATAGAGTCTCGCTCTCGATTTTGACCCAGATGCTGCCTAAAACTTTCTACCGTGTCATCCGGCCCCGCTAGACCAATATAAACTAATCCCACCGGCTTGGTTTCCGTACCGCCTCCCGGTCCAGCGATGCCTGTGATACTGAGTCCCCAGGTGGTCGAGAGGCGCGTCTTTACGCCCACAGCCATTTGCTTGGCTACCGTGTCACTCACCGCTCCCATTTGGGCTAAGTCTTCTGGATTGACGCCCAAAAGGGAAATTTTCACCGAGTTGTCATAAGAAATGACGCCGCCCAAAAAATAATTGGAACTCCCGGCGACACTGGTTAGCATCTGCCCCAATCCGCCACCCGTACAGGATTCTGCTACCGAAAGCGTTTCACCGGCTTCTTGCAACCAAAAGCCGACAACAGAAGCTAGCGTGTCAGTGTCGGTGCCATAGTAATCCAGCCCTCCTATCTGTCGTAGTTGTTGCGCCACTGGCTCAATCAGTCCTAGCGCTTCCGGTTCTGACACCGCTTTTGCTGAGACTCGCAGCCTCACCTCTCCCTGAAGGGCATAAGGAGCAACTGTGGGGTTGGGTAGGTCGAGAAAGGGCGCGACTTTTTCAGCCAGAGCCGATTCGGCAATTCCCCAAAATTTTAACATCCGGCTGTAGATGATTTCTTTGCCCCAGCCTTGACTCTTGAGATAGGGGATGGCAGTTTCTTGCCACATCCGCTTCATTTCTGAAGGGACGCCGGGAAAGGTGAGAATCGTCAGACCCGTGCGGGGTTGCCAGATGATACCGGGGGCTGTACCGCCTGGATTGGGTAAAATTGAGGCGTCCTTGGGAATTAGCGCTTGTTTTCGATTGCTGGGGGTCATTTGACGCTCGCGCATGGCGTATTTGCGAGTAATGTCTGCGACGATTTCCGGTTGTTCTACCAAGGGAACGCCAAAAAAATCAGCGATCGCTTCCACTGTCAAGTCATCGGGAGTGGGACCCAGACCGCCGGTAAAGATCAGTAGATGGGATCTGCCGCTGGCAATTTCCAACACCTGCTTGAGACGCCCAGGATTATCTCCCACCACCGTTTGATAGTAGTGGGGGATTCCCAGAAAGGCTAGTTGCTGCGCCAAAAATTGGGCGTTGCTATTGAGAATATCGCCGAGTAGCAGTTCCGTACCAACACAAATAATTTCAGCACTCATGCAAAAGTTTTTTATTTTTTAATTTTGTATTTCTCCTCATTCCTCACTCCTCATCCGCGAATTTCGCCAAACTTGCCAGCTGGTATACCCCAGTAATAACGTTGCACCCATCGCATAAGCCACTCCGCTTGGTATTTTAGCCAACGCTAGCGCTAAACTTCCCACCCAGAGAGTCAAAGCGTAGATAAATAAAACTATCAAACGTTGCGGCAGACCCGCTTGCAGCAGCCGATGATGCAGATGGAATTTATCGCCAATAAAAGGCGAATTGCCGCGCCACAGCCGTTGCACAATCACCGCTGACATATCCACAATTGGCACAGCCAGAATCAGGTAAGGCAGCAGCACCGCAGTGACAGCAGTGCTTTTTACTAAGCCAATCACCCCGACACCGGCAAGGGTAAAGCCCATGAAATAGGCTCCGCCATCCCCCATAAAAATCTGAGCGGGGTTGAAATTATATCGAAGAAATCCCAATGCGCCACCGGCAAGCGCTGCGGCAATCAGTGCTGCCGCCGGTTGGTTCATAAACAAACTTACAATCAGCATCACCACGGCAGCGATACCAGAAACACCAGCAGCTAGACCGTCTAGACCATCAATCCAATTGATGGCATTAGTCATACCTACTAGCCAAATGACGGTAATGGGCCAGCTAATTGTGTCTGGCAATGTTACCAATCCAGCGAAGGGAACTGTGAGGAAGTCAATTTGGACGCCGAGGTGCCAAGCCCAGCTGGCAATGATGATTTGCATAAACAGCCGCAAGAAAGGCGACAAACTAAACAAATCATCGGCTAAGCCAACCAGGAAAAAGCCAAGACCACCCACGGTAACGCCCCAAACTTCTAAGGATTTATCTGCGCTTAAAGCGCCAAATCCCCCGGTTCCCCAAACAATCAGTAGGGCAATAATGGTGCCTGCAAAGATAGAGACACCTCCCACCCGCACGATAGGATGCTTATGGACTTTGCGTTCGCTGGGTAAATCAACCAGTCCCTTTTGGAGGCCAATTTTGTTCACAACGGGTGTTGCCCAGAGGACAACACAGGCAGATACGAGAAAGGCAACCAGGTGATACAGCTGGGGGGGCATCTGAAATTAAGTAGGGTACTAGACATCAGAAGGCAGAAATCAAAAAAAAGCTGTTAGCTGATTGCTAATCGCTATTGATCTTTCATCCTTCAAAACCATCGTCAGGCAGAGTCTACTACATTTCAGACGGGAAGAGGCACGTTTGGTGATGGGGAATTGGCAGTGGGGAATGGGTAGTAGGGGCATGGTCGCCCCTACTATTTCTATGCCAAGGCTGGTACGGGAATTGTCAGGTGGGGGTACAGGGGGAAGCGATCGCACAATGCTGCCACTCGCCGCCGACATTCCGCCGCCACTGCTTCATCTTCTGGATTCAGCAGCCGTTCGGCAATAATATCCCCAATTTCTGTAAATTCAGTAGTGGACATCCCGCGCGTCGTCATGGCTGGCGAACCCAGCCGCAAGCCGCTGGTTACAAACGGCGACTCTGGATCGAAGGGTACGGTATTTTTATTAGCGGTAATGTTCACTCCGCTCACTAGCTGATCGGCTCGCTTGCCAGTCATGCTGATAGAGCGCAAGTCTACCAGCATCAAGTGATTGTCAGTCCCGTCAGAAACAATCTTGAAGCCGCGTTTTTGCAGCTGGGTTGCCAAGGCACGAGCATTTTCAATCACTTGCGCCGAATAAGTTTTAAATGCGGGTTGCAATGCTTCCCCAAATGCCACCGCCTTACCGGCAATGACGTGTTCTAAGGGACCCCCTTGAGTACCGGGGAACACGGCTTTATCTAGTTGCTTGCCGAGTTCCGGGTCGCTGGTCATAATTAAGCCACCTCTGGGACCGCGCAGGGTCTTGTGGGTGGTGGTGGTGACGACGTGGCAGTGGGGGAGAGGATTGGGGTGATGACCTGTGACAACTAAACCCGCAATATGGGCGATATCGGCTAATAGATAAGCGCCGACTTCATCAGCGATCGCCCGGAATTTCTCAAAGTCAATAATGCGCGAATAAGCTGAATAGCCGCAAATCAGTAACTTAGGACGGTGTTGTAGCGCCAAATCCCGAATTTGATCGTAGTCTAGCTGCTCGGTTTCCTGACTGACTCCATAGTGACAAACCTTAAACCACTTCCCCGACACATTTACCGGCGAACCGTGAGTTAAATGCCCCCCGTGGGACAAATCCATCCCCATAATCGTGTCTCCCGGCTGCAACAGCGTCAGGAAAACGGCAAAATTTGCCTGTGCCCCCGAATGCGGTTGCACATTCGCGTGAGCCGCCCCAAATAGCTGTTTGGCACGGTCAATCGCCAATTGCTCAATTTTGTCGATAAAGTCACAGCCGCCGTAATAGCGTTTCCCCGGCAACCCTTCGGCATACTTATTCGTTAATACCGAGCCTTGTGCTGCCAGCACCGCTGGGGAGGTGAAGTTTTCACTAGCAATTAGCTCCAAGTGGGCGCGTTGGCGCTGGAGTTCTTCTTGGACAAAGCTGGCAACGGCGGAATCGGTTTCGGCTAGAAAGTCTAAGTTTGTTTTACTCACAAAGTGAACCCCTAGAAATAGTGTCAGTCTTCCTTTCAAACTTTGATTCGGGTGCGCTTTCGGTCAACGCCATGTCCGCGATACTAGCTCATGCCAGTATTTTCTGGAGTCTTCAATCTTAACGCTGTTGGAGTCGTGTCTATCCCAACTTTTCTGCTAACACTTGAAGCTGACAACTTTTGGCAACCTTTAATTCAAACTACCTAACCTGGCGCGGTATGCAACTTTCTGTATTTCTCTCGCCCATTGATGGAGGGCTAGGGGGAGCTAACAAAATTTGCTTGACATTTGATCCCCAACCCCCGATAAATTGGGGCTTAGAAAAAGTTGCACATGACGTTAATCTTACCCACTTGGCAACCGATGCAATTACAAACTGCAAGACTTTAGAGGGATTAGACGCCCATACTGTTCAGATCCCAAACTTAGGTGCCAAATTTATTTCCTTCCCGCCTTTCTTCTAGCACCCGCAAAGCGCTGCTCCGCTAACAATCCTCAGTCCTACTTTTAGCAGAGGACATTAAGCTGTATGTTAATTTACCATATCTCGCCGAAAACCTAACCTAGAATGGATGAGGGCGGATTAAAGCTCTCGCGGAGGTATTAAATGTTAGTCATTCTTACGGATGAGCAGATACTCTCCCCCAAGCAAGTTTGTCAGACCTGTTTACTTGCCGATCAAAGCGGTCAACCGCGCTGGCGTCATGGGCGACTCCGCTGCGCTCAAGCGATTCACAAGCTTACCGAAAATCAACCCGATCAATACGAGTGTCTAATGGGCTTCCGTATTGCCAAGATTGAGTAATCTCGTTTTGCTCAAGTTTCAAGTTTGCTGAGGGGCTATCTGCGATTTGCCGATCAATAGCGATCGCTACTTTCTCTAACGGACAAGGCTACGCTACAGGCTCTATGCATCTGGTGGGACACGCCTGACCCAGGGGTGTCCTGGTTGACATAACATCTGCGTTATCCTGAACTTAGTAATAACTTGCGATAAATACATTATTTCAGGAGAACGCACGATGACTTGGCGTGGTTCAGCGACAACGAAAGACCGGATTTTCGCTTGCCTTCCTTATTTGCTCCCTTTGCTTTCTGTGCTTCCTTTTGGGGCGTATCTGTTTAGACAATTTCCTGTCTTGGCACTAATTTTATTGCCGCTACAACCGTTGCTAGCAATTTACACTATACCGTTTGCAAGTTTAATAATTTTCTTTGTCTTGTTCTTAGGCGTAGTTAGAAACGAAAAGATTAGCCATTTTATTCGTTTCAACACGATGCAGGCACTCCTAATAGACATTGCTCTATTTTTGTGTACTATGGTATTGAGCATTTTGACTCCAGCGCTAGGAACTGGCTTGGTAGGACAAACGCTATTTAATGTTGTTTTTCTGGGCACGCTTGCTGCCTGCGCCTATTCAGTTGTGCAGTCAGTGCTAGGACGTTACGCAGAAATTCCTGGGATTTCGGAGGCAGTTTACAGCCAAGTCCCCTAGTTTCTTTCTTGCCGCAGGCAGGGCTGGGTTAGGGCGCTGCTGGGGTGGGGCGTGCCACAATTGTGTTTTCCATGTGACCGATGCCTTCAATTTCGATGCGAACGCGATCGCCCACCTGCATAGGACCAATGCCTTGGGGCGTTCCAGTCAGCACCACGTCTCCCGGCAACAGCGTCATCACCTGAGAGATGTAAGACACCAGAAAATCGGGCGCAAACACCATCTGATTAATCAGTGCTGACTGCACTGGCTGGGGATCGTCGTTGAGAAAAGTTTGCAAGCGGGCAGCAGGACTCAACTCGCGGACAATCCACGGTCCCAAAGGACAAAAAGTATCAAATCCCTTTGCCCGCGTCCATTGCAGATCCCGCTTTTGCAAATCGCGGGCGGTGACATCATTGGCAATGGTGTAACCCCAAATTTTAGTTTGTGCCTCCTCTGGCGTGCAGGAATGAGCGCGATCGCCAATGATTAAAGCCAATTCGCCCTCGTAGTCTACTCGCTGCGACTGCGGGGGGTAGTGAATTTCTGTTCCCGCTGCGGTGACAGAAGTGGGCGGCTTGAGAAATAGTAGCGGTTCTTTTGGCACATCCGTCCCCATTTCAGCGGCGTGGCTGGCATAATTTTTGCCCACCGCGATAATTTTAGACGGGGCACAAGGAGCCAGAATCTGATAAGTATCTGGTTCTAACTGCAAATCCGTAGGTTGCCCGTGTAACCAGGGAGGCGCATCAAGCACCTGAACACCTCGGCTTAGTTGCAGTAAACCGTAGTAAGTCTGCCCTTTTGCGGTTCGGACTCGGACGTAGCGCTGCGCCATAATGTTGACTGGTGTTTGATTATGCTGATGTGTGGTCTGGACGGTGATGTGAATTTACCCTGGTAACTTTGTACAATTGATGGACTGGTAGTAAGATTTTAATTCCTTGCTTCTTCATCTTTAGACGCTATAGGCTAGCGATTTGAGATTTTCAAGGGGCGACTTCCATGAACCTATCCCAAACTTCCTAGCCCCAGTGCTAGAAGAAGCCGTCTTGTCCATAAGGAGATTAACAGCAATGCAGATCGTTTATGAAACTATGTACATCCTCCGTCCCGATTTGGGCGAGGAACCTGTAAACTTGGCGATCGCCAAGTATCAGAGCATCTTGAGCGACAATGGGGCACACGACATTGAAATCCAGCATCGGGGTCGGCGGCGTCTGGCTCAAGATATCGGCAAGCATCGGGAAGGCATCTATGTTCAGATGAACTACAAATGCAATGGCAGCCAGGTAGCGCCGATGGAACGGGCAATGCGTCTGTCGGAAGAAGTGATCCGCTACCTCACCATCAAGCAGGAAGTGCGCGAACCGAAGCCAGAGCCAGTTGAGGCAGAAGCATAAGCTGTAGGGGTGGGGTCTCTCCGCCCGTGCTGAGTCACAAGGTGGGCGTTCATCCTACCCTACTTTCCCTCCCTCCCAATGGGGATGGAATTTTTTTTATTAGCAATCTTGCAATTAGCCATTGACTACAGATTGTTATACTGGCGTGTGAGACACGGTATTCGACTGAGATTCGTTTTATAAAATGCAGCCTACTGACCCTGCCAAGTTTACCGAGAAAGCCTGGGAAGCCATCATCAAATCTCAAGATGTGGCGCGTCGATTCAAAAATCAGCAGCTAGAGGTAGAGCATTTAACGATCGCGCTTCTGGAAGACCCAGAAGGGCTGACAAATCGGATTTTGAGTCGAGTCAATGTAGACATCCAGGCGTTAAAGTCGCAACTCGAAGCCTTCACCCAACGCCAGCCCAAAGTCGCTGTCGTTGACCAGCTATACCTGGGTAGGGGCTTAGATGTCATGCTAGACCGGGCTGAAGCCTCAAGAACTACCTTGCAGGATGAATTCATCTCGGTAGAACATCTATTAGTCGGCTTCGCCGAAGATGACCGCATCGGACGCCGGTTGCTCAAAAGCTTCAACTTCGATCGCCAAAAGCTAGAAGCAACGATTAAAGAGGTTCGGGGTACCCAGAAAGTAAAAGACCAAAATCCAGAGGCACGCTATGAAGCCTTGGAGAAGTATGGGCGCGACCTGACAGAACGAGCCAAATCCGGTAAGCTTGACCCAGTGATTGGGCGAGATGAGGAAATCCGCCGCGTCGTGCAGGTGCTATCCCGCCGGAGTAAGAACAACCCGGTGCTGATTGGGGAACCCGGTGTCGGGAAGACAGCGATCGCAGAAGGTTTAGCCCAGCGCATCGTCAACGGCGACGTACCCGAATCTTTGAAAAACCGCCGCTTAATTGCCCTAGATATGGGTAGCTTAATTGCGGGAGCAAAATATCGGGGAGAATTTGAAGACCGCCTCAGATCGGTGCTAAAAGAAGTCATCGATTCAGTCGGTCAGATTGTCCTGTTTATTGATGAGCTGCACACGGTGGTTGGTGCTGGTGCCACGCAAGGGGCAATGGATGCCAGTAACTTGCTCAAACCGATGCTGGCGCGGGGAGAACTGCGCTGCATTGGGGCGACGACCCTAGACGAATACCGCAAGCACATTGAAAAAGATGCGGCACTCGAACGCCGGTTTCAACAAGTCTATGTCAAGCAGCCCAGCGTAGAAGACACGGTTTCGATTCTGCGGGGGCTGAAAGAACGCTACGAAGTCCACCACGGCGTGAAAATTACCGATTCTGCCTTAGTTGCCGCCGCCAGCTTGAGCGATCGCTACATCACCGAGCGGTTTTTGCCAGATAAAGCAATTGACTTGGTAGATGAAGCCGCTGCCAAGCTGAAAATGGAGATTACTTCCAAGCCTGTAGAACTAGAGGCAATTGACCGACGGGTGATGCAGCTTGAGATGGAAAAGCTCTCCCTGCAAGGAGAAGGTCAACGGACGGGTTTAGCAGTTGTGGGTGCCTTCCGTTCTTCTCAGGAGCGCTTAGAGCGCATCGAACAAGAGATTGCCTCCCTGAGTGAAAAACAACTTCAACTCAGTTCTCAGTGGCAATCAGAAAAACAGCTGCTGGAAGACATTAACACGGTGAAGGAGGAAGAAGA
Source organism: Coleofasciculus sp. H7-1 (assembly GCF_057473865.1). Lineage (NCBI taxonomy): Bacteria > Bacillati > Cyanobacteriota > Cyanophyceae > Coleofasciculales > Coleofasciculaceae > Coleofasciculus > Coleofasciculus sp. H7-1. The sequence goes on from NZ_JBYCCT010000034.1 coordinate 215,900, forward strand.
TAAACTCCGGGTGCAAATAGAGCAGGCAGAACGCGCCTACGACCTTAACAAAGCTGCTCAGCTGAAGTATGGACGTTTGGAGGTTTTAGGACGCGACAGGGAAGCCAAAGAAGCCCAACTGTTGGAACTGCAATCTCGCGGTGCTGCCTTGTTGCGCGAAGAGGTACGCGAAGAAGACATCGCCGAAATCGTCGCCAAGTGGACGGGCATCCCGGTTAACCGACTGCTAGAGTCGGAACGGCAAAAGTTACTCCAGCTGGAATCTCATCTCCACGAACGGGTCATCGGTCAGCAAGAAGCCGTTGCTGCCGTTTCCGCCGCCATCCGTCGCACCCGTGCGGGGATGAAAGATCCCGGTCGCCCGATCGGTTCTTTCCTGTTCATGGGACCAACAGGAGTGGGCAAAACAGAGCTAGCCCGCGCCTTAGCTCAGTTCCTGTTTGACAGCGATGACGCCCTGGTGCGAATTGATATGTCCGAGTACATGGAAAAACACGCCGTCTCGCGGCTGATTGGTGCCCCGCCAGGGTACGTCGGCTACGAAGAAGGCGGTCAGCTATCCGAGGCAATTCGCCGTCGCCCCTACTCGGTCGTGCTGCTGGATGAAGTGGAAAAAGCTCACCGCGATGTTTTCAATATCTTGCTGCAAGTGCTGGATGATGGAAGAATTACTGATTCCCAAGGCAGGACGGTGGATTTCCGGAATACGGTGATTGTGATGACGAGCAACATCGGCAGCGAGTATATTCTCGATCTGACAGGCAACGAAGACCAATACGAATTGATGCAAAAGAAGGTGACGGATGCCTTGCGATCGCACTTCCGCCCCGAATTCCTCAACCGCGTGGACGACATTATTCTCTTCCACAGGCTGGAAAGATCCGAACTGCGCCAGATTGTCACCATTCAAATCAAGCAGATTGAGAAGCTGCTAGCCGATCAAAAAATCACCATCGAACTATCAGCATCAGCCCAAGACCACTTGGCGGAAGTCGGCTACGATCCGATCTATGGTGCCCGTCCTCTGAAACGTGCCATTCAGCGTGAATTGCAAAATACACTTGCCACGGCGCTGCTAGAAAACACCTTCGTGAGTGGCGACACCATCTTGGTTGATTGTTTGGACAATACTCTGACTTTCAGTAAAAAACAGCCCGTCAGCCTCCTCGAAGCTCAAATCATTTAAAAATCATCAGTAGAGACGTTGCCTCCACACGTCTCTACTGTTAGTCTGAAAGCAATACAACATCCAAAATTGATGCGACAACGCCAAGAACATATCCGTGGACTTTACTGTAGCAATTTGCACATATAACGGTGCAGAACGTCTGCCCGAAGTTCTAGATCAACTGCTTCATCAAGTTGGGACAGAGGATATTGGATGGGAAGTGCTGGTTGTTGACAACAATAGCAATGACGATACTGCTGCCGTTGTTGCTCGCTATGCGGCAAACTGGCGTCAAAATAGCCAGTTGAGATATGTTTTTGAAGCTAAACAAGGCGCTGCCTATGCGCGATATCGAGCCGTGCAGGAAGCTAGAAGCAGCGACTTGATTGGATTTTTGGATGATGATAATCTACCAGCAGACAACTGGGTAGGTGAAGCTTATCGCTTTGGTTGCGATCGCCCCCAAGTGGGAGCCTACGGTGGAATTATTCATGCCAAACTCGATGAACCACCACCGCCCTACTTTGAGCAAATAAAAGGGTATCTTACTATTTATAACCGAGGTTCAACGGCTTTCCACTACAAGCGTTCGGATAAACCGCGCCGAATTCCTGCTGCACCCGGTTCAGTCATCCGAAAGCAGGCATGGCAAGACGCCATTCCTCCTCCAGAAAAACTTCTAATACCTGGCAGAGACGAGAAAACAATGGCTGCCGGTGAAGATGCAGAAATAATGTTCTATATTCAAAATAGTAAGTGGGAAGTTTGGCACAATCCCAAATTGGAGATTTGGCACCATATTCGCCCAAATCGCTTAGAACAAGCCTATCTACTCAGACTGGCTCGTGGATATGGTCTTTCCAATCATCTAACACGAGTCGCTCGCTTTTATCGCTGGCAGCGCCCCTTCCTACCTTTTTTGATACCATTCTTTACATTACGAGATGGTTTCAAACTATTAACTTACTACCGGCAAAATAAAGATTTTCTCTCTAATGATTTTGTTCAAGCTTGTGAATTTCAGTCCCAATTAGGTCGATTTTATAGTCCTTTTCCAAAATTTTATAAAATATTTGTTAAAAATTAGTCGCTGAAAACTTGATAAGAATAGCACAAGCTACCAACTAGAATATTTTTCATAGTTATATTCGGTCTAGAAAATAATACTTTATTAGGGACAATTACTGGAGAAAAAAGCATTGGGATTTAGGTCTAACCCTTGTAATACATAGGCGTCAAGCTGAAAAAAGCAACAAGTCTATATCAACTGAAAACCAATACTAGAAAACAGGCAATGAAAATAGCATTTGTCACTCAATATGACTTTCTAAAAAAAGGAAACGTTCCTCCTCATCTACTAGGTCACTTTGGAAGTAGCTGTTATATGTCTAAAGCGCTGGAAAATCAATTTGATTTTTTTGAGTGTTTTGATGCTTTAAAAGAAAAACATTCACTACTAGCAAAGTTTAAAAATCGCCTATATAAATATATAACTAAAGCTCCTTATCATTATTGGGCAGAACCATCTGCTAGCAAGAATTACGCTAAGCAAATTTCCCGGAGGTTATTAAATAGCAATCCCGATGTAATTGTGTCTCCAAATATCAACTTGATTGCTTATCTAGAGTCCAAGCAACCTATTGTTCTATGGACAGACTCTCTTTTCTCTGGAATTATGAATTCTTTTCCGGATGGAGTTCCTTGTAGGGAATCAATTAAGAATTTAAATACTATGGATGTATTAGCTTTAAAAAAATGTGAATTAGTTATATTTTCATCAGAATGGTCTGCTCAAGCAGCAATGAAAACTTATAAGGTTAATCCATCAAAAATAAAAGTAGTTCCTAGCGGAGCCAATATAGAATGCAACCGAACGTTAGATGATATTAAAAATATTTTAAAAGAAAAAACTTCAAAGATATGTAAATTACTTTTTTTAGGCATTAATTGGTTTAGAAAAGGCGGTGATATTGCTCTAGAAATTGCTAAAGAGTTAAACAAATCAGGCTTAACTACTGAATTAATTATAGCAGGCTGTCAACCTATCAGTGATGAACCTTTACCAAAATTTGTGCGATCGCTTGGTTTTATAGATAGATCGAAAAAGGATGGTCAGCAAGTACTGGAACAATTATTTGTAGAATCACATTTTCTTATTTTACCTTCAAGAGAAGATTGGACCCCCGCTGTTATTCGAGAAGCAAGTTCATTTGGATTGCCATCCATATCAACAAATGTCGGTGGTATACCAACGATTCTTCGAGACAATTTGAATGGTAAAATATTTGCATTAGATGCTAGTATTGCAGATTATTGTAGTTATATTTTACAAACATTTACTCAAGTTTATGAATATGATAAAATAGCAATTTCTTCATTTAACGAGTATCAGTCTCGGTTAAATTGGAGCGTAGCCGGAAAAACTGTCAAAAGTCTGTTAACAGAATTACTGTAGCTTAAGTGATAAATCAACTTGGTTTCATATAGCATAAAAGTAGGATAGAATCATGAAAGTTGCTTATGTAACAACTTTTGAACTAACCAATTATTCTAAGCCTCCCAAAAATCATGTAGGGATATGGGGAGCAGCTCATTACATTTCAAGAAATTTAGAATCTCAATCTATCATATTAAATCATATTAGTCCCTTGAAGAAAAAGTTTACACTCATAACCAAAATTAAGTGGAGCTTTTATCGATATTTATTTAAGAAAGATTATTATAGCTGGTCAGAACCATTAGTGGTAAGAGATTATGCGAATCAAGTTTCAAAAAAAATATCTGGTTTAAACCCAGATATTGTGTTGTGTACAGAAAATGCACTGCCAATTGCCTATCTTAAATGTGAGCAACCTATTGTGCTGTGGATAGATACAACTTTGGCAGGATTGATTGATTTTTATCCTTATTTGAGTAATTTATGTGATAAAACCAGAAAAAATATATATGATTTAGAAAAATCTGCATTAGATAGATGCAAGCTAGTAATATTTTCATCAAACTGGGCTGCTCAAATAGCTATTAAACTTTATGGTATTAATCCGTCTAAAGTACAAGTAGTTCCTTGGGGAGCTAATATAGAGTGTAATCGAACAAAGGATGATATTCACAAAATAGTGGAATGTAGAATTCCCCGCCCATGTAAATTACTATTTGTGGGTGTTGACTGGCTCCGGAAAGGGGGTAACATTGCCCTAGAGGTAACAAATCAATTAAACCAAATGGGTTTGAATACAATATTAACAGTAGTTGGATGTAAACCGACCCTTAATGAGCCTCTGCCCAATTTTGTTGAAGTTCAAGGATTTATTGATAAATCCACCCAAGAAGGATTAAATAAATTGAATAGACTTATGACTGAATCTCATTTTCTAATTTTACCTACTGTGGCAGATTGTTCCCCCCACGTTTTAATTGAAGCAAATTCTTTTGGAGTACCCTGTTTGGCAAGTGATATAGGCGGTATTACAACTATTATCACAGAAAATGTGAATGGTAAAACTTTTTCAATAGATGCTAGTATCTCAAATTACTGCAACTATATAGTGTCTATTATGGAAAATCATGGAAATTATAAAACACTAGCTATGTCAGCCTTTGATGAGTATCAATCTCGGTTAAATTGGGCTATTGCTAGCCAAATCGTTAAGCAATCATTTATAAACTTAATTTACTAGAGAGGATAAAGTGAAACTTAAATTATATTGAGAGTTAGGCTGCGTTGATGTTCGTCATCAACAGGTCTATGTCTATAATGAACAGCAGTGAATATTTAAAAAGAACAGTTCATCTATCATAGCAAAAAAGCTTTGACGGATGAACAATACTGGCAGATGAAGCTAAAAGTTCACTTGAAAAAATAGGTCTGACATTTGAGAAAAAAATATCGCTCTCTTGAAACTCTATAACTACTTTTTCGTACTGGAAAAGAACACGAACAATTAGCATTCTGAGTGGGGATTGAGCGATCGCGCCCAGTTACAATTTCCCTTACTAAACTAGAAAGTAGGGAAATCCGCATCTCCGGCGGGTGGGAATCCCGTAGGTTTAGACATCCCTTACCCCTACTCAGAACCAACAGCGATCGCTCACAATCAATATTTAAGATACTCGAAGCAAGCGAACTAGAGACTCATAACTATGCTGGAACAAGGCACAATCACGATTCATACCGAGAATATTTTCCCGATTATCAAGAAATCTCTCTACACAGACCACGAAATCTTCTTGCGGGAACTGGTTTCAAACGCCGTGGATGCCATCCAGAAACTCAAGATGGTTTCCTTCGCAGGCGAATTTACCGGCGAACTGGGCGAACCAGAAATTAAAATCGCACTTGACAAAGACAAAAAAACCCTCTCCATCTCGGATAACGGTATCGGCATGACCGCAGAGGAGGTTAAGAAATACATCAACCAAGTTGCCTTCTCTAGCGCCGAAGAATTTATCCAGAAGTATCAAACCAGCGCCGAGCAACAGATTATCGGTCACTTCGGTCTTGGCTTCTACTCCTCCTTCATGGTGGCGCAAAAAGTCGAGATTGATACCCTCTCTTACCAGGCAGGGGCACAAGCAGTTCACTGGTCTTGCGATGGTTCACCCGTATTTCAGTTAGAAAACTCACCGAAAACTGAACACGGCACCACCATCACCCTCACGCTTCAGGATGAGGAGATGGAATATCTGGAACCGATGCGGATTCGGCAGTTAGTGAAAACTTACTGCGACTTCATGCCAGTCGCTATCCAACTGGATGGGGAAGTCATCAACCGGCAAAAGGCACCTTGGAAGGAATCGCCCCAAAACCTGACCAAAGAAGATTATCTAGAATTTTACCGTTACCTCTACCCCTTCCAAGAAGAGCCGCTGCTGTGGGTGCATCTCAACACCGACTATCCCTTCATCCTGAATGGGATTCTCTACTTCCCGAAGCTCAAGCCGGATGTGGATACCACCAAAGGGCAGATTAAGCTGTTCTGCAATCAGGTTTTTGTCAGCGACCACTGCGAAGAAGTGATTCCCAAGTTCCTGCTGCCGCTGCGAGGCGTCATTGATAGCACGGATATCCCCTTAAATGTCTCACGCAGTTCCTTGACCAATGACCGGACGGTGCGGAGAATTGCCGATTACATTGCCAAGAAAGTGGGCGATCGCTTGAAAGAACTTTACCGCGAAAATCGCGACGAGTACATCCGCTGCTGGCAAGACGTGGGCACTTTCGTTAAATTCGGCTCCCTCAACGACGACAAATTCAAAAAGCAAGTCGAAGACATACTGATTTATCGCACCACTGCCAACCTTACACAAGCAACTCCAGAAACTCCCCAAACCGATATCCCAGCCGTTGAAGTGCAATCTCAAGAGGGCGATGTCTGGCAAGAAGTCACCCCAACTCAAACCCCGGCTTCACCACTCAGTCCTCAGTCCACAGTCCTCAGCCCTAACTACACCACCCTCAAAGAATACCTGGAGCGCAACAAAGATCGCCATGAAAATCGAGTCTTTTACTGCACCGATGAAGTCTCCCAGGCGACCTACGTAGAACTACACAAAAAACAGGGGCTGGAAGTCCTGTTCATGGACTCCTTCATAGACTCCCACTTCATCAGCTTCTTAGAGCATGAACATCCGAATGTCAAGTTCTCCCGCGTAGACTCCGACCTCGACAAAACCTTGCTTGACCAGGATAAAGCAGGAGAAATTGTTGACCCCAAGACCAACAAAACTCGCTCAGAACAGATCAAAGAGTTATTCCAGAACGCCCTCAACAAGCCCAAACTGAACATTCGTACCGAATCGCTAAAGTCAGATGACCCGCAAGGAACCCCACCAGCAATGGTACTCTTGCCAGAAGTTCTGCGGCGTCTGCGGGAGATGAACGCGCTGATGCAGCAGCAAAATGTTGAATTTCCGGAAGAACATACCTTAGTTGTGAATACCGCGCATCCACTGATCCAAAATCTGGTTCAGTTGAGCCAAGGCAGTATTATTCAAGGTGAGGGGCGATCGCCTACAGGCGATTTGGCTAATCTGATGTGCCAGCATATCTATGATTTGGCGCTAATGGCTCAGAAAGGATTTGACGCTGAAGGGATGAAATCCTTTGTAGAACGGTCGAATCAGGTGCTAACTCGTCTTACGGAACGCTAGGCGAGTATGGGTGGGCAATTACCCACCCAAGCAATAGCTTAGGTACAATAGACTTCTTGCAATACCAGGGCGACTGAAGTCGCGGCTACACAAACTAAGCCTGCCAGCAGCAGGCTACTACTAATCAGTCCGCGCAGGCGGACTTTGTTTGTGTAGCGCCAGACTTTAGTCTGAGCGTATTAACGAAACCAAAATCTGGAGACTAGACTATGTCGCGCAAATGTCAGCTAACCGGCAAAAAGGCTAATAATGCCTATGCAATTTCTCACTCTCACCGGCGTACCAAAAAGCTACAGGAAGCAAATCTGCAATGGAAGCGGATTTGGTGGCCTCAAGGGAATCGCTGGGTGAAGCTACGGCTTTCCACAAAGGCAATCAAGACCCTAGATTTAAAAGGTCTACAAGTGATGGCTAAAGAAGCGGGAATTAACCTGAATCGTTATTAGTACAGCTTCTAGAGAATCCCTGAGTGCTTATGGCTTCTAGTAGAGACGTTGCCTGCAATGTCTCTACAGTTTGTTATTTATGTGCTGCCTGATACCCCACTTCTGGTACGGGTTGGGCAGTTTCTTTATTTTTTTTACTAGAGGTGATAGGTTTTTCGCAACATCTGGGTATCCTAACTACAGTGAATCTACCCCAAATATTCGTTAAGTTGTGTTAAAGCTAAACGCTATTGCAAAGACAGTTTATAGAGATTCTTAAATCTATCCCTTGAGGGAAGCGCACACCTAGCCTTTGTTTCACAATACGGGACGGACGCCTCTGCTCCGGAAAGGTACTGAAAGATTTAACAAGCGGTTGAACATCTGAGTGCGTAGTTTCCCGGTTGCCTATCAGAACTTGGGTTGTTAAGACAGAGGAGAAGTGCCAAACTATAAATTTTTGATGAAGCTTCCCCTCACCTCATAAAAAGCAAAATTTCAGGCAATCAGCCTTTTCTCAATCCTTTCGACGCCAGTTCTTAATTTTTTAAGTTTTACACTCTTTATTCCACCTATCTCTCACCTTTGCCAGGAAAGCAGCCATGTCATCCCGCAACAAGCTAGTTAAAGCTATCCAGAATCTTTTCCGACAAATGATGCAGCTAGCAAGAGTGATTACCAAAACGCTCATGAATTGGCTCTTGCGGAGCTTGCTGATCATCGGTCGTCGATCAAAGCTTACTACGGCAGGATTTCTGCTGCCAACCGTCACAATGGTGATCTTGGTGGTCATATTGCTCACCACTGCCATGATGTTCCGAGCCTTCGATCGGTCTAAAAACGCCAGCAATATTCGGGTAGATACAGCTGTTCTGGCGGCTGGGACTCCGGCAATTGACCGCGCTAAAGCTAAGATAGCAGCTTTATTTACTGACCCCACCCTGCCGCGCTCAACGCCTGGAGATAGCCCACTATACGAGGCTTTGACCAGCAATATTAAAGCATATACGCTGGGTGATGAGGTTCCGTTGAAGCTGGGTTTTGATATAGATAAAAATGGCGGTGCGTTAAATGAAATAGGTCAGCTGGAAAAGCAAGAAACCTTAAAAACTGCATGGAGATATCCAGTAGATACAGATAACGATGGTAAGTTTGATAGTTTCACACTATACGGCATCTTCTTTCGGAGTCCTACTCGCACCTCTGGGAACTTTGATCGACCCCGAAAGCCTCTAGAAGCCAGAACCCCGCCATTGGATGATAGCTCAAGCAGCGCTCAATGTCCGGCAGCCCAAGGCACTAGCGCTAGTTTAGTAGGGGACACGAACTGGCAAAAACTAGGCTCGAAGCTGAAGAAAAGCTTCTATGTTTTCACTGCTACTGTACCGATTACAGATAAAGCGAAGGTGGTTCTCGGTCCGGATACGGATACGAATAAATATCAAGAAGCAAAAACCAAAGGTTTTTCAGCTCTGGAGTTTCAACAAGATCAAACTCGCATTCCCCTCACTAACAATGCGGTTGTGTATGAAGACGACCTAGAGATTGCACCAGGCGCTGGTTTAAAGCTGAATGGACGTATCGTTGCGAATGCTAACTTGCTAACTGGTAAGGTTTTTGAGGATATCAAGCTGTATCAGGTTAGTAGTCCAGATTCTTGTTTTTTTGAGGAAGAAAATAGCCGAATTGTTGTGGGTGGTAATGTAGGCAATGGTCGTATTACTGGTGAGGGAGAAGGGAATGCGGTTCAGGTAGATTTATTTAACCCAGATGCTAAGGTTGGTGCCACTCCGGTTAAAGTTGATATTAATAGTACTAATAAGTCTGTTACGGAAGCAGCAACTGACATAGCCTATAACAGTCAAGCGTATGCTGAGCGGTTGAACTTATTAGTAGTTGCACAAGTTCCTAAAGCTGATACAACAGATCCATCGGAAGTTAAGAATAATATTAGCAAGCGCCAAACAGCGGCTGGCAACACTTTAGACCCAGTCAACTTACGGCGAGAAGAACTGGAAATCTACTTTGGGAAACGCCTGCGCCGCGTTCCATTTAAGGAAGTTGCTTTTGGTGCCAGTGGGGTAGGTACTGAAACGGCAGGCACTGTGCTGCTAGGTAGCGGCGATTCTTTAAGACCCCTGGATAAGTGGGTATATCCGTTTGATTTCACAAATAATAATACTTCTAATACGGGTTTGACATTGCAGCTTAATAAGCTAGCGGCGACAGAACCGCAAAAACAGCAGGAGGTTTATAAGGGTCGGGAAGATAAGATTGGCGATCGCATTTTGGTCGGTAACAACCTGCCTTTCCTCTGGTATGACACCGCAACAACAAAGTTCATCGGGAAAGACTCGCCTCAAAAAGTTCTACCTACGAACAACTGGGATGACGTGGGTAACAACCCCGCTACTCAGGCTCGTACCCGCACCACCCGCGTCGATAAGCTTACGAATCTAAATGCGGCTGTCACGGAACGGGACGGTTTAATGGAACAAAAAGCCGCTGAGGCAAAGCCGAATCCGCTGGATAATCAGGGTGGGTTGCGTATAGTCACGGGTGCAGGAATTTATGTCGATGATGATGGGGTTGTTTTAAAGGGAGTACCCATTAAACCACGCGTCCCAAACTCCTTTTTGCCGACTCCTGCTCTTAATACAGGTGTGACTCCGCCGCTTAACCTTAATAAATCTCCTGCTTTTCCAAACATCTATGTCTGGCCTGATTCCATGCCCATGACAGTTGGAGCTGTAGGGGCAGTAGGGGTAAAGGGCGACCTGCTCATGAGAGCCACGGCTGTTTATCACTACACGCAGGGAGCGGGAGCTGCTCAGCTACCAATTGCCTGTGTGAGTAGCTACTACAATCCTACAAATGCGATTACTGCCCAAAACGAAAAGGCTCTGTTAGCAAACTGGATAAATCCTTCAGCTGACAAAACCGCAGGCACACTCGCAAGTCCGGGTGGATTGGAGAATGGCAAGTCCAACAACGGCATCGTTTATGCTTTTCCTGGCAGAAATATCGCCGCCAATTTGCCTCAGTTAAACCGGCAGGCACAACTGGTATTTCCTGATGGGCGGATTGCTAATGAACCATTAAGAAATGCTTTGGAAACAAATAGTCTGGGTAAGGCACTGTCGCTAGCTGAAAATTCAGCAATTGATACAGCGATTTGTGCTATAGAGCTTTTAAAGAGTCCTAGCCCCGCGCCGATGGGCGCTCCGCCAGTCCCTCATGGAGCTATCTACGAAACAACATTCCTTGACGCCAGAGAGATAAAATCCATTGGGACTGCCGTAGACCCATTCAGTACAAACTACGATCGCAGCCTTGAATTGCGTCAGCCTCTAGAAGTTCGGGCTACGGTATTAGATGTAAATTTACTGCGGACAAAAACAATTGCAGGTGGCCCTGGTGGTCAAGAGTATCTGATACCCAATAGCGGCATTATTTATGCTACTCGTGATGACGCATTACTAGATAAAAGCGACAACAGCAAGCTAGTAAGCCCAACTGACTATAAGCTCGACCCAACCCGCCGTCCCAATGCGATTGTATTAACAAATGGCAGCAATTTAAGCCGCCAGACGGGTTACAGACCCGAAGAAAAAGGGTTTATCTTGGCTAGTAATTTGCCCGCTTACGTAAAGGGGGACTTTAATTTACATAGCAGCGGCGAAGAGTTTAAAGGTGGCAGCTTGTTGGCAGATACTTGGAGCAATTTCTACGCTCGTACCGCTGCGACTATAAACGACAACTTCGCCTGTCGCACGGGCGATCCTAGGCTTCCTAACGACAAATGCACAACAGGTGATACGTGGCGTTCGGCAACAGTTTTAGCAGATGCTGTCACCCTGCTTTCTAATAATTACAGGTTTGGTTTCCGGAATGAGGGAGACTTTGACCTGAGAAATAATGTAGGCAACGCGCCTGTTGGCTACGACTTTAATGGCAACGGCAGTATCTCCCCAGCAGACCCAGTAAATGAGACTGTCGTTGGCTTTGACCTCAATGGGAACAAGAACAGTACTGACATTAGCGTTCTTGAGACACAAATAACAGCCACAGCAGTTCAGAAACTAAATGGCTTCTTTGACAATAACTTTCTCAGCAGTGCTGATTGGTTTCAGCCAGCAGATGGCTTTCCTAAAGACTTTGATATAGCTGCTACTGCTACTGGAATTCAGGGCAGTTCCTATGTCAACAACTTTGTCACCCCAATTCAGCGACGGGTGGTAGGTTTCCCAGAGTATTTGATGGAAATGTGTACGAAAGTGCCTGTTTCGAGCTGTACACCTGCTGACTGGAGTGTTGATGGTGCAGGAATGAAAGCATCAATTCAAATAAATGCGTCGTACGACGTCATAGGAATGCATAAGGCAGGCACAACAGCGGATCTTGCCTACGACTCAGACTTGGCTGATTCAAATCCAGAATTCCGACGATATGCTCGTCGCGTGGCTTTTCAAAGGACTGGCGGTAACCTAAACCTTGATGCCAATAAGCATCCGATTCCTCTGGGAATTGATGGTGTAGGTAAAATTCAGGCATTTCCCGGTGCTGGTGTCCTACCTCGGATCAAACCTAATGCCCCGACTCTGTGGTATCAAACGACTCCTAAAGCTTCGTACAGTGGTATCCCGCTACCGGCAACAACTAATTACGCTGCAACTAATCCACTGTTTTACAAAACAGCTAATGGACTAAAATTAATCGGAAACGATCCGAAAGAACAGCCACTGTTAGTACCCGTTCTGCAAATACACACACCGACTGGTACCCCCGGTAGCTCTAGCTTCAATCCACTGGGTATATCTACAGATACGGGCAAAAACTGGATGCAGACAGCTACTGAGACAAAATCTAATTTAGTAGCGATCGCTGGCGATACACCTGCACGTCCCACAGAATCAAACGGCGGTTTGGAAAACTTTGTGCGTTTCTTAGAAAACTGGGAAAACGTTAACAGCCGGATTAGTGGTTCATTGATCCAGTACAAACGCAGTGCCTACGCTACAGGTCCTTGGCAAACAATTCAACTAACTGGTTCTACCCCCAAGGGAGAAACAACTTTGTTCGGCACAGACTACCGACAGGTTTATAGAACTAGAAATACCCCACTCTCCGGGAGCAGCACTGAGGGGATGTCGCCCTTCTACTACCCACCTAACCGCCAATGGGGTTATGATGTGGGGCTGCTGTCTCAGTTGCCTGACTTGATTACGCAACAATTCACGCAACCGCCTACCACTCCCCCTAGCGAATACTTTAGGGAAGTAAATCGGGACGATCCGTGGATTGAAACATTATTGTGTGCGGCAACAGCCGATGCTCAGGGTAAAGCTGCGGGAGCAGCCATTAATGCAAACCAGCGTCCCAGTAACTGCCCCACCATTCCATAACAACTGACAGAGCCTTGTCCAGAACCTATGTGGATCTAGCTAACCATGATTAAGCGCAAGCACAAGCAAGTTTCCTCACCGTCAAGCGAGACTGGTTTCACCCTGATTGAGTCGTTACTGGCTATTATCGTGGTTGCGATCTTGATGACAGCGATCGCGCCAGTCATCGTTCTCTCCACAGCAACCAGGCTACAGGCTAAACGGGTGGAATTGGCATCTAAAGCCGCCTCAACCTACATTGATGGTGTCCGTTCTGGAACTGTTAAGGCTCCAACTGTCAGCACAACTATGAAGTTAGAGGCTTTACCTCCTCCCACTTCCGGAACTTTGACCTGCACCAATATCGTAAATGTAGGTTATTGCACTTCACCAGATAACTTATACTGCGTTAATGGTGACAGTGTTGATAAACCTGGCTGTACCACAGATAGCCTTCAAGACATGATAGTTCAGGGATTTGGGTACTCTAATACAAGTGATGCCAGCAAAGGCTACAGCCTTGGTGTGCGAGTTTACAGAGCAGATGCCTTTAAGAGCGGTACGACGTTGGAAAAAGGTCAAACCCAATCTAGTTTTGGTGGGGGAGTCACAGCTACAAAACCACTCGTAGAAACAACCACGGAAATTGCCCCAACAGGTAAATCCTCTTTGAATGATTTGTGCGCTCGCACCAACGGTTGTAAGTAGAGGCTGGTTTGGAGTAAACAAAGCGAATTTCAAATTCTTTGACTGCTCTATATTGGTCAGCAAAAGGGGAAACAGCAGCATGATTAGTCCACTCGAATTTATTCTTAATACTCAGCTAAAACTAAAGCGCTCTTATCTGGGTCGGAAAACAGGCGGCTTTACCCTGATTGAACTGCTGGTAGCTATGATTATGGCAGCTCTAGTAATAACGCCTTTGCTAGGGTTCATGCTCAACATCTTGGAAACAGATCGCAAAGAACAGGCAAAGGCAAACACTGAGCAAGAAATTCAATCAGCGCTTGGCTACATCGCCCAAGATTTGCAAGAGGCAGTTTATATCTACGATGCCGATGGGTTAAATAAAATCAAAGCCCAATTACCACCCGCATCTGGCACCTCCCCTGGTTGTGCTACTGGTAGCAACTGTACCCCTGTCGTCGTATTCTGGAAGCGGGAAGTAAAAAAAGGTGTGATCCCTGTAACGGGGGCAGCTAAAACTCAGAGTGATGATGCTGTAGTCTATTCTTTGGTTGGCTACTATCTAATTAAAACTTCTGACAATACGTGGTCTAATAAGGCTCGGATTGGGCGATTTCAAATTGAGGATAGAATAAAAAATCCCAAAAATACTGTGGCTCTGGCTAGTAATTCCTCAGCGTATCTTGGTACTGAAAAGGCTGAAAATAAGGGTTTTAAGATGTTTGACAGCACCCTGTCGGGTGGCATCACAAGCATCATGACTCAGTGGACAAAAGGCGCTGCTGCGTATGAGGCTCCTACACGCATCCTAGTTGATTATATTGACTCCGATTCAGCTATAGGAATTTGCCAACCTACTACAGGACAGCCGACAGTTAAACCTATTGGAATAAACGGCTTTTATGCTTGTGTCGTAGATCCAGCTCAAGCCCTAGCACAAGTGTTTATCAAAGGAAATGCCACAGCTCGATTTAAACCAGATGCTACTTGCGATACCAGCACGCCTGGTACATCTTGTCCATCTGTAAGTGTCCAGGTAAAAGGTCGAGGTTCGCTGGGTCTTTAATAAGCAAAGAGGAAATTATGAAAAGCTTAGTTATATCAAAGATATTACAGCGATCGCGTCTAGTAGAAGTAGCAAAGAAAGATTGGCGTAGGGACAAGCCAACTGCCTCTAACTCTGGATTCACGATGATCGAGTTACTGGTAGTAATTATAATCATCGGGGTTTTGAGCGCGATCGCAGCTCCTGGCTGGCTTGCTTTTGTGAACCGTCAACGGATGAATGCAGTTAATGATAGTGTCTTGCGAGGGCTTCAAGAAGCGCAACGAGAAGCTAAGAGGACAAAACTCAGCTATAGCATTAGTTTTAAAACCCTGCCCAATCAACTCCCAAAATTTGTCGTTTATCCTGCTGGCACTACCCCCCTTACTGCTAGTACTCCCCCTGCTGACAATGACCCTCGATGGAAGACTTTAGCAGAAAATCAAGACATCAAGCCCGATCAAATTAAAGTTATTGCTAGTCCAAACTCATTCACATTTGACTATCAGGGCAGAGTCAGCGATCTAAACAATCTACCTGCCCCCGAACCAGATCCTCTATTGAAAGTCACTGTATCTGTTGCCAACAGCTCTAGTGTAAAGCGATGCGTCAAAGTGAGGACTCTTGTAGGGACAATTCAAACTGGAAAAGATGCTGCTGAATGTAATTAGTTAAAAAACTAGGGTTATCCCAAAAATCCGTGAAGCTACGGAACTCAAAAGACACACCGAAAGAGGAAACTTGAGAAGTTGGGTGCGTCTTTTTTAGTTCTAGCTAATGCGTAAAAAGTTATCTAATTGCTCCAGCGGTGGGTTCACGCTGATAGAGAGTTTAGTCGTAATTTTAATAATAGGGATCTTGAGCGCGATCGCTGCCCCAAGTTGGCTAGCATTTTTAAATGCTCAACGCCTTAGAGTCGCCCAAAACCAAGTTTACCGCGCGATGCGAGAAGCCCAAAGCAATGCCAAGCGAGACAAAGTTGCTTGGGAAGCCAGCTTTCAACAACAAAATGAAGTCGTTCAGTGGGCAGTTCACCGTGCCGGTATCAACCCTAGCGCCGGACAATGGCAGAATTTTGAGCAAAATATTCAAATAGACGCTCCTAATACCACCTTAGCTTCACAGTCATTAGGTAGTCCGCGCCGAGTCCGGTTTGACTACAGAGGTTGCGTGATTATGAATCCGCAAGAGAACTTATATCTGGCAAGGCTAACACTGAACATTAAGAATGGTGGGGAAGTCAAACGGTGTGTATTTATTTCGACCATTCTGGGAGCGATGCGAACAGCGCAAGATAAAAGTTGTAAAGTGTAATCTGTGCGATCGCGATGATGGCTCAGTAGTAGAGAATGCGATCGCGATGATGGCTCAGTAGTAGAGAATGCGATCGCAATTATGGCTCAGTAGTAGAGAATGCGATCGCGATTATGGCTCAGTAGTAGAGAATGCGATCGCATCCAGATTTTCGTTCCCAGAACAGTTATCTGGGAACGAGAAACCCTATTATGCCTGAGATAGGCGAAGCTGCATCGCTGTTGCGGTCTTTTCTCGGTCGAGCTTCAAAATCAGCACTCCCAGCGGTGGCAAACACAAGTCTAGCGAATAAGGACGATTGTGGAACGACCACTCATCCGTCCACTTACCGCCTAAATTGCCCATGTTACTTCCGCCGTACTCGCGGGCGTCACTGTTAAACAGTTCGGTGTAGAATCCTGGTTCGGGGACGCCTACACGGTAGTGGCTATGCGGCTGAGGAGTAAAATTGCACACAGTGACAATAAACTCTTCCGAATCCTTCGCCCTACGGATAAACGACACCACACTATGGCGGTTGTCGGTGCAATCAATCCACTCAAAGCCTTCTTGAGCGAAATCCTGAGTAAAAAGAGCCGATTCGCTGCGGTAGACATGGTTGAGTTCACTCATAAACCGCTTCAGCTTTTGATGCGACTCATGCTGCAACAAATGCCACTCCAAGTCACCCCAGACATTCCACTCACTCCACTGCCCAAACTCCATGCTCATAAACAGAGTCTTCTTGCCAGGGTGAGTAAACATAAAGGTGAACAGACAGCGAACATTAGCGCACTTCTGCCACTCATCCCCCGGCATCTTGCCAATGATATTACTCTTGCCGTGAACTATCTCATCGTGAGATAGCGCCAGCATGAAATTCTCGCTGTGGTTGTACCACATACTGAAAGTAATATTGTTCTGGTGAAACTGGCGGAACCAGGGGTCCATGTGGAAATAGTCCAGCATATCGTGCATCCAGCCCATGTTCCACTTCAAATTAAAGCCCAGTCCCCCTACGTAGGTAGGCCAAGACACCATAGGCCAGGAAGTTGACTCTTCCGCAATCGACAGGGTGCCAGGGTAATAGTTGAAAATCGTATGATTTGCCTGACGCAGAAAATCAGCCGCCTCAATGTTTTCTCTGCCGCCGTACTGGTTAGGCAACCATTCCCCATGCTCACGGCAATAGTCTAAGTAAAGCATCGACGCCACAGCATCCACACGAATCCCATCAATGTGGTACTTGTCAAACCAGAACAGGGCGTTGGCAACCAGGAAGTTCCGCACTTCATGGCGGTTGTAGTTAAATACTAGAGTGCCCCACTCTTTGTGTTCGCCTTTGCGGGGGTCGGCGTGTTCGTAAAGGTGGGTGCCATCAAAGAAGGCGAGACCGTGACCATCTTTAGGGAAGTGACCCGGAACCCAGTCCACTAGCACCCCAATCTCGTTCTGGTGGCACTGGTCAATAAAATACATTAAGTCCTCAGGTGTCCCATAACGGGAAGTGCAGGCATAGTACCCTGTTACCTGATATCCCCAAGAGCCATCATAAGGATGCTCAGCGACTGGCAATAATTCAATATGAGTAAATCCCAGCTCTTTAACGTAAGGAATCAGCCGTTCTGCCAGTTCCCGGTAGGTGAGGAAACGCGCCCCTGGTTTGTAGTCAGAGACGACTACAACTGGCTCTGTTTCTCCATTTGGCAACCGCGCCGGTTCAGCGGAGGAAGCGTGCAGCCAAGACCCTAGATGCACTTCATACACAGAGATAGGATGGGCTAGCGGGTCGGTGTGGCGGCGCTTTTCCATCCAATCTTGGTCATTCCATTGGTAGGAATCTAAGTCAGTGACAATCGATGCTGTTTTAGGACGCACTTCATGTTGGAAGCCGTAGGGATCGGATTTTTCGTAAATGTGACCGTCGGCGTTTTTGATTTCATATTTATAGTGTTCCCCAATGCCCAAACCGGGGATGAACAGTTCCCAAATGCCGGTGGAACCTTTACGCATTTGATGTTTGCGACCATCCCAGTTGTTAAAATCCCCCAAAACAGAGGCGTTGCGGGCATTGGGTGCCCAAACGGCAAAATAAACTCCTGTCACCCCATTAATTTCCGTCGCATGGGCACCTAGTTTCTCATAGATGCGATGATGATTCCCTTCTACAAACAGGTGCAGGTCAAAGTCTGTCAGGCGGGGAGAACGGAAGGCGTATGGGTCGTAGATAACACGCTCGTGTTCCCCTTCTTGAATCCGCAGCTGATAGTTTGCCAGTTCTGGCGTCTCAATGGTGCATTCAAAAAAATGAGGGTGATGCACTGCTTGCATAGGATATTCTGTCCGTTCTTGGGGGCGAACTACCCACGCGGCGTTGGCATTGGGTAGGTAGGCTCGCACTGCCCAGACGGTTTTGCCATTTTGCTGAATGGGATGGGCACCCAGGATTTCAAATGGATCTTGATGTTGATTCCAAACAATCCGCTCAATCTGTTCGGGGGCGATGGTCATGGACATAAACCTACTTATCCTAAAGGTCTTGAATGAATGGGTTCTCGATAGAGCTTTTTGGACGCGCCAGCGCGATCGCTCGGATCATTGGCAAGTGGGCGCGTAGCGTCTGCCCTGTTCCCGTATGGTAGGGCTATAGCAGCTAGCGGTTGAAGATAGAGCATCTCCCTCTGGTTAACAGCACTTTAATATTTATATACATTTTTTGATTTTTGTATATTTTGTCATCGGTAGCAGGACACAGTTGTTTCTCTTACCTGGGACAATGTAAATAAAAGTGCATCGTCATCTAGCCTGAAACTGACCGCTTTTAGAATTACCGCGATCTACGTCTTCATCAGAGTACTGAGTTAAGAGTAGGAGCAAGCAAGTAGGTATAGCAAACAAAGGCAGATTTTAAGTGGGGTGTACGCAGTTTATAATAGCGACTTACTTAGGCAAACGCTTTTCTCGTTGCTATTACCATCACCAGGAACGCGAATATCTATAGTAGTTGCCGCATTTACTTGGGAGTGGGGATACCAAAGGTACGCAGCAGTCGCCGCACGCGGAGCAGAAAAACTAATTCTCGCAGTTTGGGATTCACCTGGGATGTTGCAGAAGGGCGGGTTTGCAGAGAGTTCTGCAATTGGGCATACTCAGCAGCAGTGAGTCGCTTGCCGTCGATAGGCGATCGCGCCTCGGTAATAATCTCTGTCCGCAATACTTCCTCAGGGATATCCTCCGGTGGTGGCAATCCCCTAGCAGGCATCACCCCCAGCAGTTGAAATGAAAATTGCAAAATCCATAGTGAAAAAATGGGCTTTTTCATTTCTATTTTTAATATTTAGTGTATTTTTAATTTTTAATTTCTAATTTTTAATTTCCCAGTCCGGGGGGTAGCTGTTCCCGGCAAAGAACGTGAATCTGCTCAATGCGCTCAAATAACCAGGGATAATCTTCGCGGTATTGAGGAATCAGCGCCAGAGGACTGAGTAAAGCTGCGGCGGCGATATCTGCAACGCTTAAGCGATCGCCCACCAGGTAGAGGTTATTGAGCCACCGGCTGGACAACACTTCCATTGCCACCTTCAGCCGATTTGCTGCCAGTTCCACTGTTGCCTGGTTAATTCCATATTGCCGCCGCACCACCTGGATCACCAGCTGACTAAACGGTGAAGGGTCGATTTGCTTACCAGCACCGGCACGAAAATCATAGTATACAAAGCGAGTCGCCGTACCGATGCTTTCATCCAGCCAATCTTCCAGCATCAAGGCTTCTACCTGTAACTGGCGCTCCGGTAGTGATAGTGTTGGTTCTGGACGATAGCGATCTAGAAATTGTAAAATCCGCGTCGAGTCAGCGATCGCTTGCAGTTCATGCCGAGTCTCTAACGCCGTAGCTTCGCTGACTGCCTGCATATCTTCTACCTGTGGCAGAAGCACCGGCACTGTCGTGAGTCCGGTGAGTGGCTTGAGTTTGAGGATATGTAGCCCTGGGGTTAAATTTTCAACTTGATAAGCAATTTGCTTGTAACCTAGCCCCAGTCTGGCTTTTCGACAATAGTGAGAAGTACTAAATTGCAGTAGTCGCATTTTATGCCAAAGCCGCCTACCGCAACAACATATAAACATAGTCAGCCATTACCCAGACTCTAGGTAAGCCAACCAATGCTTTTGACGCCAGTTGTCTTCCCCAGTCAGTTGTTGCCAATATAACAGTTGTCTTGGGTGTCAATATTCAGAGATACCGAGTGAATGTGTGAGGAGCAATTACCAGATCGGCGGTTCAGGTGCGTCAGAACCCCATCCCAGCTTTTATTCCCATTCAGGGATGAATTCCCTTAAGGAAAGTCAGGCTGGAAAACTAGATCGCTAAGGGGATGTAGTGGGAGAAGGGCTGGGAGAAGTAGCAGCAGGCGAAGGGCTGGTAGTTGTTCCACCATCGCCCGTTCCTTCCTGACAAGCTCCCAAGGTGGTAGCTAAGCCGAGAACTAAAAGCAGACTCACTATTTTTTTGTTCATACACTCCTCTTTAAGAGATTGCAATCAAAGGAATCGTTTGCTATTTAATCACAATATTGCGGTTTTTGCTTGGACGCTCCCGCCGGTGAAACCTGGGATTCTTGGTTTTACCTGTCCTCTTAGCTAGTTTTGGTTATCCCAAACGACTAGAGGTTCCTTTCTCCCCAAGCCTGAATTCCGTGCGTCCCACCGGATTCTTCAGGTTTCGTACTTAGGAAAGAATACTCTCGCTCTACTGGATTCACACTCACTCCTGAGAGTGATATTGCTTTGGGTTTTTTCAATTTTTTTTTAGCAGAATCCCCAAAGAACCCTTCTGAAAAACTCTACCAGTTAGGGGAGATTCTGTCTATGCGATAATTTTCGATAACTTCCACATTGAGGAGCGAATTCAGTTTTCTCAGTCAAAGCAAGCCAATGAAACTAGAAAATCAACCTTTATGGAGATGTGGAGGCTCAGTATCAGTGATTCTGAATACAATTTATGACCGAAGTGACTGATAAGCTAACAAAGCTTACGAGTTGCTAATGACTTGACAACAGGACGATTGACCGCTGCCTAAAATTTTAAGCAAACTAGACGCGCAAGAAGATTTCAAGGGAGGCGGCGTGTTTCCTCTTGTGGCTTATATCAGCAAATTACTTCCAGCCTGGATTCAGTACCCGCGAAAGCATTGGGCACTGCTACAGAAAATCGTGGATCGCATCCGCAACTCGTTGGAGTTGCAAGTGGTGCTACAAACGGCAGTGGACGAAATTGCCACGTTGCTACACCTAGATAGGTGTTGTTTTTTGTGGTATTTCGAGGATACCAAGCGGGTACAAGTTGTCTGCGAGCGGATCAATGGGCAAAAGAATTCGCAACTGGGATACCATCCATTAGAAACTTTTGGCGCACTGGAGAGTGCGATCGCTGCCGGAAAATTAATCATCAACAGCCAAACAGCGGGTTCTCAGCCAACGACAGTAGGGATGATGAATCGATGGCTTTCCTGGCTAAGGCGGAGCAATCGGCAAATCGAGAGCAGTGGACGCTCCCAAGGTGCGTCCCCTTGGGACATGGCTAACTTATTCGTTCCGGTTAAGCGAAAAGAAGGGTGGGTGGGCTTTATTGTCTGTATTTCAGAGCAACCCCGCACCTGGTCAAACTCCGAAATTGAATTTCTGCAAGCCATTGCCCAGCAGCTAGAAATTGCCATTTGTCAAGCTCAGCTTTACGAGCAAACCCAGAAACAAGCTCAAAGAGAGCAACTGGTGAATCAGATTACCAGTCAAACCCGGCAGAGTTTTAACTTAGAAACAATTCTGAGTGAAGCGATCGCTCATCTGATGCAGGCGCTGTCAGCAGATCGGTGTCTAGTTCATCTGGTGGAACATAGCGACACTTTGGAAGAGGAGTACAGAAGCCGGGAAGCTGGGAAGCAGCTTGTAGAGACAAGAATTATCGCGTCTGGAGCCGGGGAGCAAACGGATAAAACTTCCTTGCTGCACCCCTTGCCCGCTGACGGTGCCGCTTTTAGGCGGAAATACCTCTTTGAGGTGTGTCGGAAGCCTTTTCCCTCTACCATTGATGACTTTGATACTCACGGGCCACTGACCCAATGGGCGATCCAGCATCGTCAACAAGTGAGCATTCCCGACATCAAGCAAGATGCCCGAATTGGGGAAGCAAACGAAGAGTATCAAAAAGCCCAGATAAAATCTTCTCTGGTAGTGCCAGTGCAGGCGAACGGGACACTCAACGCAATTCTTTATCTCAATCAGTGTTCGCAGATCCGGTATTGGTCGAAAAATGACCGGACACTTGCCCAAGCGGTTGCCGATCAACTGGCGATTTCTATTCGACAAGCCAACTTATACGCCAAAACTCAGCAGCAGGCAGTAGAAAGCGCCGCTCAAGCTAAGGAACTCGCCCAAACGCTGATCGAACTGCGGCTAACGCAATCCCAGCTGATTCAAAGTGAAAAAATGTCAAGTCTGGGTCGGATGGTGGCTGGCGTTGCCCACGAAATTAATAATCCAGTGAACTTTATCTACGGCAATATTTTTTATGTAGAAAAGTATGTAGATGACCTGATTCGGTTAGTGCGCGGCTATCAAACGCTTTATCCCAATTCAGATGCTGAATTACAAAAGCTAACTGAGGAAGTAGAGCTAGATTTCCTCCTGAGAGATTTACCACGCATTTTGAATTCGATGCAGACAGGTGCCCAGCGGATTCACGAAATTGTTAAATCATTGCAGAACTTTTCGCGCCACAATCAAGCGTCCCTGAAACCAGTAGATATTCACGTAGGGCTGGAAAATACGCTGTTCTTGCTGCACAGTCAGCTAAGCAATGGGATACAGGTAGTGAAAAACTATAGCGACTTGCCCTTAGTGGAGTGTTACCCGAAGCAACTCAATCAAGTCTTTTTGAGTATTCTGATGAATGCGATAGAAGCGCTCAGTCGGGGGTCATCAGAAGACAAAAAAATCGTCTTGCGTACCGAATTGGTGCCGAACTGCTCTCAGGGAGTCGCTGGCGTGCGGATTGCGATCGCTGACAACGGGCCAGGAATTCCTTCAGAAATTCAGTCGAAAATCTTTGACCCCTTTTTTACGACGAAAGACGTTGGTCAGGGCAGTGGATTGGGTTTAGCAGTGAGTTATCAAATCATCGTTACCCAACACAAAGGCACGCTACAATGCCACTCCCAACTCGGTCAAGGTGCAGAGTTTATCGTTGAAATTCCCCTGATGCCGCCCAAACCCTTGTCACGGGGTGAGGAGAAGGACGCTACCATTCAGGAGTCAGCAGCCAAAAACTCGGAAGAAGAAATTCATCCCTCATCCTATCCTGTAAGTAATGCGAGCTGCTCCCCAGCCGCTTCCCTAAGCATCCCAACGCCCTACATCCTTCATCCCGCTTCACCCGTTCATCTCAAAACAATGGCGACGACTTTACCAAAAGACGCAATGGGAGAGTGATAAGCTGTGGTTGCGTTGAAGGTAGCTTACTAGGTCAACCTTCGCTATCGATGAGCCATCTCGACAAGAATGCTGCATTCGATGCGAGAAAATATGGACTATGGACAGCTCTTGTGTCTAGAGTTTAAATTGATTGGTTTATTGTCCTTTGTCAGTGCAGTGACAGTCAGTGGCAAAGCAAACTGACCTTGAGCGGCGAAAAATCTCGTCTCTAGCAACTGACAACTGATAACTAATAACAAGAACTACTTATGGCTGCTGCCCCTCACTCCCTGACTCCAGATCGTCACCGTCCGGATAGAAGAAGCGCTGTTTCTTCGCGGCAACCCAGAGGGAACGCGATGCCGTCGCGTTCCGCAAGCCGTTCATCGTCTAGAACCCGTAACAGAAGCTCCCAACAGCGGGAATTTCAGGCACAAACACCCGCATGGCTGCGATCGCTGGTGACATTGCAGCGCACCTCCAACCTGGTATGCTTCTTGCTGATTGCCAGCACCCTGGGAGTTTATGCCTGGACGGTCTATACTCAGCAGATGTGGAGCCAGGAGTACCGCAAGTTGGAAACTTTGCAACGCCACGAGCGGCAAATGACGGCGGCAAATGAAGCCCTGAAAAACCAGCTGGCTCAAGAAGCTGAACTTCCGGGTACGGGTCTGGTTGCTCCCAATCCAGCCAACACCATCTTTCTGCCGCCAGCGCCCCAGCGCCAGTCACTGCCCAAACCAGCCGCGACTCCTAACTCAGAAACATCCCCAACTACGCCACTGGGCTATTAACGAGGAATGGAAAAGTCAGGAGTCAGCAATCGTAGGGCGCTGCCTACGCAAAAGGTTTCTGGAACTGCCAAAGGGACGGGCGAGTTGAACCAGAATGGAAGTGGAATGCCAGAGTCAGTGAAAAAACTGCCTCGAAAACCCACTCGGAACGGCAAAAGTCGTCAGTCATCAGAACCAAAGCAAGGCGGCGAAAATTGGCAAGAGGAGAAGACATCGCCACAGAAGTCTTTTGATTGGAGCCTATTGCGCTCTCCATCCTTGCTGCTGGGTACTTCATCCTTGCGGCTGCTGCTTGTTTGGCTAATCATGTCTCTGGGCGGGCTAGGACTGGCGATGAATTTGTATCGCCTACAAGTGGTGCAGGCACCGAGCCTGCTGCAAAAAGCGCGACAGCAGCAGATGGTCTATCTGCGCCCGTTTGTTCCCCGCCGCTCGATTGTGGATCGCAGTGGTAACGTTTTGGCGACTGACCGTCCCGCCTATACGCTGTACGCCCACCCAAAGCTGTTTAAACAATCTAAACAGGCAATTGCGGCGAAATTGGCGGTGATTTTGGGAATTTCTGCCGACGATTTGGTTAAGCAGTTCAACCAGCGGGAAAGTGGAATTCGGGTTGCCTACGCCCTGACGGAAGAAGAAGCTGACGATATTTCCCATTTGCGAACCGATGGCTTAGAGCTGATTCAACATTACGCCCGCCTCTATCCTCAGCAGGATCTGGCAGCAGACGTGGTGGGCTATGTGGATGTCGATCATCGCGGTCAGGCGGGTGTGGAATATAGTCAGGAAAATTTACTCGTCCGCGCTGTCCGCACCGTCCGACTCAGTCGCACTGGGAACGGAACGTTGATGCCGGATCGCGTACCTGCAGGATTGCTGCATTTTGATGAGCTGCAACTCCAGCTGACAATTGATAATCGCCTGCAACGTGCGGCTCGTTCTGCCCTCAAGCAACAGATGGAGTTGTTTAGTGCCAAACGGGGCACTGTTATTGTGATGGATGCGCGGGATGGTGCGGTGCTGGCACTGGTTGCAGAGCCGACGTACAACCCGAATGAGTATTCTAAAGCTGACGTGGGTTTGTTTAAGAACTGGGCGCTGGCAGACCTTTACGAACCGGGTTCGACGTTTAAGCCGCTCAATGTAGCGATCGCGCTGGAAGCTGGAGCCATCAAACCCGACACTGTATTCTATGACCGAGGTCAGATTCAGGTGGCTGGCTGGCAGATCAAAAATGCTGAAGGCGGCGGTCACGGTGCCCTGACGATTTCTCAGATTCTACAACAGTCGAGCAACGTCGGCATGGTACAAGTCATGCAACAACTGAAGCCGAGTATCTACTACGGTTGGCTGGAACGGCTGGGACTTGGGCAAGCGGTTGGCATCGATCTGCCCTTTGAAGCACCCGGACAAATGAAAAGCTCTGAGCAGTTTACGTCATCTCGGATTGAACCAGCTACCACCTCCTTTGGTCAGGGATTTTCCCTCACCCCCATCCATCTCGTTCAGTTGCACGCTGCTCTCGCCAATGGCGGCAAACTGGTGACTCCCCATCTCGTCCGGGGGCTAATCGACTCCCAAGGGCAGATGTACTGGCAGCCAACGCTACCCACGCCGCGCCCCGTCTTCTCTCCAGCGACTACTCAGACGGTGTTAGAAATGATGGAAACGGTAGTCACGAAGGGTACGGGGAAAGCAGCACAAATCCCAGGTTATCGAATTGGGGGGAAAACGGGCACTTCCCAGAAAGCCAGTTCTACAGGGGGATATTCTAGCTCTGCCAGAATCACTAGCTTTGTTGGCGTTTTTCCGGTGGATGCTCCCCGCTATGTCGTTCTAGCTGTTGTCGATGAACCGAAGGGAAAGGTCTATGGTTCCACCGTAGCCGCACCCCTAGTGAAATCAGTGATGGAAGCCTTAATTAGCCTTGAGAAAATTCCGCCTTCTGAAATTAAAAATTAAGTAGGTGAGTGTAAAGAAACCTATGTTGAGGCTGTCATTAGTTATTGGTAATAATTCAGGGCTAATAACTAAGAACAACCACCCGTTACGGTTAGTTCTGCAAATCTACTGGTTCTGGCATTTTTAATTATGACTGAGGACAACTGCAAGCACAGGCGATCGCGCAAAATTTATATTAAATATTACTTTCTTAATTGGGTTCTTCAAGGTATACTTAAATAATGGAAATATATCCAATAAAATTATCAAAGCCTAGTTCTTCCTTATCAAGTTCATCATAACAGAAATAAAGCAGAAAGTCTATATAGCATTCCTAAATAATTTGTGAATGCAATGCAAGATACCCGACTTCTCCTAGAAGTCGGGTATCTGAACCACTGGCATCTCACAATTAAAACAGGGGAGATGCGCTACATTAACGATCCCCGAACCGCCCCTTTTAAAGGAGGCTAAGAAGTCTATATGTTGCAAACCAAAAACAAAATGGGATAACGACGAAGGTGAAATTAAAAATTAAAAAAGAAGAACTGAATCTTACATTTTTAATTTCTAATTTGGTATTGTTAATTGCGAATTTGACTTCGCTGCACTTGTTCCCACATTTGGTCGCGGCTTTGGGGAGGTTCCAGACAAGATAGGGCTTGGCAAACTAACCCCACCGCCCCCGATGGCAGATTCGACTCTGGCATAGATACGGTTGTAGGCAGATATTGAGCAACCAAAGAAGTAAGGTGGTCAACAGTGGTGCGAACCAGCGTACAGTGATGATACCAATCCAGGGCGGTAAACAAACTGGGACAAGCTTGAGGTGACTGATGCATGACGCTGCTGAAGGCTTGCAAAGCTTGTTCGCTGCGGTCGAGATAGGTAAGATTTTCGGTGAGTAAAGCCAGACGCACCAAGTTAGCGATCGCTACCCCATTCGCCGCTGGTGTGGCATTATCCACATAGCTGCGTTCTCGCACTAACAGATCGCTACTGGCATCGCTGGCGGTGTTATAGTATCCACCCAGTTCCACACTCCAGAGGAATTCGTCAAATTCTTCTTGAAGGGCGATCGCTTTCTCCATCCAGAAACTAGCGTGAGTCACTTGGTACAAATCTAGCAGCGCTTTGATAAACAAAGCATAATCTTCCGACTGCGCCAGTACCAAAGGTTTCCCGTCGTAGTTGAGACGGTGGAAGCGCCCTTCCACCCACTGACAATCCAAAATGAAATTAGCAGCCTTTCCAGCTAAGGACAGATATTCT
Source organism: Coleofasciculus sp. H7-1 (assembly GCF_057473865.1). Taxonomy (NCBI): domain Bacteria; kingdom Bacillati; phylum Cyanobacteriota; class Cyanophyceae; order Coleofasciculales; family Coleofasciculaceae; genus Coleofasciculus; species Coleofasciculus sp. H7-1. The sequence continues at coordinate 243,526 of NZ_JBYCCT010000034.1, forward strand.
TCCTTCCCAAATACCCCGTAAGCTCTAGCTAAACCTGAAATCATCAGGCTATTCCAAGCCACAATCATTTTAGTATCCGTCACGGGCGGAATTCGACCCGACCAATTGCCAGTTTTTGCCTCCTGGTTATTGCGGGCAGGAGGAAAGGTTTCTAGGACAGCGGGTGGCGTACCGTAACGGGCTTCAAATAGCTTTGCGAGTGCCGTTTCCACTGTTTCGCTCAAAATCCCCGGATGGCGGCGCTGCAAGACGTTGAGACCTTCAAAGTTGCCCCCCGGCGTCACGGTAAATTGCAGTTGAATTTCCTCTAACTCTTCTGGAGTCAGCAATTCTACTACTTCAGGGTAAGTCCAGACATAAAATGCCCCTTCCTCTGGTTCTGCTTCCTCTGGATGGGTAAAATTATCCGCATCTTGGGCAGCATAGAAATAACCCTCCGGTGCCGTTATTTCTCGCTTTAGCCATTGAAATGTACCTGCGATCGCTCTTTCAAATGCCGGTTCTTGTATGCCAGCACTCCACAAATCAGCCAAATACTCGACAATCTGCCCATTGTCATAGAGCATTTTTTCAAAATGCGGCACCGTCCAGGTGGGATCGACCGTGTAGCGGTGAAAGCCGCCGCCTACATGGTCGTAAATACCGCCCAGTGCCAAATCTAAACCGCGCTGGGTACACGCCTGCTTAGCGTCGTATTTGGATTCAAAATTAAATCGAATTGCTCGCAGCGCCAACTCGGCATAGGGCATCATGGGGAAACTAGCGCCACGTTCGCTAGAAGTCACTACCCCGGTATTCATTTCTAACCCCTGCTGTAGCAAATCCTTGTTTGTCAGGGCAGGTTTTAAACCCGTCCCCAAACCAGTTTGCAGAATGGCTGCTTGCTGAAGATGACTGAGAAGTTCTTCTTTGACAGCGTCCAACTTCGTCTTGTCTGTATCGTAGTAACGACGAATCGCTTGCAGCACTTGTAAAAATCCGGGACGCCCGTAGCGCGGTTCTACCGGAAAATATGTACCGCCATAAAACGGCACCCGATCCTCAGGAGAGAGAAAGACATTCAGGGGCCAACCGCCTTGACCGACCATCATCTGTAACGCCTGCATATAAATACTATCAATGTCAGGTCGTTCTTCCCGGTCTACCTTGATCGGGATAAAGTTGGCGTTCATGTACTCTGCGATCGCCTGGTCGGAAAACGCTTCTCCTTCCATCACCGTACACCAGTGGCAGCTGGAGTAGCCAATTGATAGGAAAATTGGCTTATTGTCACGCTTGGCGGTTTCTAGGGCTTCTTCACACCAAGGCCACCAGTCGATGGGATTTTCGGCGTGTTTGCGGAGGTACAGGCTTTCAGCTTGATTCAGGCGATTGGTCATGGGGCTAATAGCAGAACTCGATATGAGTACGTTTTCACCTCTAGCAGTTTAGCGTGAGGAATAAAGCGATCGCTCCATCCGACGCTAGATTCTGGTCAATCGTGACCTAGCGACTGCATCAGTTAACCGAACCTTTGATCGAAGCGTTATTTTCTTTAATTTCTATATCGTTTATTTTTAAGCGTCCCAGTTCAAGTTCCAGTTTCAATCTTTGTTCAATCTTCTCTTTAGGAATTCCCAGTCGCTGGGAAAGTTCTGATGTCGTAAAACTCAAATTCCCCACTTTAATTTTTGTTTCTTCCTCAAGTTTTAATTGACCGTCTTCTACCCTTGGCTTACCTTCCACGCCAATATAAACTTCCTTGTCTTCTAAGAAGGGGAATGTTTCGATTACCTTTTCTAACAATTCTTTCTCTTGTTGATTCAGTTCCTCTTTTGGAACATCTGAGATATTGAAGACAAGTCCACTTTCTAAATGTCCATTTTTGATAGTTGTATTGATATTGGTAGATGCCAGTAACTTACTATTGTTTTTATCTTTAGCAATTGTTGAAATTACCAAATCATTCACTTCATTTTCGCTCAAATCAATTTCTATATTTTGACTACCTAATTCCGCTTGAGTATTTTCGGGAATTTTATCAATAGCAGTCTTCTCATCGCCTCCATTCCGCCTGCCTAATTTTGGTTGCAACCCTTGGCTAGCCTCAATACTATTTTCTATTTTGGTATCAACCTTGCTTTGCAACCTTGCTTTAACTGTTTTGACTTCAGCTTCATTGCGAAAGTCAATTTGTGTAGTTTGAGTTGTAGTTTTTTCTTTGCTAGTATACCACTCAGGAAGTTGGGTCGCCTGTTTCCAATAGTAATAAACTACTGAGAAAGATCCTAAGGCTAATAGCAAAAATAGAAAAATACTTTTTTTCATGTTAGATCAACTTTCTTTCGTCATAAAATATGACATTGATATAGCAATCCTAAATGATTCGCGAACCCCTGTAGAGACGCGATTAATCGCGTCTCTACACTAAGGCGAATACTCTCGCACAACTTAAATAGGATTGCTATATATAAAAATTATACGATCGTTCATGAAATAATCAGTTGCTCTTTTTTCTTCTTTATCTTTAAATTGCACGGTCAGATCGGGCGACTCCTTTGTTAATCAGGACGCAGTTGTGCAGAAGTCGATCCAAATCGCCTCACCATTGGTGTTGAATTTGGCTGTTGAGAGCGATCGCGCTGGCGTCTGAATTGCTGTCGGTACGCTAAGTGCTGCAAGTACATTGAGCAAAAAGGTAATCGTGACAGCTTGCAGAAGTCTTTTAGACATGACTCGGTTCCCTCCATCCCAGGATAGTTTTAACAGTACGATTTGCTGTAGCGATCGCACTTCGTCCCATTGATTCACCCAGTCGGGCGATTGTTTCCTGACGAGGACAACAAGCAATATGCGATGCTTTGCCCTTTTTCGCTGAAGAAAGTAACAAAAGAGGGCTAGGGTTTTATCGGTAGTATTTCCAGCACCCGGTACTTTCTCCTACAATCGCTAAAATTAAGAAAAATCACCCGAAAAAGCAGACTCCATGATTCCTACCGTTATCGAACAATCAGGTCGTGGCGAACGTGCCTTTGATATCTACTCCCGGCTCCTCCGGGAGCGCATCATCTTCCTGGGACAACAGGTTGATTCCGACCTTGCCAACTTAATCGTGGCTCAGCTGCTGTTTCTAGACGCCGAAGACCCGGAGAAAGACATTTACCTGTATATCAACTCTCCTGGCGGTTCCGTCACCGCAGGTATGGGCATTTTTGACACCATGAATCAAATCCGCCCCGATGTCTCCACCATCTGTGTCGGATTAGCGGCTAGTATGGGCGCTTTCCTCCTCAGCGCCGGTGCCAAAGGCAAGCGGATGAGTCTGCCCCATTCCCGGATCATGATCCACCAGCCTCTAGGCGGCGCTCAAGGTCAAGCCACCGATATTGAGATCCAAGCCAAGGAAATCCTGTACCACAAAAAACAGCTGAACGAATACCTGGCTAAACATACAGGTCAGCCCATCGAGCGGATTCAGGACGATACCGAGCGCGATTTCTTCATGTCATCAGAGGAAGCCAAGGACTACGGCTTGATCGATCAGGTGATTAAACGGAGTCCCTCAGCTATCAGCACCCCCGTCGCCGCTGTATAAATAAAAATTAACGGGATGTGCAACTTTTTGTTAGCCCCTCAATTGATAGGGGGTTGGGGGGAGCGAAATGTCAAGCAAAGTTTGCCAGATCCCCTTAGCCCCCATCAATTAGGGAAGAAATACACAAAGTTGCACATCCCATAAATAAAAAATGGAGCATTCCCCCATTTTTTATTTTCAATTTTGCCCAGTTACTTTTCTGGTGTTGGTAGAGATTCAAGATAACGCAGGAAATCCAGCAATTGTTCCTGATTCAGCTCCGAACGACCTCGCTTACCGTAGGTTCGCTTCAGATAATCTTTTCCTTGCTCGGCAGTCCAGCGCAAGCGCTTAATTTCTACCGTGGTTCTAGCCATCGCTTCCGACAAGTCCATCTCCTCGGCAGCAGAACTCGTGCCACCGATGGTCATATCCATCGGACTCGGCTGAATGACCTCTTCGCTGGCGTGATAACCAGGCGATGCGGTCATTGACTGATTGTACTGACTGCCAAAGAAGCCTCCCGATATTTCCTCTGGTGTCTCGCTTGCAGCATCGTCCCCATAAAGCTCGGTATCGGCAGGGGAATACTCCTCAGCAAACGGGACATCCTGATTCGAGGGCACGACGGGAGGTGGTGAAGCGGCTGCTTTTTGCCCCCGATCTGAGAAGGACATTTCAGCCATGTCATTGAAGCTGGCTGGATCGGAAAACATCCGATTTGAGCTTGGCTGTGGAGAGCTTTCTGACGGAATGACGGTTTCGCGTTTGGGGTTAGCGATCGCCCCCACTGGCACCTCAACCGCAACAGTCTGTGTAATCTGAGCATCAGACTGCGTGACCGGAGCGTTGCTTTGGGTAGAAATTCCTGCTGGAATTCCCAAACAGTTCAACGCTCTGGTTGTTGCCTTGTCTTCTGCCAGCTCAATCTCACCTGCCGCTGCCAAACCTGTCGCCAGGATAACACCTTCGACTTGAACAGCGGCTTTGACCACGTACTTTCCTTCATGAATGGTCAGTAACTCGGTGGTCAGGCTGCCTAAGGGATAACGAACTCGGAATTGAGAAAACATAATACTCCCACCCCCTAAACCTAGTGGGATTTTTTGGCTCCCATCAACGTTAAGTATAGTACGCTCCCTGAAAAACGATTTTAGAGAAGGTACCGCGAGAAACTAAAATAATTAGAGACTGTTCATCGGTATGGTATAAAACCATTCGCTACTGCCCGCTACGCTTGCAAGTCACCGAGTCCGTTTCACAGCGGTTGACTTGAAAAAAGGCAGTAAGACAAAGTGCTTGTCGTCAAGCACCTGAACAGAGAAAGCACTGGTTGCTGCCAGTCGCTGGTTGCATCCGGAGTTCTTGTTCGGGACATCTGCTTGATACTAGCAAAGGCGGGGTGAAGGAGGGATGGTTGCCTGACGATGTTCCCTTGACGCTCAACTGTGGACTGTGGATTCAAGACTAAAAACCGTGGACTAGAGACTCCCAAACGCAGCCGTCTGTTGTCCAAAATCTGTAAAGAGACAAAATTTTGCCTGTTTACAAAGTCTAAAATCGATAGTCCAAAATCTTCCGCTCGCGTAGCGTATGCCGCGATTATCTGCGACTCCTCGCATAGCGTATATCGCCATATGTGTCTCCTCGCGTAGCGCTAAGGCTAGAGCATCGCCGTTCGGTGACGATGACAATGTTTCGCTTACTGTAGGGTGAGAAACGCGCCACCAACGTAGCAGCGAGGCAGCTCTTAAAAAGGCGGCGAATTTGGCGCTGCCACATCAGGGTAAAAATACCCATGCTTTCCGGGCATGGCGTCAGGATAACAAGGAGAAAAGTCGCTTTCAGACGTCAGCAGTCAGCAGTCAGTGGTCGGTGGCAAGAAAGAAGCAACTGTCGTAGAGACAAGGTTATCCCGTCTCTACCAACTGACAAATTTAGACAAACAGAATTGTTTTTATGGTGGAGGCAAACTCATAGCTGCATGGAATTTTCAATCGCTACACTACTTTCTAATTTCACGGATGACAAATTAGTAGCTCCCAAGGTTTTGGAAAAAAAACTGCATTGCCAGGATGAAGAGAGCTTAACTAAACTACAAATTGCCTTGGATGCCTTAGAAAAAATTGGCATTTTGGTCAAAGAGCGCGGCAAGTATCGGCGCGTCCAAGAAGAAGATGTCGTCGAAGCAAAACTGCGCTGTTCAAGTAAGGGGTTTTGCTTTGCCATTCAGGAGGTAGAGGGAGCGGAGGATATTTACGTCCGGGAGAGCCATCTAAGTACAGCCTGGAATGGCGATCGCGTTCTGGTCAAAGTCACCAAAGAAGGAAACCGCAAACGCTCTCCAGAAGGGGAAGTGCGGCTGATTCTGGAACGAGCCAATCCCTCAGTCTTGGCAAGAGTTAAGCAAGCCGAAACCGGCTTTAGAGCCGTCCCTCTAGACGATCGGCTGCTATTTGAACTGAATCTGGTGCCGAACGGTCAAAACTTGGCGGAAGCTATCGATTACCTGGTTCACGTCGAAGTTTTGCGCTATCCCCTGGCATCCCAGCCGCCGATTGGCAAAGTCGCTCGCATTCTCGGTAGCAATGCAGAAGCAGCCGCAGACACCGATATTGTCTGTTGCAAGCACGACTTGCCTCGCAACTTTCCGGCTGAGGTGCTGAGATCCGCAGAGGAATTGCCCAAACAGCCGAGTCAAAAAGATTTCAAGCACCGGCTGGATTTGCGTAATTTGTTAACCCTTGCCTTTATTCCTGAGCCTTCAGGAGCCAGAAGTGAGAACGAAACCACTCAGCACGTTACAGAAAACGCTCTGACTTTGAACAAAACACAGGCTGGACTGTGGCAGTTGGGCGTCCACATCACGGATGTTGCCCACTACGTCGAGCCTTCAGAAGCGCTGGATCGGGAAGCTCGCAAGCGAGGAAACACCGTCTATCTGGGAGACATGGTGCTGCCGATGCTGCCGGATGCCGTTGCAAGTTGCTGCTCTTTGGTACCCGGTGAAGCTCGTTTAGCGATCTCGGTACTGCTAACCCTAGATTCCGCCACCGGACAAATGGTGGAGTATGAGATTCAACCCACCGTGATTCAGGTGGATCGCCAACTGAGTTATGACGAAGCTACGGCAATTTTAGAGCGTCATCAGGATGCCGAACCGGCAGTGTTTGAAATGCTCAGTCAGTTATTTTACGAGCTGAGTCCGGCAGTAAAAGCACAGCGCTTAGGTAGGGGAGGATTTGAACTAAATCTGCCCGGTACTCAATTGCACTACAACGATGAAGGCATCCTGGGAGCGATTGTATTTTCGGGAGGAGTGCGTTCTTTAGTCATAGAGTTGATGCTCCTGGCAAATCAAGCGATCGCTACCCATTTGCAAGCGCTCTTTCTGCCTGCAACGTATCGTATTCAGCCTTCTCCAGACCCGGAGGATGTGCAGGAATTGATGAAGTTGGCGAGTAATCTGGGAATGGAACTGCGCCTAGAGCAGGAAGAAGCGGTGACATCGCGGGATTATCAACGTTTTACCCAAATGTTCGCTCAATCCCAGTCGGAGCGAGTCTTGATGTATCTGTTGCAGTCCACGCTGAGATCGTGTGCTTACAGCACGGCTCCAGGCTCTCACTTTGGTTTGGCTTTGGGGATAGGCGATGACGAAAGCCCCTACACCCACTGTTTATCCCCGCTGCGACGCTACGCAGATTTACTGATGTCGCGGGTATTGCTTGCCGTGTTTGAGAAAGGACGCGATCGCCGGACTACTCGTACCAAAGAAAGTGTGAATCTGCGTCATAGTTCCTCCCACGGAAATATCAACTGGAATGTCTTGCCGCCAGACGTGCAAGAAGATTTAGAAAGCCAGCTACTGGGTATCGTTGTGCATCTCAACGAGCGTGAAAAGCTGACCTCAGATGCACAAGCGGATCTGGAAGGACTCAAAAAAGCCGAGCTAATGAAGGAGCGCACGGGGGAAGTCTTCCAGGGGTTAATTACCGGCGTCCAGTCTTACGGTTTCTTTGTGGAAATTGAGGACTTGCTAGTGGAAGGACTGGTACACGTCAGCTCTCTTAAAGATGACTGGTACGAGTTTCGCTCCCGTCATGCTTGCTTGGTAGGACGGAAAAGCCGCGTTTCCTATCGTCTAGGCGATCGCGTGGAAGTCCAAGTCAAGAGCGTTGATTACTACCGTCAGCAAATTGACTTGGTCATTGTCGGTGGTGGTAGCGAAGCTAGCAATGAGGATATAGAGGCAGATCCTTCTGTTGATACTGAATTGGATGACTAGCTAATGATTAATGGCGAATGGCTCTTGAACAATTCGCCATTAATCATTAGCCAATTACCCATTACCCATTACCTAATGACCAAACCCCTTATCCTCGGCATCACGGGTGCCTCCGGCTTAATTTACGCCGTGCGTGCCTTAAAATTTCTGCTCCAAGCTGAGTACAGCGTCGAACTGGTTGCCTCCAAATCTACTTATATGGTTTGGCAGGCAGAGCAGAATATCCGGATGCCTGTAGAAGCAGTGGCACAGGAACTATTTTGGCGACAGCAAGCTGGAGTGGAAACGAAGGGTAAACTTTACTGCCATCCTTGGGGCGATGTGGGAGCCAATATTGCCAGTGGTTCCTTCCGCACCCTAGGGATGGTAATTATTCCCTGTAGTATGAGTACCGTGGCGAAGCTGGCAGCTGGCTTAAGTTCCGACCTTTTGGAGCGGGCAGCAGATGTACAACTCAAGGAAGGGCGTAAACTGGTTATCGTGCCCCGCGAGACACCCTTCAGTTTGATTCACCTGCGTAACCTGACCGCTTTGGCAGAAGCCGGTGCCAGAATTGTCCCAGCAATTCCCGCCTGGTACCACAATCCCCAAACAATTGAAGACTTAGTGGACTTTGTGGTGGCGCGTGCCTTAGATCAGCTGGATATTGACTGTGTCCCGATTAACCGATGGGAAGGAAAATGAAAAATTAAAAATGTAAAATTAAAAATACAAGCAGAAATTCTGCATTTTTAAGCTTTAATTTTTAATTTTTAATTGATATGCCTGCGATTCGGATTTTACTGCTGATGTTGGTGCTAGGCTCCGTAGCACTACTTGCTTTACAAAATTTGTCGCCGGTGCTAGCGCTGGTGTTTTTGGGCGCGAAGACGCAAGCGCTGCCTGTAGGGGTTTGGATTTTGGCAGCGATCGCAACGGGTGCCCTGACTGGCAGTTTCTGGCAATTGTTGAGCTATCTGCAAAGGCGTCCCTTGCAAGCACGCATCCGCAAACTAGAAGCCGCAGCGCCTCGTTCTAGCCAGTCGCGGCGTGAAACTGCCCAATCTACCTCTACCACTCAACAAACCAGTTACACACCTCCCCCGCCGCCGGAGACAACTAATACCGATGCGGATGGAGATGACTGGGAAGAGGAGGTTGCGGACGACGATGACTGGGATGAATCGGAGGAACCACGCGATCGCACTCCGAGTCCGCAACCGTTGGGAAAAGAATTTGTAGAAGAAAATCGTACAACCTACGAGCGTCAGCAAGAACCGAAAAGCGCCTCTCGATCGGGTTCCGTTTATTCTTACAGCTACCGGGAACCGCGCAATTCTGGGGTTGGAAAAACTGAAGCGGTTTATGATGCCAGTTACCGGGTGATTACACCGCCCTATCAGGAACCTGAACCTGTACGGAAAACCAATCAGGATGAGGACGACTGGGGATTTGAAGACGAGGACGACGAGTTTGACAAGGATTGGAAAGAGCAATAAGCCTAGAGAGTGACTTTTTTTGCTAGGATTTGCCTCAACCCCGCTCCTCAGAACCATTCACACTCTTAATTGTCAAGTCATTGACTCTAAAAATTAACCCCGAACCACTGCTTATAACCGCATCAGTTCGCGCGATTGCTGCTTGACACGACCTGCCATTGCGGCTTGCTGCAAGGTCATGAAGGCATTAAAATCCTCGTGGTCATACTTTTTTCTTAATAACTGTCGCAGTTGATCTTCAGCTTCAACTGTTAAATATCCGATAGTAAGTGCTTGTTCGACAAGTTCGCGGATCAACATCATAATTTTTTATCAACTCGCTCAACGGCAGGAGAAACCATTAGGTTTTGAAATACGGAAATCACTTCAGTTTATTTACGGATGCCTTCTCTGAGGGCAGGGCAATATAATTAAGCCGCAGGGTAGGCAGATGCCGTTAAAACCTTGGAAAACCATTGCTTCACCTTCTTTTCCCTCCAAAAAAACTGTGAAATTTTAATGAAATTTAGATGAAAGTTTCATGAAGTCTTCCTAAAATTTAAGGATAGCCAAAATATTCAGAAAAATTCGCCTAACAATCGTTATTAAATTCGTTATAACTTCATCGTAACTTCGTTAGTATTTCATAATTAATCCGTTAGAATCAGGCGTTGATAGCCTTTATTAGGGATAGCAATGCAAGGGAATGGCATCAACTGTTGAGCGGCAGGACGACGAGTTTGCAGAAGCAGCAAATAATTGGCATTTAGAGAAGCTTTACATAGATTTGGGATCTGCCAAAGGAAGGAGTCTGACACCTGTTGAGAAGAAATTCTTAAGAGGATTGCTGTGTGGCTACAGTCCAGCAGAAATAGCAGACACTGTCTACAAAAGTCGCACTAGCAGTGCCGTTAGAGTTTACTTATCTAATGGGCTGTACAAATACATTCAAGAACTCCTGATTCGCCAGACGGGTGACGTAATAAAAATAAAGAACTGGAGCCGCGTCACCAACTTGCTCTCAAAAGCTGGATATAAAAAAGATTCCGCTAACTTACCCGAAGAAAGTCAAGCTGAGACATCTGCCATCGGGGCAGCGATCGCTTCCCAAGATTGGGAAGAAGTGATTGATGTAGCAGCTTTCTACGGCGGCGAGGAAGAACTGGCAACCTTAGAGCAGTGGATTGTCCACGACAGCTGCCGCTTAGTGGCATTGTTGGGGATGGGGGGAATCGGAAAAACTGCTCTCGCCGTGAAGCTGGCAGAACAGATTCAGCAAGATTTTGAGTTTGTCATCTGGCGATCGCTACGTCATGCTCCATCAGTTCAAGATTTGGTGGCAAACTTGGTTCACTTTCTGTCTCAAGGGCAGGAAATAATCGGCGACGCCACCGCAGATGAGGGAATTTCCCAACTGATGGCTTATCTGCGATCGCACCGCTGTCTGATCATCCTAGATCGAGCTGAGGAAGTTTTGTCCCCCATCCAACACGCTGGGTACTATCGTCCCGAATATGAGGGATATGGGGAACTGTTCCGGCGTCTGGGAGAAGAACGCCATCCCAGCTGCCTGGTTCTCACCAGTCGGGAGAAACCGAAAGAAATTGCCTCCCTGGAAGGAGAAAACTTACCCATTCGTTCCCTAGAACTGAGGGGGTTATCAGCATCCGATGGACAAGAGTTACTGCAACTCAAAGGTTTAGTTGGCTCAGCCGAAGAATGTAGAGTCCTGATCAACCGCTATGCCGGAAATCCGTTAGTTCTGAAAATCGTGGCAACGACGATTCAAGATGTCTTTGACGGGAATATTACCGACTTTTTAGCAGAAGGTCTGGTTGTTTTCGGGGATATCCGCGACCTATTAGATGGGCAGTTCAATCGCCTCTCGGATTTAGAAAAAAAAGTCATGTACTGGCTGGCAATTCGTCACAAGTTAGTTCCCATCCGTTCCTTGCCAGACGAGGGGGTACCGGGAGTATCGAAACGACAGCAGCTAGAAGCAATGGAATCTTTGCGACGGCGATCGCTGATTGAAAAAACCTCGACTAATTTCACCCTGCCGCCTGTCGTCAGGGCATATCTCGCTGACAAATTAGTTGAGCAGATTTGTGAAGAAATGACTACCAAAGACGTGGCTCTTCTATTAAGCTTGGGGCTAATTAACGCTCCATCTGGGAGATACGAAACAAGCCGTCGTCTGAGCTTACCGGGTTAACAGGGGCTGGAAAGGACGATTTTTCGCTGACGCTTGGCTTAGCCGCTAGCATCACGGCTTTTCGCATTCCTGTCCGGAGTAGGCAGCTATATTATAGGGAACTGAAACTCCCACAGGAAAGCCGCTGGGAAAGGGCGAGTTCGCGAGACTCTTGCCTCACTTGGCCCAGCATTGCCGCTTGCTGCAACTGCATAAAGGCCTTGAAGTCTTCCATTCCATACTTAGTTGTTAAAAATCCCCGTAGCTGCTCTTCTGCGGCAACAGTTAGGTAGCCTGTACTCAAAGCTTGTTGGACGACTTCGCGGATATTGCTGAGGTTATTTTTCATGGTAGAACACCCAACCTTGATAAACCTAAGTGAAATTACCCGTGCTTTACAATTTAACCTTATTAGGCAACCGTAGCATTACTGAAATTGAAATAAAGCAATTCTAAGGTAATTTCAAAGTAATTCAAAGCCAATTTGGCCGCTCAAATCAGCAGTTGGCAGGAATTTTTGACCACAAAACTCCAAATTTGGTCTGAAATAAGCAAAAAGGTCTATCGGTATCTATATGGCTGGTGGATTTGAACTCAGAAGAAATAACAGTAACGTTTTTTTGCCCGCAAGCTTAAAGAAAAAGCTACATGAAGAATTCAACAGAAAGTACAAGCCTGAAGGCAAACGTGCCCTAATGCAAGACTTTTTGAGCGCGTGGCGTAAACAACTCCATACACTTGAACCCTCACGCCAAGCTTTACAAGCGATTTTGAACTTGGATAGCCGCCAAACCTGCGAGTATCGGATTGCTAACGGCTTATGTCATCTGTTACTGAACTGTTCCTATGATGAATGGAGCGAGTTTTCCAAGAATGCTCCAGACACTTCTCAGGACTTGCTGTCCTGTCCAACTGTCGGGGAAGGGGTTGTTACTCAAGACTGCTTGTCTACCACTCTTGTCGGATGCTGGGAGGCGAATCAAACCCTCAGCGCCCCAGCCGATGCGCCACCAGATCGGGACGAAAAACGCCATCGGGGCTTATTTATCCCGAATCCTCGCTGTCGGATGGTGTGGGGGCGAGAAAGCTTCATTCAAGAAGTATTGAACCGTCTGGACGATCCCGCCGAACTTTCTATTTTTTCCCTCAGCGGCACTCCGGGGTATGGGAAATCCGAAGCTGCAAGCCAAATCGCTAAACAAGCACTTGACAGAAATCTGTTCGCGGATGTGCTGTGGGTGACAGCGAGGCAAAGCGAGTGGGTGGATGGTTACATCAGCCAGGAAAAGCAGTTTGAGGCGCTGACGTGGAAGAAATTTTTAAATGAAATCGCCCATCAACTGGATTGTCCCCCTGAGCGAGTTCACCAGCGTTTGAGAGCAGAAAAACTGCTCGTCGTCTTAGACAATGCCGAAACTGCACAAGTTGAAGATATTCTGGCGAACCTCGTCAAAATGCTCAACCCCAGTCGGGCGCTGATTACCAGCCGACACCGCACCAAACCTCCCTATGTGGGATTAATTGAAATCCCAGGACTCGAAGCAAGATGGTCGTCTAAATTGTTGGATGACGAGGCAAAATACAACAACATTTCGGTACTAAGACAGGCAAGCAACGAACAGCTCTATCAAATGCATCAATTATCTCGCGGCGCACCCTTAGCACTGCATTTCCTGGCTGGGCGGGTATTCCACGATCAAGCACTTGAGCCAATTTTGTCGGAATTAACGCTTGCCAGCCGACAAGTTGAGACATTCTACCGCTTCTGTCTGGAGGCAGCGTGGCAGCGAATCGATGTGGCAGCACAAAGTATACTGCGTTACATGGGTGGGGTGGATGCAACGATTAGCAGAGCCGAGTTGTCTAAAGTTGGGAAATTGCTAGATTCAGACTTGGACGCAGCACTGGCGGATCTGAGACGATGGTATTTGATTGAAGACGTACAAGATGAGCTAGGCAATCCACGCTACGATCTGCATCCTTGGGTGAGAAGCAGCGTGCGCGGGGGATTGGTGGAGAAGTGGCAATCGTCGCTTGAAGACCTGGAAAAGATATAGCAATCCTATTTAAGTTGTGCGCGAGTATTCGCCTTAGTGTAGACACAAGGGTTATCGCGTCTCTACAAGGGTTCGCGAATCATTTAGGATTGCTATAGCTACCTGGAAATTTGATATCTAGGTAAAGAGTCAATTTCTTCAGTTGATGGCTAAACTAGGACGAATGACACTGACTTAACGAGAATTCAATTCTATTCTTTGGTTGGGTTAAGGTCACGAAATCCAACCAAAACAAGGAAATCGTTGGGTTTCGCTTCACTCAACCCAACCTACAAGTCTTCAGTTGATGGCTAAACTAGGACAGCGATCGCTCCTGCAACTGTAAATATGGAAAATAGCAATCAGAACGTGCGCGACCGACTCAAGGGCATCAATGTTTATCTGATTGGCATGATGGGTGCTGGGAAGACAAGCGTGGGAAGCTTATTGGCACAGCATCTAGATTATCGTTTTTTTGATACCGATGCTGTCATTGAGCAAGTTGCCAAAAAATCGATTAATGATATTTTTGCTAGTGACGGCGAAGAAAGCTTTCGGAAGTTGGAAAGCCAAGTGCTGTCGGAATTGTCGGCTTATACGAAGTTAGCGATCGCTACTGGCGGCGGTATTATCCTGAAGCGAGAAAATTGGAGCTATCTACAAAACGGTCTAGTTGTATGGCTGGATGTGCCGGTGGAACTTTTAGTCGCCCGTTTGCAACACGATACCACCCGACCTCTGTTAAAAAACTCTGACATAGCTACCGAATTCCCAAAGCGTTTTGACCAACGGAAGCCACTTTACGCCCAAGCCGATTTGCACATCACCGTTAGCGAGGGACAAACTCCCGAACAAATTGCTACGCAAGTAATCGAAGCAATTCCCACAGTTCTGAAGTCACGAGGCAATAACGGTCAGTGAATCTTAAAACAGTCGCCGCCAATCGTGCCACAGATGCCAGTATGCACTAAACTTCTAGAAAACCATAACTGGCACCATTCTGCTAAGTAATGTTCAACGATAGCGAATACCTCAAGAAAGCTGAAGCAACTCGCGTTCGAGTGCTAAGCGAAGCACTACCCTACATCCAGCACTTTGCCGGTCGCACCGTTGTCGTCAAATACGGCGGCGCGGCGATGAAAGACGCTTCGCTCAAAGATAAGGTAATGCGCGACATTGTATTCTTATCCTGTGTAGGCTTGCGTCCCATCGTGGTACATGGTGGTGGCCCAGAAATTAACTCTTGGCTGGCTAAACTAGGAATCGAACCACAATTTAAAAACGGCCTGCGCGTGACCGATGCCGCCACGATGGAGGTGGTGGAAATGGTTTTAGTGGGTCGGGTGAATAAAGAAATTGTCTCCTTAATTAACCGTGCAGGCGGTTCCGCCGTGGGACTTTGCGGCACAGACGGCAATTTGATCAAAGCCCGCCCAGAAGGGGCTGAGGGCATTGGGTTTGTGGGGGAAGTCAACAGTATTGATATCAAGCTTTTGCAGTCGCTGGTCAGTAGTGGATACATCCCCGTGGTGTCTAGCGTGGCAACAGACGAAACAGGACAAGCTTATAACATCAATGCTGATACTGTAGCTGGGGAACTCGCGGCGGCTTTGGGGGCAGAAAAGTTGATTTTGCTTACGGATACGCCAGGGATCTTACAGGATTACAAAGATCCATCCACTCTGATTGCCAAGGTCGATATCGCAGAAGCACGGCATCTGATTGAGAAGGGTGTAGTGGGCGGTGGGATGATTCCCAAGGTGAAATGTTGCGTGCGATCGCTTGCCCAAGGCGTTCGGGCTACTCATATTATTGACGGTCGCATTCCCCACGCACTGCTATTAGAGATTTTCACCGACGCCGGTATCGGCTCGATGATTATCGCCTCCGAATATGACTTAGGCGTGCGCCTTTAGCGAATAATAATCCGCCTTGGCTGGTTGAAGTGTCTGCGATACCCTTGCGGTCTCACAATCACTGGATTAATCAGGATGGAATCCCGAATCTGGGGATTGATCAGGGTGGGGTTGATCAGTGTCGAATTGTTTACTCTCCTGTTCGATCCTATCGGGTAGCTGGGATAACTGGGATAGGAGTTGGGATAACCCTGGTAGTAGTCAGGATAACTAGGATAGGAGTTGGGATAACCCTGGTAGTAGTCAGGATAACTGGGATAGGGGTTGGGATTAAGTCGATAGTAATTGCTCGATCCGCGATCGCTCATCCCCGTCGTTGGGTTTATCGGAATCGGACTGGGAATCGGACTGCCATAAATAAAGCTACCCACTGACTGCTGGGGAACTCCATAAGTAGGCACGCCTTGCTGAATGATTAATTGTGCCTTGGCTGGGGAAATCGCCCCAGTTAGTACCGTAACGCCCAGCGTCAAGGGTGCTAAGGCGGTGGCAAGGCAAAACCGCTGAAAACGATGCAGCGACAGAGGTAGTGTTTTGAGCATAGTTTTACATCCTGATATTTTGGATGGTACTAAGTATGAAATTTTGAATTACTTCTTAAGGTAAGCCCTGGCAAAGCGAGGAGAATTCCCCTCGTTGATTCACCTGAAAGGGTGATGTTGAAACAACGAAACCGAAAAAACCCTTTACTGACTGCTGACAACTTCTGTCTTCAGATGCTCGCTAAAACCCTGGAAAAAGCAATTTATCTCAGCCGTCTTGATTTCAGGATAATCCGCTTCGCTAAAATTTAAAAGGGCTGTCGGTGTTGACGTACAGAGCGAAAAAAAGTTCTCTTTAAATTCGATTGGCAAAGTGAATTCAGAAACCCACGACATTATTAAAACCGAGTACCAGACTGGCAAAGCGGCATTTGAGCGTGGAGATTACCGCCAGTCAGTGCAGCATTTAGAGAAGGCGAGTAGCTTGGTTACTCGTAACTCCCGATTGGGAGGAGAAATACAGATTTGGCTGGTGACGGCTTACGAAGCAGCAGGACAAACAACAGAAGCGATCGCTCTGTGTAAACAGCTGCGGCGTCATCCCGATCCAGAAACCAGCAAGCAAAGCCGTCGCTTACTCTACATTATGGAAGCCCCGCAACTCAGCAGGCGTCCAGAATGGCTGACTGAAATTCCCGATCTCACAACTCTCGCTGACAGCGAAGCTGAATTTCGCCGGGGTAGCAATGTTAAGAGTGCCACGAAAACTCCTCAAAAGCGTCCAGAACCGGAACCTATCGATCTGGGCCAAGTAAATACCAAGGACAATTTGTTTATTTGGGTTGCCTTGATTGCCATTGGTTTGACACTAGGCGGATTGGCTTGGTTTAATTTTTGAACGCCTAATTTTATACTTGATTTGGTTTTTGTTTGGCTTCTCGTCAGCCTTTTCTCTATGACCAATATGGCGTGACTGGATGAGCTTTTCTGGCTCGGTTCTTCATGTTGCGTTTAGTGCTGCCAGATTAGAAAACACTTGATGTCTTGGGATGCGACGATTGTGGCGAACCTTGAGGCTAGTGGCATCTTAAATTAGTTGCAGATCAAATATTCAGGGGTAGGCACAAGACCTACCCCTGAATATTTGTAGCGTTTCACCCATTATTTCAGATTTAGAAAGGGTGGGCAATGTCCACCCTTTGTCTAAACGTGGTTAGATGCGATCGCGATCGCTGCGGATATTTTGATCCTGAATTGGAAGATCGTTGTTCTTCACATCCAGCTCTTCTCGACGAAGCTGTTCTTCGGCATTAACCGTGTCACGATCTACTTCTTTTCTGATTCTGACTTCCTCACGCACAAAGGCTTCCTTTTGAATGTTAGGAGTCTCTTCGTAGATTTCCATCCGTGCAGCTTCCCCTTGCTGGAAAGCAGCCTCGCCAGGAGCAACTGCTCTTCCTGCGTCTGTTGGAGTCACGCGCTCAACAATCACTCGCTCCTTTTCAATGGGAACTGAAACTCGTGCCGTTTCAGTTTCAACGCGCTTGCCAACCGCTACCTCACCAGTTTTCTTGCGAGTTTTATTGGCAATCAACCGTTCTTCGTACAATTTCAGGGTTTGATGATCCCGATCGTTCATATCGTACAAAGATGGCTCTTGCTGATAATTGTAGCGATCGCGATCGTAAGCTGCATAGTTATCCTCAGCCGGTACAGCGCCTGTCATCGGAGCCGCGTAACTAGGTTCCACAGCAGGTGCCCCTAAAGGTGCAGATGCGTCCAAAGGTGTTGCTGTGTTGATAGGTGCCGATGTTTCCACAGATGGCTCTACCGCCGAGTTGCGATAAACTCCCCTTACCTGCTCTTCGTAATCGTAATCAACCTTCAGGTCGTCGCCAAACTCCGGTAAATTTTCTACTTGCTCTTTGCTAAGTCCGATAGCGGAAACACGCCGATTGTCATAGTCGATTCGAGAACGACCCACTGGTAGCAATACTTGCTTACCAAAAACCCAGAAGCCCGTATCCACAACCAGATACCGGAAATTTCCGGCTTCATCAACTAAGATATTTTTGACGCTGCCAACCTTGTCATCACTTGTATCTGAATAAACATCAAATCCTTTGATGTCTTCACCGCCAAAAGTGTCCTGATAGTCTGTGTCAAAATCCTCAAGCTTGTAAAGAACCATGTTTTTCTTTTCCTCCAATATTCCTTGCATCTCTTACTATCTACGCTAAAAATCTCTACGTTCGCTCCATCTAGCTAGCGACTGAGTTCAATGAATTAAATACATAACTCCTAAAGAGGATGCAAAATAATGGAGCATTTCCTCAAACTCTGTAAATTAATTGTAAATGTTGATAAAAATAAGTTTTTTGTAACTGATAACCAATAATTCTTGTATATCTGCTATAGCAATCCTATTTAAGTTGTGCGCGAGTATTCGCCTTAGTGTAGAAGACTTGCGGTTATCGCGTCTCTACAGGGAGAGTGCAAATCATTTAGGATTGCTATAGATGTGTAGGCTCTCTTTGAGTTCACGTTCCCCAGCACTGGTAGAGTTTGTCCTAGTTACTCTCCCTTGAAGGCTAAAGCCTTACGGCATGAACGCGCCTACGCTTCCGCTCTACCATTCCCTACGATTTTGCAAGGGTTTCAGGAGTTTTGGATAGTCTTTCAGCTGATAACCAATGATTCTTCTATATCTGCTAGTAAAAACAGCAACTTTTAATTTTTTCTTTCTTCAGATAGGCATTTATATATTTCAAGGGATAGATGTTAAATTTTACAATGAACAACTCATAAATTTAAATTCTTCTTAACCTAAGACTAGCGTCTAAAATTTGTTGAATGAATTACTCTGAGCAATCTTAAATAAGTTGTGAAACCAACAAACTGCTTCTTATCTTTCCTGGAAACTATTTGCGTCTAAAACGAAGATCGCGTATGGCAACGCTTACGCGGTTTTTTGAATTTCACAAGTCGAATAGAATTGCTATCAAGACTTACGCAAATATCACCACATAGTAAGGGCAACCACAGGGGGATTGAACCCGAAAAAACGCTATATGTATAAGCTTTGCGTAAGTCCTGACAATGTTCGTTGTTTGTTCCATGATTCCTTTCTCCAGCCAGAGCGCGATCGCTTCCACTTTATCGCCAAAAAATGCGATCGCTAGACTCTTTCGCCCCTCTCCGTTGACGGACAGGGGTTAGACTTTAGGTTTATGTTTATGGAGTTAAGCGGATTCGAACCGCTGACCCCCTCAATGCCATTGAGGTGCTCTACCAACTGAGCTATAACCCCTTACGGTGCTTTATGATTATGCCTTAAAAATTCGCAACTCGTCAAGTAGAATTTCAGCAAAGCAACTTTAAATTATTAAAACGAGCAGGGGTGTTGAGCAAGATGGCTGATATAACCCATGTAGCTGTTCATCAGGAAATATACGACTAACATGGCAGCTGCCGATAGCGCTACTAGGGTGCCAGCGAGCATTAAGGAAAACTCCTGTTGGTCGAACGCTTCCTGCATCAGGTGCAGCGACCAAGCCACCAGAGCCACATCAAAAATTAAAATACTAACTAACATAATTTACGATTTGTAACACTTCATTTATTCTAATATATACAACCGAACAGATTGATGCTACAAAGCCAAAGCCGCTTCTTCCAGAAGGAAGAAGTTGCCCCTTTACAAGAGCCGTACTGGTACTTGATGCTCTACGAGATAGTTTTTAATTTCTGATACAGTGAGTTCTCCGTAATGCAGGAGGGAAGCCAACAGGGCGGCTTCCGCTTTGCCTTCCGTTAAGGCGTCATAAATGTGACTCGTGTTGCCAGCACCACCGGAGGCAATCACGGGAATTTGTACCTGTTCCGCTATGGTGCGTATAAGCTCTAAGTCGTAGCCTGCCTTGGTTCCATCGGCATCCATACTGGTGACGAGCAATTCGCCCGCGCCGCGTTGCTCGACTTCTTGTGCCCAATTAATCGCATCGATGCCTGTGTTTTCCCGCCCGCCCCGCACGTAAACATCCCAACCAGGATTGCTGGGATCTTGGCGTTTGCGTGCATCAATTGCTACAACGATACACTGATTCCCGAAGCGATCGCTCGCCCGATTTATCAGCTCTGGATCGCGTACCGCCGCCGAGTTAATGCTAACTTTGTCTGCGCCAGCCCTTAACAATTGTTTAATATTTTCTAAGGATTGAATTCCCCCGCCCACGGTTAGGGGAATAAACACCTGCTCAGCCGTGCGGTATACCACATCCAGAATGATGCCCCGGTCTTCGTGAGTGGCAGTAATATCCAGAAACACCAACTCATCCGCACCCGCCTGATTATAAGCTTGTGCCAGTTCCACCGGATCGCCAGCATCCTGAAGATTGACAAAGTTAACCCCTTTGACAACTCGCCCCGCTTTTACATCTAAGCAAGGCAGTATTCTTTTTGCAAGCATGACAATCCTCTAAGTTAGCGATGTAATGATAATGAGAGCCTATACACTCTAAACCTTCTGTGTCTTCCTGCCATAGTGGTTTTTATTAAAATAAATTTTTAATCATGGCAATAATTTCTTCTAAACAACAGCCTCAAGAACCCAACAAGCAACCTCAGGAACGCCGAAAGCCAGCGGGACGCCGCAAGTCTCAGCCAGAAGAGACGGTTGAAGAATTGTTGCAGCCAACTGTGGCGATGGATGAAACCGACAAGCAGGAAGAAGGTCTTCGACCCCAGCGACTGGCTGACTATATCGGGCAAAAAGACCTCAAGGGCGTTCTAGAAATTGCTATTCAAGCAGCAAAAGGCAGAGGCGAGACGATGGATCACTTGCTGCTGTATGGCCCGCCAGGTTTGGGAAAAACCACGATGTCGCTGATTTTGGCGACGGAGATGGGAACTGCTTGTAAAATTACCTCTGCACCAGCTTTGGAGCGTCCCCGCGATATTGTGGGGATACTGATGAGTTTAAAGCCTGGAGATATTATATTTATTGACGAAATCCACCGCTTGGGTCGGATGACAGAGGAATTGCTTTATCCGGCAATGGAGGACTTTCGCTTAGATATTACGATTGGTAAGGGTCAAAGTGCTAAAACTCGCAGTTTGCCGCTACCGCCGTTTACTCTGGTGGGAGCAACGACGCGGGTAGGTTCGCTGTCGTCACCGTTGCGCGATCGCTTTGGTTTAATTCAACGGTTACGCTTTTATGAGTTGGATGAACTGATTTTGATTGTGCAGCGGACTGCTGAAGTTATCCAAGCCCCGGTTACGCCTGATGGTGCTGAAGAAATTGCCCGTCGTTCCCGTGGAACTCCCCGAATCGCCAATCGCCTTTTAAAACGGGTGCGAGATTTTGCTCAGGTAAAAAAGGTTGGGGAAATTACCCAACCTGTGGCGGTGGAAGCTTTAGAAGTCTTCGGTGTAGATCCGATGGGTTTAGATTGGGCAGATCGTTTGATGCTGAGTGTCATGATAGAGCAATTTAATGGGGGACCTGTGGGTTTGGAAGCGATCGCCGCAGCGACTGGGGAAGATGCCCAAACGATTGAAGATGTTTATGAGCCGTATTTATTGCAGATTGCCTATTTGCACCGAACGCCTCGCGGTCGCATTGCTACTCCAGCAGCCCGAAAGCATTTAGGATATGACTCCTCATTATTCTAAGGACAATGAGCTAAAGACGAATGACGAATACAGCAGTAGGATGGGCATTGCCACAGATTAGCTTTCTGCTGGACAGCGCCGATGCTACCAAATTCTAAAAGCCAAAATAATATGATTCGTTGGATTCTGACTTTACTGAGTGTTCTGCTTATTACTGTTTCAACTGGGTTCGTGAATGTGCCGCCAGCGATCGCCCAACAACAACCTTCCACTTACACTGAAGCTGAGTTGCAGCAAGGAGATGAACTAGCGGCTAAAGCGTTTACCGCTACGAATGCCGGTGATTTTGTCACGGCTGAAGGGTTTTGGACTCAGCTGATTGAGCGATTTCCTAGTAATCCGGCTATTTGGAGCAATCGGGGAAATTCTAAGGTAAGCCAAAATAAATTGTCAGATGCGATCGCCGACTTTAATAAATCCATTGAACTTGCCCCGAACGCCACCGATCCCTATCTGAATCGCGGTACTGCATTAGAAGGACAGGGGAAATATTTGGAAGCGATCGCCGATTACAATCGGGTGCTAGAAATCGATCCCCAGGATGCAATGGCTTACAACAACCGGGGGAATGCCAAAGCGGGATTGGGAGAGTGGGAGGACGCGATCGCTGACTACAAAAAAGCAGCCGATCTGGCTCCCAATTTTGCGTTTGCCAGAGCCAATTGGGCGATCGCCCTGTATCAAACGGGTGAGCAAAAAGAAGCGATTCGCAATATGAAGAATATTGTTCGCAAATACCCCCAGTTTCCTGATATGCGGGCTGCCCTAACCGCTGCTCTTTGGGAACAGGGAAAGCGGGGTGAAGCCGAAAGTAACTGGGTTGCCGTTGTCGGAATGGATCGCCGCTATAAAGATATTAACTGGGTAAAAAATGTCCGTCGTTGGCCTCCAGTCATGGTTGCCGCCTTAGAGAAATTTCTGAGTTTACAATAAAGGCGATGGCAATTAGCGCCAAGGTTTGTGCAACAAAAATCAGAAACCCACGCTTCCCCCTCGCTAGCGCCAGGTTAAAAGGAATCACCCATTCAGGTTATCGATCGTGGAGCGATCGCATATTTTCTGCACAATCTTAGAAGCAGTAGATGCGATCGCCTTTTTTAACAGTCGATAGACGCCGGAGGAATCATCAGAAAACTCAAAAGCTCAAAGAAAGAACTTTTACCTTTTGTCTTTCTACCCGATCCCCGCCATGACTGGGTGGAAGTAGAAAGCCAACCCCAAAATTGCATAAGCAGCCAATAGCAGCGTGCCTTCTAACCAGTTCGACTTGCCATCAGAACTAATCGAATTGGCAATTAATACTGACACTGCCACTGCCACCAATTCAAAGGGGTTGAAGTCCAAATCCATTGGTTTATGCAGCACCCAACCTGTCAGAACTAGAACCGGAGCCACAAATAAGGCAATTTGCAAGCTAGAACCCACCGCCACCGAGATAGAAAGATCCATCTTATTTTTCATCGCCACGCTGACAGCGGTGGCGTGTTCGGCAGCATTGCCAATAATCGGCACCAGGATCACCCCCGTAAACAGTGTCGTCAGACCCAGTTGGGAGGTGGCTTCTTCCAGCGAGGCAACCAATAGTTCCGACTCCGCCGCAACCAGTAGCGTTGCGCCTAATAGCACCCCAATCCATAAGGGCAGGTTAACTTTGTGTTCGGGATCTTCTGGAGCGAGATTCGACTCAGCTAACTCAGTGAGTACCTCCTGTTCTGCCACACCTGCATCGTAGAGATAGCTGTGGGTCTTCATAGAAAATAGCAGCGTCAACCCATAGACTCCGATTAACACTACGGCAACGGCGACCGAAAGTTGCTGGACTACAGCTTCGTCGATCCCAGTGGAGGTATAGTCCATCGCAGTTGGTAGCAGCATCGCAATCACTGCTAGATTCATTGCAGAGGCATTTACCCCGGCTATCATTGGCTGAAATTGCTGCTCTTTGTAGCGCAAGCCCCCCAACAGCATGGAAAAGCCCATGACCAGCAGTAAGTTGCTGATAATAGAGCCGGTGATACTCGCTTTGACGACATCCACCAGCCCCGCGTTGAGGGCGACTAGGGAGATAATTAGTTCGGTTGCGTTGCCAAAGGTGGCATTCAGCAATCCTCCCAAGGAGGGACCAAGAACAACCGCGATTTCCTCCGTAGCGGTGCCCATCCAAGCGGCAAGAGGAATGATCCCCAGACAAGCGGTGATGAAGACAACTGACGATCCCCATTCCAGAAAATGGGCCGTAATGGAAATGGGGATAAACAACAAAAGAATGGAAAAAAACGTGTTTAGAGACAGCATCCAAATTTTTCGTATTTAGCTCGTGTCTAGGATAGCCGCTTGTTGGGTGTTCTGACTTCTTTCAGTTTTTGAGTATGTAACGGAATATTTCTTTAGATGCAGGATTCCTTAAGCAAAGTTAATTTACTATTCATTTGCATGAAGTTAGTGTTCCAAGCATGGGAGCATTGCGCTTGAATCATGTAAGTAACAAGTAACTATCCTGGCTTTTCAATTTTGTTCATTGACCGTCACCTGCATGGGGCACAGGCTGTTGCTCATCGGTACGGGCAAAATATTTGGATGTTAAACTGATTGCTTTGATCCCCCAATTCAAGGAGAGAAGGCTTCGCCCCCAAGAGTCTTTGCCATGTTTGGGTGGCTAGTCTTCGCCTTCTCCAGATGGACTGAGTTAACCTGCTTTTTCCCTGGCGTCAAAGTAAACGCTGGGATGTTCAGTCTGGCTGGATAAGTTATTGACCCTAATTTTTTACTAATTTTGGATGCGATCCTATGACTTCTGCTGCTGATAGACCGGCTTCACAGTATTCTGGTGAGGGAACAGCAAACACCAGTGTGGCGACCGATCCCCTGCAAACGGCTACCGGCGTTTATGTCACCGTTCACGGTCATTTTTACCAACCGCCCCGCGAAAACCCTTATCTAGATGCGATTGAACGCCAGCCGAGTGCGTCTCCGTTCCATGACTGGAATGAACGGATTTACCATGAATGCTATCGCCCGAATGCCTTTGCCAGAGTGCTAAATGACCGGGGCGAGGTTGTGGGAATCGTGAATAACTATGAGTATTTCAGCTTTAATATTGGTCCCACATTGATGTCGTGGCTGGAACGCTACGACGTGGAGGTATATCAGCGAATTCTGGAAGCAGATCGTAAAAGTAGCGATCGCCTGAACGGACACGGCAATGCGATCGCGCAAGTTTACAATCACATCATCATGCCGCTTGCCAACGAGCGGGATAAATACACCCAAATCCGCTGGGGCAAAGAAGACTTCCGCTCCCGATTTGGACGCGATCCCGAAGGAATGTGGCTGGCTGAAACTGCCGTAGACTATGCAACCTTAGAAGCATTGGTTGCAGAAGGAATTAAGTTTATTGTTTTAGCACCTTCTCAAGCTGAACGTTGCCGACCGCTCCCCACAGACGAGCAGCCAGTGACTCAGTGGTTGGAAGTGGGCGGTTCTCAGATCGATCCTACCCGTCCCTATCGCTGTTATCTGAAACCCACACTCAGCAATCCAGATTCACCCCTCAGCACTGAGTATTCATTCCCCACCAACCAAACCCCAGATAGCCCTTACATCGATATCTTTTTCTACGATGGCCCCATCTCGCGGGACATGGGATTTAACGATGTACTGGGCTGGGCGGGTACGCTGGCTGGGCGCATCGGTTCAGCAGTGCGCGGCGATCGCCGGACTTCGCAGCTGATCTCCGTTGGCACTGATGGCGAAACCTTTGGACACCACAAAAGCGGTACAGAGAAAACCTTAGCCTTCGCCTTTGTGGAAGAGTTTCCCCGGCGCGGCTGGACTGTCACCAACTATGCCCATTACCTGAGTCTGAATCTTCCCACCTGGGAAGTGGAACTGAAGCCTGTCACCGCTTGGAGTTGCGCTCACGGGGTGAATCGATGGCAGGATGATTGCGGCTGTGGTGGCGAAGGTGGAGTTTGGCACCAGCAATGGCGGCGTCCGCTGCGGAATGCCCTGGATTGGTTGCGGGATCAGTTAAGCAAAGTCTATGAGGAAACGGGACGCCAGTTTTTCCGCGATCCTTGGGCTACACGGGATGAATATATCCAGGTGATTCGCGATCGCTCTCCTGCCAATGTAGAGCGCTTCCTTGCCCGCCATCGCACCCGCAAACTAACACCATCGGAACAGGTAGACGCCCTGCGCCTATTGGAAATGCAGCGCCATAGTCTGCTGATGTACACCAGTTGCGGTTGGTTCTTTGAAGAACTCTCAAGACCCGAAGGAACGCAGATTCTCCGCTACGCCGCTAGAGCCTTGGAACTTGCCGGTGATGTCTCTGGCGTGCAGTTGGAAAAAGGATTTATCAAACGCCTCTCCCAAGCTCCCAGTAATGTTGATTTATTCAAGCACGGTGCTGAGGTGTACCGGCAGCTGGTGGTAAGTGCCCAGATCGGGATGGAGCAAGTGGCAGCACACTATGCCATCAGTTCCCTATTCACCACCTATCCCCAGCAACAGCGGGTCTACTGCTACGATGCCCATCAGTTGGATTATCAGATGCAACGCATGGGGTCGCTGACTCTGGCTGTGGGGCAACTGCGACTGACTTCAGAAATTACCTGGGAAAGCAGTCATTTAGTCTTTGCCGTTCTCCATTTGGGCGGCTGGGATTTCCACTGCTGCATTCAACCGTTTGCCGGTCGCCGCACTTATAGCCATCTGAAGGAAAAGCTGTTTGCGGCGCTGCAACAGGCGAGTGCTGCTCACGCGATCCTGACGATGTCCCAACTGTTTGGGGGTACTTCATTCAATTTGCAGAAATTATTTGCTGAGGAACGGCACCGGATTATGCGGTTGCTGAGTCAGAAAACTTTAACGCGCTTAGACCAGCTTTATACACAGGTTTACCGCGATAACTACGGTATCTTGATGGCATTCCAGCGGGATGAACTGCCGGTTCCGCAAGAGTTGCAAGTAGCGGCAGAAGTGGCAATTTCTAACCGCGCCCGGATGTCTCTACGGGCACTAGAGCAAGAAAACGGCGAACCCCAGCAAGGTTTGAATCAACTGGCAGAACTGGAAGCGATCGCCAAAGAAGCGAATCAGCTGCGCTGTCAGCTGAATATCCCCGATGCCAAGCAAACTTTAGAGCAGTTGATCTTGCGATCGCTCTGGAAGCTTCTACACGACTCTAACCCAGCCACCCTAGAGGCAGATATTCAACGTTTAGAGCGGATGATTTCTGTGGGCAATCAGCTGCACCTTGGCTTATCTTTGCACCGCGCTCAAGAACTCTACTTTAGCTGCCTCCACAGCAAAATTGTGCCTCTATTGGCATCAGAAACTAACGGCAATTTATCTCAGCTACGTCAGTTGCTACTGCTGGGTCAAAAGTTAGCCGTAGATGTCAGTCCTTGGTTGAACCAACTGCCATAAAGGGAACTGGGTCATGGGTAATTGGAAATTGTCTATTGACTAATGACCAATTACCAATACCCAGAAGAAATTAACGTGAGTTCGGGCTAACTCTTTTTTCAGGACTCGCCGCACATCACCACATCTGCCACCGCTATATTCGGGAGATAATCTTCGGCAAAAAGCGCTCAGTACAATACTGGCAAATCACCAGAATTAAGCCATCAGTATCTGAAAGCGATCGCACCTTTTAAAATTTATTTCTCAAGTAGACTTGCTCAAATTTGCTTGGTTCACGGACACTAGAAAATTCCAGCATCAGTCGTAGAACAATTAGCAGCAGTTGGTAAAATTCCTATCTGTATTTACGGCGGTATTGCAACGAGTCCCTCTGGTAGCTTTAAGATGAGTATGGGTGAAGCTGGAGAACCTGAGATGGTGACTGATGCGACGCTGGAGCAGATTCTAAAATTGGCGAAGGGACGAACCGACTCCGCTGAGGTTTACTATCTATCAAGCCAAGACACACCAGTTGAGTTTGAAAACAATCGCTTAAAATCTCTGCAAACCAAAGCCCTGCAAGGAGTAGCGCTGCGAGTGCTACACGAGGGGAGGCTGGGTTTTGCCAGTTCCACTGACTTGACGCGGCTAGAAGATTTGGTGGATGCTGCCGTACAAACTTCAGAAATTGGCGACAAGGCTGAGTTTGAATTTGCTGCTGATGTACAGGTGACGGAACCAGAAAAAAAATACACGCCGCCAGCAACCCAAGAATTAGTGGAAGTTGGCGATCGCTTAATTTCCCAAATCCACGACTACAACTCCGATATTCTGGTAGATGTGGGGTTTCACGTCCGCACGGGTAACGTAAAGATTGCAACCAGTGCGGATGTCTACGCCTCGCGCACCAGCCAAGTTGTCAGTGCCAGCCTTTCTGGGAATTTAGTACGGGGTGAAGATTTTCTCCAGGTTTATAGCTACGATATCGCCCGTGAAGGTGTCCCGGATTTTAATCGCCTGCTTGAAGATTTATTACAAAAATACGCTCTAGCAGAGCAGCCAGCAACCATTGAGAGCGGATATTTCCCCGTTTTATTTAATCCTACCGCCGCTAGTGCCATCGGACGCTTATTTAAGACAGTTCTCTCCGGTCAAAGTATCGTCCAAAAAGCCTCTCCCTTGGTCGGTAAACTAGGCGAAACCCTATTTGACGAACGCTTAAATTTATTTGAAGACCCCAGCATCGGGTCATCTGCCTGTGCTTTTGACGATGAAGGCACGCCCACCCATCGCAAAATGTTTATCGAGCAAGGCACGGTGAAAGGATTTTACTGGGATCGGCGCTGGGCAGCAAGGGCTGGCTGTGAGTCTACAGGGAACGGCTTTCGGGGTGGTTTGTCTCGCCCCAGCCCGGATTTGGTGAATCTCTGCTTTGCGCCTGGGAAGACATCGAAGGCGGATTTGATTGCCAGCATGGATGAGGGTGTGATTGTGGATCAGGTTCTCGGTGCTGGACAGTCGAATCAACTGGCTGGAGAGTTTTCTGTCAATCTGGATTTAGGCTACAAGGTAGAAAAAGGTCAGATTGTCGGTCGAGTGAAGAATACGATGGTGGCTGGTAGTATTTTTGAGGCGTTTAAAAATCTGGTGGATTTGGGAGATCAGCCGGAATGGGTAGGCGGGGGTAGTTTCTTGCCGAGTTTGTTGTTCCAGCAGTTGAGTGTGGCGGCGCGACAAGGGTAACGAACTGCTTCCGGCAAGAGAGAACGCAACCAGAGGAGTAAGGAGGAGACAAAGGCGTGAAGTTAGCTGTTTTGAGTCGGAGTTTGAGGGGATTTTTCGGTGAGGTATTGCCGAAAATGCGGGTTCTCTGGGCGATGCTGTTAGCGGTAGTGTTACTGTCGGGCTGCGTTCAGTATGATGCTGGGGTGAGGTTCGAGAATCCGAACCGTGGCGAGATTGTCCAGCATATCAAGTTGGGCGAACAGCTGACGGCATTGAGCAGCGACCAGGCACAGGAATGGTTAGATAGCCTTCAGAGTCGGGCGCGACAATTGCAAGGGAAAACGAAGCGCATCTCAAACCAGGAAGTTGTGGTGACAATTCCGTTCGCTAGCGGCGCGGAACTGGAGGAGAAGTTTAACCAGTTTTTTAATCCCCCTGCAAAGAAAGGTTCTCAGGCGGCGACAGATACAGATTTACCGAAGATTAACTCCCACCTGAGTCTGAGACAGGGGAATTTCCTGTTCTGGATACGGAATCGCTTAAGCTACGATTTGGATTTGCGATCGCTCGGCGTTCTTTCTACTAACGGTAACGTTATCGTTAGTCCCGGTTCGCTGTTCGATCTGGACTTTAGCTTGAGAACCCCTTGGGGCGCGAGGAGTGTTGAGAAGGCGGAGAATGCTATCAACCCGGTTGTCTCTGAGAAAGGACATCTGCTAATTTGGACGCTCAAACCAGGTGAAGTGAACCATATTGAGGCAGTCTTCTGGCTTCCCAGTCCCCTCGGTATTGGTACTCTCGTGATTATCTTGTTAGTAGTGGCAGGGTTTTATTTGAAATACAACCGAGGCACGGGAAGCGGTATCAGTTCTGCATCTCCATCGGTGCCAGTGCAGTAGAAAAGCGATCGCGCGCGCTTTGTTCGTAGCTATTCTTAGCTAACAGACTGGGACTCTAGGACAGCTTACTTGCCATTAGGAAGCCTCTTCTGGGAATCCCAGTCTGTTAGATTGCTATCAGGCTCAGTCGGCGATTTGCGGACTACCAATGTATAAATTTCGGTGGGTATCTCAATCTCCGCCTTGTGCAAGGCTTCTTTAATCGCCTCATTTGCTTTGGAAGTGGTTTCTAAAAACTCCAGACGCCGGGAACTCACCCAAAAGCGGATTTCCAAATTCACCTTCCCAGCATCCAGTTCCCGCACCAGGACTTCTGGTACTGGTTTTGACTGCACGCCTTTGACTTTGAGAACCGCATCGGTAATTACTTGTTTAGCAGTAGAAATATTGGCACCATAGGCAATGCTAACCGTAACCGAACTGCGGCGGTGCTTGAAAGCCGTGTTATTGATAATGCTGGCGAGGAAAACTTCTTGATTGGGGATATACACCTTCCGCCCATCATAGGTATTTAGAGTGGTTGCCCGCAGTTGAATTTGGGTGACGGTTCCCTCAAAATCTTTGATCGTCACTTGATCTCCTAACCGAAAAGGTCGGGCGGCAAGTAAAATCATCCCGGAAATGTAGTTACTGAAAACCTCTTTGAGGGCGAAACCAATCGCTACGCTGGTGAGTCCCAAGGCTCCCAGCAAAGCTCCAATGTCAAGCCCCAAGACACCTAGAGCGATGACTGAGCCAATGACCCAGACTCCGCCGTATCCCACCCGCCCCATCAGAATTTCAGTGCTGCGATCGCCTTCTGTCTCTTTCTGCGCCCATTTCAAGGCAATGTAACGCACGCCTCTAGCGCCTACCCAGGTGATGCCAACGACTACCAGCGCCCCTAAAATGGAGGGCAAGCTGCTGATGGCGTCCCGTACCAGATCGCGCACGGTAATATAAAGTCGTTGTCCGACATCAATGGCTAGAGGCGGTTTTTTGAAAGCTTGATTTAATTGGTTCGCCCATTTCTCGCCAAGCACCTCTACGGACACACCAAAGTCGCGGGCGTCCTGTTGAGTTACGGTCATTAATACTCGGTTATTTAGTTGTAAGGTGGCTATCTTCCGTGGATTGTCTGGTTTAACGGTAACTTGCCCCAAAGCCTCCGATTGCAGGAGTATGCTGGCAATCCGCCGATTGATAATTTGCGATCGCTCTTGGGCACTGATTCCAGATAAACTACCAACTTGAAAAACTGGACGTCCTCTGACAACAACATCAGCAAAATATTGTTCTTCAGTTGAAATCCTCACGGGTGTAGATTTTGGCGAGGCAGTCTCCTGGGCGAGTCCCGATGGAATGTTAACGAAGAAAATACTTGTGATGACAATTAAAATCTGGACTCGCTGTGAGCCTTGCTGCCAAGTGGAACGATGAAAAAGGGTTTTCATATCCATTCCCAAGGACAACCAAATCTAGCATAATTCGCGCATTTGGCATCTGAATTCTGACTGGAGATAGGTAATCTTACTCTAAATTTCAGTTGTTGCATTTCTCTTACCCATGCTTGACTTGTTTTGCCTCTGTAAAATTTGATGAGCGATCGCGCTTGAGTTATTTATCCATCATGTATCTATCTTTAGGCAGAAAAAACTTGCTAATTAACAATTTCTATTTTTAGTAAACGGCAACACTGAATGGTATTACCAGTTCTGCTACTCTGTTTAAACAAAAATCATTTCAATGGAGAAGAGCAGTGCAAACTTCAACCAAATCCTATCTTCCAGAAGAGTTATGTAAGGCTCCAGATTATCATTTAGCTGAGAATTATCCAAAAGATTTACCAGAAGTTGAAACGGGTTCTACTAAATCTAAATATTTAGATTCCTTAGCACCCATTAGCGCCGTGCAAGTTTTTGAAGACATACCAGGTATAAAAAAATCCACTTTCTCACTTGATACAGAGACTTCCTTTGAAGTTTGGACTATCCTACCCAATCGGGTATTACTTCCAGAAGATTTAGAGTTTCTCAAGCAAGACAAGCATCGGGTAGAGTCAATCGCGAAACAACTGGTTGAGATTGGTGATTCCTGGCTGAATTCACAAATATTCGACAAAAAGCTAAAAGTTCAGAACTGGGAAGATATTCTGAAAATTTTGGGCAAATATGATTACGGCTATGAGTTAATAGATATCGTTGAATTACCTTATAAAATTAGTAAAACAAATTTAACAAACACATGTAGTGAGAAAGCTAAATATTGGAGTGTATCGCCACCGAGTTGGAATATTTCCCTTAAGAAAACTCGCGGTTTTAATGGATGTTATATCGTAGATGACTACAATTCATCTTATAATTTTTCGATAGAAGTTTGGATAGGAATTCCCTTTTTGAGAAATATTCAAACGGGAGAAGTAATTACAAGGGAAAATTTACAGTGAAAGCGCGATTCTCCTGGAGAGACGGTAGACTCCAGCACGGCAGATGTTGAGAGAACACCATCTAAGGCGCGATCGCCTCTACTATAGAAATCATGCGCTACTCTCTCTTAAGTCGGTTTCGCGGCACCTTATTGGGGGCTGCATTCGGGGATTTCACACCTCAGGGCAAAAAACAGTCACATCCGTCTACTAGCTGGGGAAAAATGGCGGTTTGGGGTGCAGAAAGCTTAATTGGGCAGGGTAAATTTGATTTGGAAGACTGGCGTCACCTCACGGAAAAATTCTTAGAGGAAAAATTCTTAGATATAGACGCGAACAGTGCTGACGCGCCTACGCCAGGAGCCATTATTGCCACACTGCCGATTGTGCTGTTCTCCCACGAATATAAAGCCAAACTGCGGCAAAATTTAGAACAAGTTGTCAGCATCTGGCAGGATGAGCCAGAGTTGAGAGATGGGGCGTTAGCAGTGGGATACGCGATCGCCCAATCCCTCCGAGAAAAACTCAATCCCGCCACTTTGATTCCCAAAATCCTTGCCTTCTTAGGAGATTCCCAGACGCCTCTAGTGCAACAATTGGAGCAAGTCCAAATTTTATTAGAAGAAAATGCTGGCTTAGAATTGGCGATCGCTCAGCTATGTCGGAATGCCCAGCCTCAGAGTACCCCCATCGCTCTCAGCTTTTATTGCTTCCTGAGTACGTATGAAGATTTTCGCCTGAGTGTCGCCCGTGCTGCCCGTAGCGGCTATCAACCGCCGATTACCTGCGGCATCACGGGTGCTTTGTCAGGAGCGTATAACAGTACAGTGGGCATTCCTGCGGGATGGCGGCTATCTTGGAATCAACCGAGGTGGGGAATTACCTCAGATGCCCAGTTGTGTCAACTAGCAGACAATCTCCTCGCTGTTTGGTCTGGTGTTTATGATGCCTCAACAGCAAAGCCAGTCCAGCAAATGAGCGCCGTAGCAGCTCCCCATGTAATTCAACCGCGTTAATCTTTTGTTAATGCCTGCGATAGATGCCCATGTCAGCTGGTCAGATAAATTAAATCTAATGGGAGAAATCCCCCAGGGGGGATAGGCATTTTGGGCAGTGTTTTGTAAGGTAGGATGAAGCCAAGAACTGGGTGCCGCCAAGGGTAAAGATTGCTGTAAGGTGCCTTTTATCAATGCCAATCTGCTTTTCGCTCCTATCACTCCTGTCGCCTAAAACGACAGCCATACTATAAACATGAAGACGCTTCAGTCATTGACACACCAGCTTGATCAATGGCGGCGAACGTACCAGCCCCTTCGCAGTCTTTTACCATCCCGACTTTTTGATTCGCCTGCCGCTACACCGGCGCAAGGTCTAAGATTAGGTCTTAATGCGACTCTCCAAAACCGCAGAAACCGTCCCCGGATTGTTTGGCTGCTGGCAGTGGTGTCCCTCACCGGAACGATGGGGCAGCGCTACTACAATGCGCCAAAGCTCGCCGTAGGCAAGATCGCACCGCAGACCATTCGGGCACCGTTTGACGCTAGTGTGGTAGATAGTATCACCACGGAAGAAAAACGGAAAGCAGCCCGCACGGGTGCCGTACCCGTCTTGACGATCCAGCAGGACGTAACCGAACAAGTTTACGAGGATTTGGAGCGATCGCTTCGTACCGCCGAAGACCTCCGACAGCTCGTCGGTTCTTTCCCGATGGTTTCGACTGCCATATTGTCTGCTGCGACTCAGATTGACCTCCGCAAGTGCGCGGAGTGGGAGTGGCGCTCCATATTGGCAGCGGTTGACACCGACATTAAAGTGAATCAATCCCAGTCAGTGTCGTTGCCGGATGCTAACGGGCAAGCGAATATTTCAGCAACACCTGCTGTTGTCGAACTCCAAGCTTACCATCAGGTCGCAAGTCCCCAAGAATTTTCAGCCCTGATTGCCACCATTAACCAAGCCCGCGAGCAATACGCCAAAGCTGTCGCCGCCTTCTCAGATGGCAATCCAGAAAGGCGCTACGATGCCTCCCTGCTTGACTTGTCGAATGAAACTTGGCAGCAAACAAAAACCGGCATCCCCCAGATTGCCGAACGAATGCTCACCCAAGGCATTCCCCCAGGCTTGCCTGACAGTATCTTGCAGGAAGCGCTGAGAGTGCAGATGAATTTGCTCGTTCCCCCGGAGGCTGAGTCGGTGGCAACCCAAATGTTGCTCTGGGGACTGCGCCCCAACTTAACAGAAGATCAAGAACAAACGAAACAACTGGCAGAACAGGCGGCAAAAGCGGTGGAACTGCAAATGATCGCAGTTCGGCAAGATGAGGTGATTGTCGGCGCTGGCGAAACCATCTCTCAGGCAGATTTTGTGCTGTTAGAGTATTTTCAATTAAGTCGCCGGAGCCTCAGTTGGTCTGGATTGCTTGGTTTTGGAATTCTCGTCACGGGTGCCGTGGGTACGTTCTGGCTGGTGGAACGGCGATTTCATCCCCAAATCCGGCAACGAGATCACTTGCTGATATTGCTGCTGACTTTGAGTACGCCGGTGCTAGTGAGTTTGGGTGTTCGCTATACGAATTTGCCAGCAGTTGGTTTATTGGTGGGCAGTTTTTACGGTTCTGCGTTGGGTGTCACCGTTGTGGGACTGCTGAGTGGCGTGTTATCGATTAGCCTGCCCATCACTTGGGATTATTTGCTGGCGGGTGCTGCTGGTGGAATCATGATGAGCTTACTGGCGGGGAAAATGCGATCGCGCGAAGAACTCGCTTTCCTTGGCGTTGGCGTCGGATTAACTCAAGGCACTGTCTACCTGATTGTCAATCTGATTCTTAGTGCCGCAACGGGTTCAATTTGGTACACCGTACTCCAAGAAGCTGCCTTATGCGGTTTTTCCGGTTTAGCCTGGAGTATTGTGGCACTGGGCTTAAGTCCCTATCTAGAACACGTATTTGACTTGGTGACGCCGATTCGTCTGGCAGAACTCGCTAACCCCAACCGTCCCCTGTTGAAACGTTTAGCCGCTGAAGCTCCCGGAACTTTTCAACATACGCTGTTCGTTTCCACCCTAGCAGAAGCCGCAGCGCGGGAACTAGGCTGTAATGTGGAACTCGTTCGAGCTGGTACATTATACCACGATATTGGGAAGATGCACGATCCATTAGGATTTATTGAAAATCAGATGGGCGGTCCCAACAAGCATGATGAAATTGATGACCCCTGGAAGAGTGCCGAGATTATCAAAAAGCACGTTACTGAGGGCATAGTGATGGCGCGGCGATGCCGATTGCCCAAGGCAATTCAGGGGTTTATCCCAGAACACCAGGGAACAATGTTGATTGCCTATTTTTATCACCAAGCGCAGCAGATAGCCCAGAAAGACCCCACTAAAATCGTGCGGGAGGAAGATTTCCGCTATGACGGGCCGATTCCCCAGTCGCGGGAAACGGGGATAATGATGTTGGCAGATTCCTGTGAGGCAGCATTGCGATCGCTTAAAGATGCCAATCCAGAACAAGCCCTTTCCATGATTAACAAAATTCTCCGCACCCGTTGGCAAGACAACCAGTTAGCTGATTCTGGGTTAACACGAGAAGAATTATCCCGCATTGCTGAAGTTTTCGTCCAAGTCTGGCAACAATATAATCACCAACGCATTGCTTATCCCAAATTAACGGTTAGCTCAGAAAAAGGATGTAAAGCATCCGTTTAATAGAAGACTATTCGTGTAGCTGCGCTCTACTTCGCAGACCGAGAAAAACACAATTAGCAATTAGCTGCTAATAAATACCGTTGAAGCAGTCCAATCACCACTTCTGGTTGCTCCAAATGGGGTAGCACTCCCGTTCCCACAATTGGCTGAAACCCGCGAATTGCTTTTGGATTCAGTCCAGCCAAACGCTTCCCCAGATTCACACTGGTAAATTGTGCCTGTTCGCCCCACAGGATAAAAGTCGGCACCGTTAATTGCTGGATATACAGGGCGAGATCAAAATAAAGGTCGCTCCGCAAAAACGCCAGCGCCGCATATTCTGCATTCGGCTGCTGCGCTGACGCCAAATAAGCCTCTACTATCTCTTCAGACAATCGTTCTCGCTTAGCAAATAGGAACCGTTCCAGAAAATTCCGCACCGCCACTTCGTTTGTCGCCCCCAGCGTATAAATTAGCTTATCTAACAGCGGAGTTCCAATTACTTGAAGCGGTAATCTGCGCCCAGCATCTTGCCCAAAATCAGCAAACCCAGAGGGACATACTAAAAACAGCGACCCAAATAACTCCGGACGTTCAATAGCGAGACGAACTGTAAAAGCCGCTGTCAGCAAAGATGCCACCACTTTTACAGGAGTAAAGCTTTGCTCTCCTCCAGAAATAGCAATTTTTTCAATAAACTCCGTCAGCGTCTTCAAATAGTCTGCAATTTGATAATCTCGGACTGGATGATCCGACTCTCCCCAACCAATTAAATCTGGGGCGAATATGCGGTGAGTGGTCGCAAAAGCCGGGTACACCTTCGACCACTCGTATGCCGAGGCTCCGCCACCAAAGCCATGCAGGAAGATTAACGGTGGCAATTCAGCTTGTAGTTGCCCTAACCACGGTTCCTCTACTGCGGTGTAGTAAACCATCGAACCCAGCGAGGTTTCTATAACTTTTTGCCCAAAACCAGGCGGTTGAAACTGAAGCATAGGCACTAACAAATAACCTTAATCTTACATCTTTCTTTGCGTACCATTGCGCTTACCTTTGCACCCTTTGCGTAAAAAAAAACAGCCTATTTTGGGCTAAAAAAAATAGTAGCCTAGAAATCTGCATTTGCTGGAGCAAAATCAATTGTAATTACAGTTGCGTAAGCATCGATAACTGATTTTGGCATAGTAATTGTTAACTCACCCAGCGGATCGGGATTGAAAAGCGAGTCAGCGATCGCACAACGAGTAGTGTAGTCTAATTCGCGTCCGTCCGCTAAAACTTGTACTGATTTCACCTGTTTTATCGGCACCCCACGCACCGAAACCGTTTCATAAGGCTTCATCAGCAAGTGTAGATAAATTCTGTCTCCCTTGCGCGTAGAAGTTCCATAAAACTGCCAAGGCTCCAACCCTGCCTCAGTTAAATTTATGACGCTAATTTTAATGCCAAGCTGGAAGAAGATTTACTTTATTTGATAAAATTCAACTTACAAGTATTTTCATCTACTAAATAAACGTGCGAACTGATAAAATATTTTATAGCCTATTCCAGGCATTTCCCAGAATTTTCTTTGAACTGATTGGCAATATGTGGATGCCAATGTCTATGAATTCGCCTCTATTGAACTCAAAGAAACAGCTTTTCGGATTGATGGGGTATTTCTGCCAAGTCGCAACTCTACCAACCAACCAGTTTACTTCGTCGAAGTCCAGTTTCAGCAAGATTCAACGTTCTACCGACGCTTATTTTCAGAAATCTTTATTTACCTGCGTCAAAACGAATCGGTTAACTTTTGGCGGGGTGTCGTCATCTATCCTACCCGAAGTTTGGAGCCAAGCGACGTAGAGCCGTATCGATTGCTTCTAAACAGTACACAAGTACAGCGGGTGTATTTGGATGAGTTAGGTGAAGCAGCAGAAAACTCTCTGGAAGTGGCAACTGTACAGTTAATTGTAGAAAGTGAAGATACAGCCATCGAACGAGGCAGAGAATTAATTTTGCAAGCGCGACAGGAACTTGAGGATGAAGCAACCAGACGGAAAGTTTTAGAATTAATAGAGACTATCTTGTTGTACAAATTTACCCAGTTAAGCCGCCAGGAGTTAGCAGCAATGTTAGGAATAGACGACGAATTCAGACAGACAAGAATGTATCAATCCATCAAGCTAGAAGGCAAGTTAGAGGCAGTACCCCAGTTATTAGCATTGGGGTTGAGTGTGGAACAGGTAGCACAGGGGTTGGGTTTGACAGTAGAGCAAGTTCAGCAAGCGCAACAGAATCAGTCTAGCTGATGGCAATACGCCTTTTTCCAGTTAAGCCGCCAGGAGTTAGCAGCAATGTTAGGAATAGACGACGAATTCGAGACGGACAAGAATGTATCAATCCATCAAGCAGGAAGGCTTGGAAGAAGGCAGGCAGGAAGGCAAGCAGGAAGGCTTGGAAGAAGGCAGGCAGGAAGGCAAACTGCAAGCTAAGTTAGAGTCGGTGCCTGGGTTGTTTGCATTAGGATTAAGTGTCGAACAAATAGCCGGTGCGTTAGGTTTGACGGTAGAGCAAGTGCAGCAAGCCGCTCAAGATCAGTCTAGCTGATGGCGATCGCATTCTCATTCCCATCCCTTCAAACCTCAGTATCGCCATAGGTTTGTCTCCAGCTTTCTGCTTGCTGAAATTTGATACCTGCGGCTTTTGCTGCATTCCTGTCATCAGAGCGATCGCCAATCATTAAAACCTTGTCTGGCAAGTGCTTTTTTATCGCCAAATTCAGCATTCCTGGATTCGGTTTGCGAAACTTTCCAGATTCAGGGTGCTTGCTGTGGTTAACAACATCGCTGCGAGTTACGCAAAAACACTTTTTTCCTTCAAAGTCTGGACAGAAATAAATTTCTTCTATCTGTGGTAATAATTCCAAAGTGTACTGCTGCTCTTTGATGCAACTTTGCAGAGATTTTTTGCCACTGGCGACACCCGCTTGATTGGTGACGCCGACAATTTTCCAGCCAGTCGCGGAGAAGTAAGCGATCGCTCTCTCCGCGCCTTTAATAATCTGCTGATCGCCGGGACGCTCGATAAACTTATTATCTGAGAGTGGCGATCGCACTGTGCCATCGAGATCGAGGATAAGTAAATTAGTTTCAGCATTGACGGCTGAACGATCTTGCTCCATTAGAGAGTTGTTTGGAAGTCAGTTAGCTATTAAAAAATATAAGGGGAAAAGTAAGATAAAAACGTGGTTACAAGAAGATGACGAATCAAAATAACCGATCTAAATGGGATTTCGGCAGATTTTTGCAAACGCTGACCTATTTCGAGGTAATTCCTTTCTTCAACTGCCTTCAGCGGTTGCTGCAAGGTCGTGCCAAGGATAATAAAGACAAACCTATTGGAGGAAAGCGCGTGGGAGTGATACTGGTCGCTGGGGCAACGGGTGGTGTCGGTAAGCGAGTCGTGCGGCGACTGGTTGAACGGGGATATCAAGTGCGTGCCCTCGTCAGAAATACTCACAAAGCGCGAGAAATGCTTGGCGACAACGTAGAACTCTTTGAGGGAGACATCACCATCCCAGAAACCTTGACTGCGGAAATGATGCCGAACGTCACTGCTGTAATTTGTTGCACTGGCGTTCGGGTGCAGCCAGTCGGGGGAGATACACCGGATCGGGCTAAGTATTATCAGGGTATCAAGTTTTATATGCCCGAAGTTGTAGACAGTCCGGAAATCGTGGACTATCAAGGCATCAAGAACTTAGTGCAAGTTGCTGCTAACTACTTTACCCCTCTTACTGAGGGGGGATCTGACGAAAAAGTGGTATTTGATTTTACTAATCCATCAGATGACATCAAAAATACTTGGGGTGCGGTGGATGATGTCGTTATGGGTGGTGTAAGCCAGAGTGGGATGCAACTGGTGGAAGGCACAGCGCTGTTTGCTGGCAACGTGTCAACCGACAACTCTGGTGGCTTTGCTTCCGTTCGCACCCGCAACTTTGACACTCCGATTGATTTGGCAGGATACAAGGGTGTGGAATTGCGCGTTAGAGGCGATGGAAAGCGCTACAAGTTCTTCATCCGCACAGAAGCCAGATGGGATGGCGTTGCTTATTCTTATTCCTTTGATACCGTAGCAAATACCTGGATGAATGTTCGCGTTCCCTTCGCTGACTTAATTCCCGTGTTTCGCGCCAAAACTTTGCAAGATGGCGAACCAATTAATCCCAGCAAAATTTGCTCGTTCCAGTTGATGCTGAGCAAGTTTGAATACGACGGAGAACTAAATCCAAAGTTTTCACCAGGCGGCTTTGCTTTGCAGGTGGAATTTATCAAAGCTTATGGCGGCGCGATGCCTCAATTTATCATGGTCAGTTCGGCGGGTGTGACTCGTCCCGGTCGTCCCGGCATTAATTTAGAAGAAGAACCGCCAGCGGTGAGAATGAACGATCAACTAGGAGGAATCCTTACTTGGAAATTGCGCGGGGAAGAGAGTGTCCGTGAAAGTGGTATTCCTTACACAATTATTAGACCTTGTGCTTTGACTGAAGAACCGGGAGGCAAGGCGTTAATTTTCGAGCAAGGTGATAATATCCGGGGCAAAGTCAGCCGAGAAGATATTGCCGAATTGTGCGTGCGATCGCTAGAACAACCCAAAGTGTGTAATCTTACCTTTGAGGTAAAAGAGGCAGAAGATACTCAAAGTTCTCCCGACTGGGAAAGCTTATTCTCCAGCTTGCACGATCGCATCGCCGCAATCAAATCCTAAAACAAATAGACTTCTTGCATCTGCGGTTTCATCAGAAAATCAACTGCGTGCAAGAAGTCTACTAATCTTCACAAATATTTGCCTCTCCCTACTTTATTCCCTCAAATTGTCCTAGAAAAGTTGGTTGAGGACGGATAATCTTAACCTCCAAAACGGCTTTCACAGTCGCTAGTGCTTCCCGCGTCGTATAGGATTTCATCACCCGATCTCCATACCGTCCCCAATCGGGTGTGCCCAAGCCGATCGCATTTACACCTAATTGACGGCAAGTATACACGGCGCGTGACAGGTGGAACTGCTGCGTGATGACAACCGCCTGCGTCACACCAAAAATCTCTCGTGCGCGATAACAACTTTCATAAGTGCTGAAACCAGCGTAATCCAGAGTAATATCCTTAGCAGGTACACCGCGATCGCTTGCGTAACGCTGCATCACGCTCACCTCATCGTAGTCGGTGCGACTATTATCCCCCGTCATCAAGAGTTTTTTGACGCGACCCATCTGATAAAGTTGGATAGCAGCTTCCACCCGATCGGCTAGCATCGGCGTTGGGCTACCGTCGGGCAACACTCCTGCACCAAAGACAATGGCGACGCGCTCAGCCGGAACTTGGGAGGCATCGGTGTAGCGATCGCTTCTGGTGACTGCACTCACATAGTAGATCGTCGCGGGAGCGATCGCGGCACTTCCCAACACTAGGAGCAGGAAAACACGACGCCAGTTAGACAAAAACCATTGACGCACGCTCAATCAAACTCCCCCCAAACGTTATCCGAAATCTGTTCTAGCTAGCCTCAAGGAATTGCATCCCAACTCCGGAAAACATCAATAGGTCAAAAAACCCCTCAAAAAGAAAAACCCCTGGCTTGTCTCCAGGGGTAAACATCAGGGTGCATCTACTAATCTTTGTTTTACATCAGCAAGGTAGCTGTATCCGGAAGAAATCTAATTTCTATGCTCCTATGTCTTAAGTTCAGGACTTACGCAGAAAAGATCCCCCAACCCTCGATAAATTGGGGGCTTTAGAGGTTCCCCCCAATTTATCGGGGATCAAGGTTTGAAGGTTTCAGTGCGTAAGTCCTAAAGTTGTTATTCTCATCAGAATCAGGACTTACGCAAAGCTTATACATATAGCGTTCTTGTCGGTTCAATCCCCCTGTGGTTGCGGTGGCAAATGTGGTGATGTTGCATAAGTCCTGAAATCTCTCGTGCGCGATCGCTTTCGGGTCGAATTCAGGAATCTTAGAACTGAAAATAAAGCCAACAGTGGCACCGATCTGTTTCTGGCTGGATAGCGTGTTTTTAGAAATCTTTGCGCGATCGCCCTGTTCCTGAAACGCCACTAACCTTTGACGCCGCTACCTGTATCTGTCGGCACAATAT
Organism: Coleofasciculus sp. H7-1; assembly: GCF_057473865.1. Lineage (NCBI taxonomy): Bacteria > Bacillati > Cyanobacteriota > Cyanophyceae > Coleofasciculales > Coleofasciculaceae > Coleofasciculus > Coleofasciculus sp. H7-1. The sequence goes on from NZ_JBYCCT010000034.1 coordinate 285,388, forward strand.
ATCGCTGCAAAAACAGGAAAACAAGCAGCACTGGGGTAATGGAAATGACAGAACCCGCTGCAACCAGTCGCCAATCCAGGGATAATGCTCCGGCAAGGGTGGCGACGCCTAAAGGCAAGGTGTAATATTCGGGTCGGTCGAGGACAATCAAGGGCCAGAGGAAGTCACTCCAAGAACCGATAAAAACAAAAAGAGCCAAGCAAACCAGTGCTGGGCGAATTGCCGGAAGCATGACGTGCCACCACAAGCCTAGCTCAGAGCAACCATCCATTCGGGCGGCTTCTTCCAGTTCTTTGGGAACACCCTGAAATGCTTGCCGCAGCAGGAAAATCCCAAAGGCAGAGGCGACGCTTGGCAAGATAACTCCCAAATAGGTATTTCTCAAACCCAGCTGCACGGTCAAGATGTACAGGGGAATCATCACGATTTGGAACGGAATCATAATCGTGGAGACGACAGCTGCAAAAACCATGTCTCGTCCCCGAAAATCTAGCCGTGCCAACGGGTAAGCGGCAAGCGAGCAGAACAGCAGATTTAAGCCCACAGTCAGCACTGCCACCAAGGTACTGTTGAACAAATACTGACCAAAGGGATTGGTTTGCCAAACTGTGATGAAGTTCTGGAATGTCGGCTCTCGTGGCACTAGCTGGGGTGGGAACTGAAAGATATTTTCATTTGGAGATTTTAAGGAGGTACTGATCAGCCAAATTAGGGGAAAGAGCATCACTAGCGCGATCGCTCCCAGTAACCCATACATCCAAAGAGTTTTAACTTTTGAGTTTTCAGTTTTAAAAAGGCGATAAATCGCGTTTGAGTTTTGAGTTTTGGAATTCATCATTTGGCGACAGTAGCTAATTTTTTGTAATTTGAATTAATAAATAAGAAAATAAACAACTATCACTGTTTTTGCCAACCATTTATAATGTTTATTTTGAAAAAATACTTGACTTTAATATTATTAGGTCATATTATAGTAATTGTATTGGTCTAACCAAATGCTTGCTAAAAGTAGGTGGTTGGAGCGCAGAGGACATTGTCCTCTGCGCGGAAATTAAAAATTTAAAATTGAGGATTTGATATTTCATCGCATCATCCTCAATCCCGTTTCTGTACAAACAGCCTGCAAAGATTTATCCCAATTATCAATCGGCAACTCTTGGTAGCAAGCAAAGTCAAAGATAATGCCGATAGTTAATTTGGTCGCCCATTCACCTGAACTGAGCAAGCGATCGTAATAACCTCCACCATAACCTAAACGATATCCCCGCACATCACAAGCTACAGATGGCACAAGAATTAAATCTACCTCAGTTGGCTGTAAAATGGGGGCATCTGGGTGCGGTTCAAGAATACCATAAGCACCCTTTTGTAGGGATTCTCCGGGTTTCCAGAGATGCCAGATGAGAGTATCGCCAACACAGCGAGGAAATCCCCATTGGCGACGATCGGTAATTAGGGGGCTGAGGTCAGGTTCTTGTCGAAAACTGAAATAAGCTAAGACAGTTTTCGATTGGGTAAATAGGGGCGAAGATTCGAGGTAGGTACAGATGCGATCGCTCTTTTCTCTCCATTCTTCCACAGGCATCAATTGCCGTGCTTTGAGAAGCGATCGCCTCAATTTCAGTTTATTCAGTTGATTATCGACTTTGTTCACAAGCCTTATAAATATAGGTTTATTACGAGGTGATGCTAGCGTCTATCCCCTGGTCTCGATATCCTGGGGACTTGTTTTGCGATCGCTAACGCGATTTTCGCTCCTGAAAACACAGAAACCCGTTTTGCTAAACAAAACGGGTTTTTCACACTTGCGAGTTTTTCACATTTACTCAGCGTGTTGCCGATACCAATCGATCGTATTCTTCAGTCCTTGCTTGAAGTCAACTTGGGCAGTGAAGCCAAACTCTCGGCAAGCCCGTTCTGTATCTAAGCAGCGGCGCGGTTGACCGTTCGGCTTATCAGTTTCCCAGATAATTTCGCCCTGATAATCCATCAGTTCGCAAATCAGTTCTACCAAAACCTTGATAGAAATTTCATAACCCGTTCCCAAATTGACGGGTTCTGCGCCATCGTAGTCCTGCGTACCCATGACGATACCCAAAGCAGCATCCGTTGAGTAGAGAAACTCGCGGGTAGGACTCCCATCGCCCCATACAGGTAGATGCTTGTCGCCTCTAGCTTGAGCTTCGTGTACTTTGCGAATTAAAGCTGGGATCACGTGGGAACTATTGGGATCGAAGTTATCTTCTGGTCCGTACAAGTTCACTGGCAACAGGTAAATGCCGTTAAAGCCGTACTGCTGCCGGTAAGATTGGAGTTGCACCAGTAAAGCTTTCTTAGCAACGCCATAGGGGGCGTTGGTTTCTTCCGGATAGCCATTCCAGAGGTCATCTTCTTTGAATGGCACTGGCGTGAACTTGGGATAAGCGCAGATAGTGCCCACACAAACAAATTTTTGAACCCCTGCGTGATAGGCAGCATGAATCAGTTGAGCGCCCATCATCAGGTTGTCGTAGAATAATTCAGCGGGTTTTATCAGATTCAGACCGATGCCACCGACGTGAGCGGCGAGGTGAATCACGACATCCTGCTGCTCAACGGCGCGTTGACAGTGTTCTAAGGAGCGGAGATCGGACTCGCGCGATCGCGGTATTGTAATCTTGTTTTGATCGGCTCCGGCTTTACACAACCGATCTATCACCTGACGTCCCAAAAAACCAGCTCCGCCAGTGACGAGAATCCGTTTATCGCTCAAATCTAAAGTTGCCATATCTCTTGCCATCCTCCACTGGATTCAGGATATCTCCAAAAATTGATGAGTGATGAGTTAATTCAAAACTCATCACTCATCACTCAGTAGGGCACGGGGATCGCCCTTGCCCCTACAATTCAAAACGATTTAATCGTGCATACTACCTACATTCTGGCGAATCGTGGCAAGATCCAGAGGCGAGTGCAAACCGTTGCCATTCGGACAAGTCAAGCCCAAAGCTTGCATATCCGCTTCCACCATCAAGCGAACTAATTCTTCAAAAGTAACCGATGGTTTCCAACCCAGCTTTTGGTTTGCCTTAGTGGGATCGCCAATCAGTAAATCTACTTCAGCTGGGCGCAGATAGCGTTCGTCAAACTCCACGTATTCTTGCCAATCTAGGTTGACGTGTTCAAAGGCAATATCCAGAAACTGACGAATTGAGTAAGTTTCTCCCGTGGCTACAACGTAATCATCCGCCTCCTGTTGCTGTAGCATCAGCCACATTGCTCTTACATAGTCTTTTGCATAGCCCCAATCCCGCTTGGAATCGAGATTACCCAGGTAGATTTTTTTCTGTTTACCAGCAATAATGCGGGCGATCGCTCTGGTAATCTTGCGCGTTACAAACGTCTCTCCTCTCCGTGGACTTTCGTGGTTAAACAGTATTCCGTTACACGCAAATAGTCCGTATGATTCCCGATAATTCACCGTTTGCCAGTGAGCGTAAAGCTTCGCACAGGCATAAGGACTGCGGGGGTAAAACGGTGTGGTTTCCTTCTGAGGCACTTCTTGTACCTTACCAAACATCTCAGAAGAACCCGCCTGATAAAACCGTACCTCAATGCCGGTACGCTGCTGGTAGTCCCGAATCGCTTCCAAAAGGCGCAGCGTCCCCATCCCGACTGCATCAACCGTATATTCCGGCGAGTCAAAACTAACGCGGACGTGGGATTGGGCACCTAAATTATAGATTTCTACCGGCTGGACTTGCTCTAAAATCCGGCGTAGCGTCGTGCCATCGGTTAAGTCGCCGTAGTGCAAAAACAACCGCACACCCTCTTTGTGAGGGTCTTCATACATATGATCGATTCGGTCTGTATTAAACGTAGAAGTCCGGCGAATGATCCCGTGAACCTCATAGCCTTGCTCAAGCAAAAATTCGCTCAAGTAAGAACCGTCTTGTCCCGTAATGCCCGTAATTAGCGCTCGTTTGCGTTGCGTCATACTTAATATTCCCTATAGCCTGTGACGAAACAATCGTCTTAACAGTAACTGGTAATTCTCCTGTGAGTTTTCTCTCGCTAATGTCGCAGCAAAAGTCACTCGCACCCAAATTTATGAAAAATCCCTCTGTAAGCAGAGGAAATTCTTAAGTCACTCCTTACGTTAACTCAAAATCTCTGGCGCAACATCAGGAATATACGTAGATTCTGCTAAGCATCGGCAATAAGACTTACGTATTTCAACGGTGGACTGAATGTTAATCAAACAGGAGGAGAAAAGCTTCTTGCAAGAGTACGTACAACATCTGCTGCATAAGTTCCGAGCCACACACATTGATTAATCGCCATCACGGCAACCCACTTATCTAGACCGTGAAATTAGACATGAAGAGTTTACCCGCTGTCGAGGCAAGCGTAACTCCCACTCTTCTACAACTCATCAAACAATGACTGGCAAAGTACTACAGCTCTCTCCACGCCTGGAGGAAAGCTGTAGGAGTCGTTCAAAGAACTTTATTTGAGGGATGGATTGCCGAACATCGGCTATGTTTCAGTAGGCACCATTGTCTTTGGGAGAAACGACAACGCCAATTGTTTTTACAACCAGCCACAAATCCAGCCAGAAATTCCTGGCATTGACGTAATAGACATCTATCTGCACTCGGCGCGGATAAGGGATGTCATTGCGCCCAGAAACTTGCCACAATCCGGTGATTCCAGGTCGAATCGTCAGCACTTTGTCAATGTGATGCCCGTATTTTGACAACTCCTCGGCAACCAGAGGTCTTGGTCCGACAACGCTCATGTCCCCTTTAAGAACGTTCCAGAATTGGGGAAACTCATCCAGGCTAGTCACCCGTAGGAATTTACCAATCCATGTAATTCGAGGGTCGTCTTTGAGTTTGAAATTATCCTCGAATTCCTGACGCAGATGGGGTGAGGTTGCCATCATTTGCAGCAACACTTCGTCTGCATTTGGCACCATCGTTCTGAATTTGAGACAGCCAAAAGGCTGATGATTTTTCCCTACCCGTTCCTGGACATAAAAAATCGGACCTCGTGTGCTAAGAGCAATCAGCAAGGCCAACAGCAGGTAAACGGGAGAAAACAAAATCAAAACCGATAGCGAAAACAGAACATCAAAACATCGCTTAGCGAAATCTCGGTCTAGACGCTGTAGGGGGAGGTCTCGCTGTTTGCTCAAACCTCTGGGCCTACCTGTCGGCGCGAGTGGTTGAAAACCTCGCTTCACGAACGCCCACAACATCTTGCCGGAGATAAGTTGGCTTTCGGCAGTCATCTTACTCCTTCACTTCACACCACACAGTCCCGATCATAAAGCCACAAGACGCCTGAAGACAGCGAATGGAGTCCCAGAAAGTAGAATTCGGTCATTAGTCATTGACCATTGGTCATTGGTCATGGGTTTTTAGCAACCGGCTAACATACCATGACTGATGATTAGGAACGAATAACTGAGGATGACTGAAATTCTTGATAACAGCGCTCTAGAAAGGCTAGATAGCGCTTCTGGAAAATTTGAGGGGCGAACTGAGAAGCGCGTACTCTAGCAATCTCTGGATTAAACAATCCTTGCGACGCCTCAAAGGTTTTTACCGCTTCTATCAAAGCCGCTTCTGTTTGGGCTGGAAAAAATAAGCCAGTCCCCTGTGTCGGGTGTTCCCGAATATCCAGAACGGTTTCTAGCGCCCCACCAGCACCATAGGCGATCGCAGGAGTGCCACAAGCTTGGGCTTCTACCAACGCCATGCCAAAGTCTTCACAGGCTGCATATACAAATGCTTTTGCTTGAGCCATATACTGCTCAACAACATCATCTGGTTGTGACCCTAGCACTTTTACATTGGGTTTCGCTAGTTGGCGCATTTCGTCAAGTTCCGGACCCGTGCCAATCACCACAAGCGGGCGTCCCAGTTGGTTAAAAGATCGGACAATTAAAGATACTTGCTTGTAACTCACCAGCCGGGAAACGGTGAGGTAAAAATCTTCTTTTTGGGGCTGAAAGGAAAACCGCTCGATATTGACGGGTGGATAAATGACTTCTGCTTGACGCCGATAGCAGCGCCAGATACGACGTGCGGTGTGTTGGGAGTTGGCGATAAAATAATCAACACGGTTTGCGGAGAGGACATCCCACTGACGCAGTTGATGGAGGAGATACCGCGTCAGGATGCCTGGGAGACCCCGTCCTAGTCGGCTACTGTCTAGGTAATCAAAAGTTAAATCCCAGGCGTAGCGCATGGGCGTATGGCAGTAGCAGATATGCAGTTGTTGCGGACTGGTGAGGACTCCTTTGGCGACGGCGTGGGCAGAGGAGAGAATTACGTCATAGTCGCGTAAGTCCAGCTGTTCAATCGCTAGCGGCAATAGGGGGAGATATTTTTGGACGCCATTGCGGGCTTTCGGGAAGTGTTGCAGGAATGTGGTGCCAATGGGGCGATTGAATAGATAACTTTCGGGATTGGTGGATTCAAAGTCAATTAGGGCATAGAGGTCGGCATCAATGTGCTTGAGGATTTCTCGGACAACGAGTTCTGACCCGCCAGTAGCTTGGGGGGTCAACCATTCATGGACGAGGGCATACTTTAATGACAAAGCTGACTTCACAGTTGCGCGTACTTAAGGGCTGAGTGTAAATTTTACTCACTCCTCAGCCAGCGATCGCTCACCAGAAGCGATCGCTTTCGATTTGCCACTAATTATTTCCCTTGCTGGCTTTGCCCTTTGAATAAATCAGCACCGTTGAGCATGGGAATAATCCCGTTGCCGCTGAAGACAGGCAGCTTGCCGTCCCACTTTTGCATTTGTTCGTAACGAATTAAATCGGCAGTGATGCTACGCGATAAAAGTTGGTTGGCTTCCGCCTGTGCCTTCGCCCTTACTTTGATCGCTTCTGCTTCTCCCTGGGCTTCTACTTTTACCTGCTGGGCTTTGATTTTAGCTTGTTCGTAGGCATAGTTCTGCTGTTCTGCGGCTTGTTGCGCCTGAATTTTGGTGTCGAGAGCTTGTTGCAAAGAAGCAGGCAGATGAACTTCTCGAACCCCGAAGGAGACGAGTTCTAGATGGCGTTTGCTAAATTCCCGACTCAGTTGTTCAGAAACTTGTTGGGCAATCTCGCCGCGCTTACTAGCGGTGATTTGTTCCCAGCCATGCTGAGAGACAATAACGGGCACCTGCGATCGCGTGTACTGTCGCACTACCCGATCTTCCACTATTTCGATTGGGGCACCTCCCCAGTCTTGGTACAGTAAGTTGGCTTCGTTCCGTTTTACTTGATACTGAATTACCACATCTAAATTCAGCTGTTGCCCTTCGTTGCTTTGCACTTTAATCGAGTCATCCCCTTCCATCTGCCCCTCAGTACCTTTTTGCACCATTGAATAGGTTTGAATAGTGATGGGATACTCTTGGATATCCTGGGAAAGCGGGTTAATAAAAGCCCAACCAGGCTCTAAAGCATTGGTGACGACTCGGTGGGATGCTTTATCAAACAAAATGCCGACGTAACCGGGGCGAATGGTGCGCCACACGGTTTTTAGCAGCATTAAACCCATAATTAGAGCCAGAAAGGTAAGTCCGGCGACAACGACTGGCCCGGGGGCAATGGGCGTAACAAATCTAGGAGGTTTAGGAGAGCGATCGCTCTTTAACGGAGGAGGAATGTCAGGACTGTTTGACGACATAAAAGTGAAAATCCCAGTTGATTGATTAGGGATGTATTCCGCCGATTGCTACAATTCTGCCAGTTCCAATGCAGTAATCCTGGTAATTTGTAAGGATATTTCAAGAAATTGCCGTAATGGTCAGTGGGTAGGTTAGCCCGACCGTGCTAACCTACTTGTCAGTTGTTGGTTGTTTCTTTCTTTCGCTACTGACCACTGACACTTGAGTGATTCTCCAATCCCCAACACTTTTTCGGGCAAAATCTGGAGTTTGAGGCGGAGGTGTCGGTGGCAGTTGGGGAAGCCTGCCAGAATATAACCCATTCTCACTTGTTTGATGACACCTCCGGGACACTCTTGCTGCCGTGTCTCTACGAGGATTTGTATTGCACGCTCCTAAAAGAACCGCTTCATAGCAATACTAAGTGATTCGCCTTCCAACTAAAAATGTCCGACGACTCGCATTCGCGGCTAAACAAACAAAGCCTGCTCTCGTCAGGCTTCATTCTTCTAGCCCCAGGCTTCTAGCCTGTGGGTGTATATTTGCTGCCATCGGGATGCTCCCGATGGGTTTCGCTTATGCTCTACCCATCCTAAAAATATTAGCTCCATCTACTTACCAGAACAGTAGCTATTAATTGCATTCACTAAATCTTTCTCTGGACTATAGGCTTTTTGCAATTTTTTAAATCCGGCATCAACTGCTGGGAAATCCCTTTTTTTAAGAGCTGCAACATATTCGCGGGTTGCTTTACTACTATCTCGATACATTCTAATAAAATCAGCTTGAAACTTTTTAAGCTTTGCATCGTTGACTCTGATATTTGTCATTCCTTGAGCTGATTTATCCCAAATATCGGCTGTTTTGACTAGCGCTTCGGGAGAGCTATTCTTACCTCCATTGGTAACGGTTTTGGTTTCATTAACCGTTTCGTTGGTAATCTGGAATATCTTTTGACACTGAGTGATTTTGCTGTCGCTGCAACTGACGCTCAAGAAACTGACGGCGGCGATCGCGGGAAGGATGACAGCATACCGACGAAGAAAGTGCATGAAAACTCTCCTGATGAGTTGATGGGTACTTCCACTTTATTTCCCTGGGATTGACAGCCAATCGGGATACGATGGCGGCGCGAGAGACTGAGATTAAGATTCAGTCTCTTCGGTTGCTTCGATGGCATCCACAAGGCGTTGTAAAGCTTCTGTCAGTTGCATCAACCGCACCAGAGAATCATCCTGGGTTTCTGCCAAGGTTTGCACCGCATCGCTTAAGGCAAAGATTTGGTAGTGTTGCTGTTGGACTTGATGCCCCTGTTCTTGTACTTGAATGGTGAGGGCATCCACTCGGTCAGCAAGGCGGTCAATTGTCTCATTGGTGGCAAGTACTGCCTCTCTAAGATTTCCCTGTTGTTGTACTTGAATGGTGAGAGCATCTACTCGATCGGCAAGACGGTCAATTGTCTCAGTGGTAGCGAGTACTGCCTCTGCAATTTGTTCAACAATCGATTCTAAACGACTTAATCTAACTTCCACTCCAGAATTATCCATGACGATGCTGATGCCATTGCCAAGCGTCAGCAACGATTTTACTCAGGTCTGCGTATTGCGGACACCAACTGAGGATTTTTTTGGCTTTGTCGCTGCTGCCGACTAAAATAGGGGCGTCCCCGGCACGGCGATCGCGTTCTACTGCGGAAATCTCTCGACCCGTTACTGCCTTGGCTGTCTCAATCACTTCTCTAACTGAGAAACCGTTGCCATTCCCTAAGTTAAAGACATCGCTCATTCCCCCTTGCAGGAGATACTCTAACCCTAAAACGTGGGCATCTGCCAAGTCGCTGACGTGGATGTAGTCCCGAATTCCGGTGCCATCAGGTGTCGGGTAATCGGTGCCGAGAATGAAGATCGATTCCCGTTTGCCCAAAGCTGTCTGGAGTACCAGGGGAATTAGGTGCGTTTCTGGTTCGTGATCCTCACCTAGCAAACCGTCGGGATTCGCACCAGAGGCATTGAAATAGCGGAACGCCACGGACTTGAAATCGTAGGCGACATCAAAATCCGCCAGAATTTTCTCTACCATCCACTTACTCGTCGCGTAAGGACTGAGGGGATTTTGGGGATGGTTTTCGGTCATGGGAACTTCCTGCGGCATCCCGTAGATAGCGCAAGTAGAAGAAAAGACAAATTTCTTCACGTTTGCCGCCACCATTGCTTCTAGCAGTGTCAGAGTGCCGGTGACGTTGTTGTGGTAGTATTTCGCGGGATCGGTGACGGACTCTCCTACAGCAATATAAGCAGCAAAGTGCATGACTGCCGCAATGTTGCGAGTGGCAAAGAGTTGGTCAAGTAGAGCGCGATCGCTCATATCTCCCACTACCAGCTCTACCTTGAGTACGTCATCCACCAATTCCCGATGTCCGTACACCAGGTTATCCAATACCACCACCCCATAGCCTGCCTCGATCAGCGCCAGTACGGCATGGGTTCCAATATATCCAGCTCCACCCGTCACCAGAATGGTTGGTTTGACTTGCGACACGTTCAATCCCTTCTCAAAACTTTGATATCAATGCTTTATAAGGATAGCTAACTGAGGGCAAAGCGTTCTTCTAAGTAAGAGAGCCTGTTTTCCTCATCAACACTTTCCTTCACCAAACTAGCGATCGCCTACCTCTTTCATCTGAAAATCGCCCAGAAATGCGGAAGCATCCGTATTTCTGGGCGATTCAAAATTATATCTTAGAGATTTTTGAGGCTGGTGAGGTTACAAACAAGCGCTTTAGCGACATTGATTACTTTTGATGGAGTGCGCGATCGCTTTGTGGGTGTCGTGGCAATACCGCTTTAGAGGTTTCTGCTGGCTTGTCAGGGCGTTCTTGACAGCGAGGCAACCTGTGTAAAATCGGCAGCTTTTCATCTTCGAGACTCTCTACCGTACATAAAATCGGTCTTTTATTGTCCGCACCTTCTACTGGTACGGGTGAGAGTGTATTTCCTTGAAAGTCTGTCAGAATTTCTGTCTTGGGTGGTTGGTTCCCGGTTTCCGGTTGGGGATTTGAACTAGGGACAGGGGTAGGAGTTGGTGCGGGAGTTGGCGCGGGAATTGGCGCGGGAATGGGCGGTGGAGGAGTGGTGTTGATGGTAATATTGCCCCGAACAGTTCCACCTGGGAAAGATTCGGGGGGCGAAATCGTAGAAGTGCCCGTGGTGATGGCTTGGGCAGTTCCATTCGTTGTGGGATCGCCAACGACAAAAGGAGTTGCGGGGACTGGGACTCCCCCGTGATGGTTGATATTAATGGCTCCACCCCCACCCGTCCCCGTAGTGTTAATGCTGGGGTTGTTGTAAGTAAAAGTTACGAACTTATTATCTACGGTGAGATTTTGTCCCGCCGCGATATTTACATCACCGCCTTTGCCACTGCCAAGACTCTGAGCATCGATGATTTTGGCGGCGATATCATTGCCAGCAATCAGCGTGATGTCACCGCCATCGCCAGAGGAAGAGCAAGAATTGCACTTAGAACTGGAATCTATCGTTTCAGTCTTGATATTGCTTCCTGCTGTAATAGCGATCGCGCCGCCAGTCCCAGAAGCCGTCGTGCCAAAGTTATCAGAAGAGGAAAATATATCTCCGGTTGTGATATTTCCCGATGGGGCGCTGAGGGTAATTGCACCCGCGTTACCGGGGCGATTCCGGGAGTCTAAATTGTAAACTTGATTGACTGGATCGGCGGCATTGATAGAACCATTAGTGCTAGTGATACTAATATTTCCCCCAGACGACTGAATCGTTCGGACATTAATATCACCCGGTGCTGACAAGGTAACATTTAATGGTTCGGCTGGCCCAAATAAATCATCAGATTTGATAGTTCCTGCAACCGTAATCGTTCCCGGCGAGGCAGGAGATTTCACAAATGTTGTGTAGGAGGGATTTGCGCCTGCGTCGTCAAAATATTCGGGAGATGCACCCGGAATAGGTTCGGTGAAGAGTACGTTATCGGTTGTACCAGCCGCACCCGCTTGTAAAATCAAGGCACGGCTAGAAGGGTCTACCTCTGGATCGATCGCATTAATGACGACATCTCCACTAATCGTAATTTTTCCGGCTGCTATTATCTTGAGCGAAGCACCCGTATAAGAATCCAGCATGACATCGCCATCGGAAGTAATGATGGGATCGTAGATACTTTGAAACTTGCCGCCTGCTCCCGATAAGTTGAGAATTGAGAAATTCCCACCTGCTGAATAGTGAGCATCTCCAGAAATCACTCCATCACTGATTAAACTGAGGTTGCCGCCACTTTGAAAGGGTGTTTCTGGGTGATTCAGCGCCAAAATATCAACCGCTTGATTGCCTTGAACGGTAAGATTACCTCCCGCCTTCGCCACAAAAGGAGTCGCTACGCTATCTCGCACTCGCACGGTATCTTTTGCCAGCAAATTCATATCTCTAGATGTCTGCATCTGGCTTTCAACTAAGGTTAAATTGTGGTTTGCTGAAAGAGTAGCTGTTCCCGAATTGAGTTGACGGACTACCACGTCCCCCGCTTCTACTTTGATACCAGAACCCGTTAGTTCCACCTCTCCTTTGCTATTTGTAGTGAGTCCACTGGCATTTCCCGCTTTGCTACCCGTTAGTAGCTGAGGTAGCGAGGAAACTGTTCCGGTTGAAGACTGACTAGCATTAGGAGAAATGGGTTGAATCTCTAAACTTAGCAATTGTCCGGGTTGACTAATCCGTAATGTATTCTGTCCTGGTACCGCTGCCACAATCAGTTTACCGCCTGGTGCTGACAGAGTTCCCTGACTGACAACAGTGCCACCCAGCAGGGTGAGATTTTGTCCTGTTTTAACAGCTAGTTCTCCAGAGTTGACAATGGCACTCGGTTGAGCAGTATTAAATGAAAAACTGCTGGGTGTTCCCTTTAATGCTGCGTAATTATTATCGCCGATAGCATTAAAAAAATTAGAGCCAAAATTAATACTTGTAGCACTGGTTGCGGTGAAGCTTCCCGGCACATCCAATCTGGCATTGGCACCAAATATAATCCCCGAAGGATTCATTAGGTATAAATTTGAATTTCCTCCGCTGACTTTAATTAAGCCATCAATTGTAGAGGAATTGCCACCTACCACTCTGCCTAAAATATTTTCAATCTTGGGATTAGAAATAAAGTTAGCTATTTGGTCTGCATTAAGGTTAAATTGCTCAAAGCTGTGGAAAAGGTTTGCTCCATCACCAGAGAGTTTTCCTCCGCCAATATCGATTGTATTGCCTTCGGGAACGGCGATAGTGCCTGTACCATCTTGAGCTGGAACAATCGTTTCTGCCTGTGCCGGTTTCACAGCGATCGCTGGTGCAACGGCAAGTAACCCAAGCAATACGCCAGAACTTTTAAAAGCTAATTTCATCTGGTGTTAACCCATCGGAGTCATGATTTATCCTGCTCCTCATTACCAGGATTTATGGAACCATCAGGATTTCAAAAACACCTAATCAATAGATAAATAAAATATTTTTAAAAGCAAAATATTTGAAGATTTATTTCCGTAAATTTATGGGTAAAATTATTTTTACCTACGCATAAATACGAATCTTTTACCCAGTTTACGGTCAATCATTATTTTTGCTTTTGAATAAAAATAAATTTTTGATTCCGCGATACTTTAGCACTATAAATTTTGTGTAAATTTACTGAAAATTGAACTACTTTCCGGATTAACAGCCAAAAACCACGAACTATCTAATAAGGATTGTTCTAGGGCAATTTTGCCAAATAAAAGTTACGTATATTCTCGGAGGATTAAATTGCTCAGTTTTGGTAAAGAGTCTATCTCTGGTTACAACTCTTTTCCTAATTTCAGTATTGCCAGATTTTTTAGGAACCCGATAAATGTTTAATTTGCCAAACATCTAGGTTAGAAGCTAAGCTAACAATCTTTCTAATTCCCGACTCATTTTTGCAATTGCACAATATTTAGTATCTAAAAAAAATAAGTTCATTTAGATACCACTTAGCTGAGAAATTGCCAACACGAGTATCTGCTTTAATTTTGAACAATGAGGTTTTTGGTATGAAACAACCGCTCTATTTTTTCACTCTCGCTTTCTGCGTCGCCTTAACGATCTCCTCCCATCAAAAAGCTGATGCGGCTGGAATTGTCGGGAATGGAACCGCTGCAAGTTGTACTGAAGCTGCTTTAGATACTGCTTTAGTTGGCGGTGGGACTGTAACCTTTAATTGTGGCTCCAGTCCGCATACGATTGTAGTTAAAGAAAAGGTACTTTCCGCTAATACGGTAATCGATGGACGAAGTGTAGTGACTCTCAGCGGAAATGGAACTAATCGGATTTTATCCACTGATAGTCTCGTTCAACTGACACTTAAAAACCTCACCATTGCTAATGGTTTTAGTACCGAAAATGGCGGCGGTATTTATAGTGGCTATAGAGGTAAGTTAGTAGTGCTTAACTGTATCTTTAATAACAATAAATCAACGAAGCCAGGAGAGGCTGGAGGCGGTGCAATCTATAGTAAGAGTGAAAGTACAATTATTATAGATAAAAGCACTTTTACAGGAAACCAAGCTAGCCTCGGCGGTGCAATCTATGACTTGCTCAGCGATTTAACCGTAACTAACAGTACTTTCACGGCAAATAGCGCTGGAATTGTCGCTCCTGGTGGGGCGGGTGGTGCCATTTATAATGATGGTGCTAATGGCAATCTTGGCAAAATTATCCTGCGGAATAACACCTTCACAAACAATACTGCCACCAATCAAGGTGGTGCTTTCTTTAACCAACTTTATAACAACAATACGACAGTAATCGAAAACAATACCTTTTCTGGGAACAGCGTTACGGGGACTGGGGATAAAGGATTTGGCGGTGCTATTTTTGTAGTTGGTGGCACTACGACTGCTCCTAATTACAGTGCTGGGACAAACAGCACTGTTTTTGTGGTGAGAAATACTACTTTTTCTAGCAACATTTCTGCTAATCAGGGCGGGGGGCTTTGGACTGGAAATGACGTAAGCGCAGAAGTTACTAATACTACTTTTTCAGGCAATCGAGCGGTGACTCCAGACGCGAAGGGAGGTCTGGGCGGTGCAATTATGAGAACTAGTGGCAAGATGACCATCAATAATGCCACGATTGCTAACAATTATGCTGGGTTTATGGGCGCTGGTATTTTTGGCGGCAAAACAGATGTAACGGTGAAGAATACAATTATCGCTAACAATAAGGCGGATAATGGGGGGAATACCTGGAATATTAAACAGAATTGCTCTGACGAAATGATCGACGGCGGCAACAATATCCAATTTCCCGCCAAAAACCCGAACGATCCCAGCGACAAAAACTGCACGGTTGGCATCACTATTGTTAATCCAAAGCTAGGTGCGCTTTCTGCGACTGGTGGTTTGACTCAGACTCTACCACTATTAGCAGGTAGTCCAGCGATTAATACAGGAAACAATGCGACTTGCTTGGCAACCGATCAACGGGGTGTTGCCAGACCGCAAGGTGGTGTTTGTGATATCGGAGCATTTGAAGCAAAATAATCAGATCGGTAATTGGTAATGGGATCTAATTTACCAATTACCGATTTTTTTTTAAACTATCTGTTGCCCAGAGCAAACAAGAAGAAGAAAAAGCGTTTTTTTCTTCTTCTTGTTTTTGGCTCCTGTATTTTTATGTATAAGCTTTGACATTTGGGGATGTTTGCTGAGTAGTCAGCTCAATAAGTGCAAGACTAGGAGATAGTTAAAGGTACGGGTCTTCTCTAGTCAAGATTATGCTAGATACGCTGGATTTGGATCTTTGTCTCGATAAAAATACTTATGAGTCTCAGATTGAGACGCTAATGCGTCAAATGCGATCGCTCCAAAAGGCTTGCTGGGACAAAAAGCTACCCATGATTGTGGTGCTGGAAGGTTGGGCGGCGGCGGGGAAAGGTGCTTTAGTCAAGAAAATGGTCAATTACATGGACCCGCGAGGTTTTACGGTTCACCCGATTTGGCCTCCCAACGAGCAAGAGCAACAATACCCCTTTTTGTGGCGCTTCTGGCGGAGACTGCCAGTAAAGGGCAGTATTGGGATTTTTTATCACAGCTGGTACACCCATGTTTTAGAAGACCGACTGTTTGAACGAATCGAGGACTCAAAAATCCCAACGGTGATGGCGGAGATTAACGCCTTTGAGCGGCAACTGGTGGATGATGGAAATGCGATCGCTAAATTCTGGATTCATCTAAGCCGCAAAGAATTAAAGCACCGGCTAAAAGAATATGCCAAAGATCCGTTAGACTCCTGGCGAGTGCGTCCGGAAGACTGGAAACAAGAGAAACACTACGGCAAATATGTAGATTATGCCGAGGAAATGCTCGTCCAAACCAGCACTGGCTCCGCCCCCTGGACATTAGTTGAGGGCAACTGCCAACGCTGGGCGCAGGTAAAAGTCCTCACCCAGCTCGCTGCCACCCTCACAGAAGCCCTCGACCGACTCCACATTCGGACGCCAATTCTCCCCCCAGCATCCCCTCAAGAACGCCTCAACCCAGCAGAACCGGATCTTTTAGCTCAAGTCGATCTCAATCTCGCTCTCTCCAAGGATGAGTACAAAAAGCAGTTACGCGACGCACAAGTAGAACTGCTGAAACTTCAGATGAAGATTCACAAACATCAGGTGCCCGTCCTGGTGCTGTTTGAAGGCTGGGATGCTGCCGGTAAAGGAGGAGCCATCAAACGCTTAACCGATGTTCTCGACCCCCGCAGTTATGCCGTTCATCCCTTCGCAGCACCTACGGATGAAGAGAAAGCCCATCACTACCTCTGGCGGTTCTGGCGGTGGTTGCCAACAGCAGGGACAATTGCCATTGATGACCGCAGCTGGTACGGACGAGTGTTAGTAGAGCGCATTGAAGGCTTTGCCACAGAACTGGAATGGCGCAGAGCCTACCAGGAAATCAATGAGTTTGAGAGCCAACTCACTAATGCTGGCTACGTTTTGGTCAAGTTCTGGCTGCATATTAGTCCTGAAGAACAGTATCAGCGGTTCACAGTGCGTCAGAATGACCCCTTTAAACAATACAAACTCACCGCCGAAGATTGGCGAAATCGGGACAATTGGGCTTTCTATGAGGTGGCAGTCAATCAAGCGATTCAGCGTACTAGCACTCCTAACGCTCCCTGGACAATTGTTGCCGCGAATGATAAATACTATGCCCGTGTTAAGGTAATTCAAACCGTAACCGAGGCGATTCGAGCCGAATTGAAACGTCGATAAGAGCTAATCGGTAATCGGTGGTAAATAGTCATTAGTCAATTACCCGTTACCCATTACCCATTACCCATTAGCAATTACCTACTATGTTTTTACTACTAACGCGAGTTCTGCTGTGGCTGCTGATTGGCACTTTAGTCTACTTTTTGTTGGTGCGATGGATTCCCAAACAATATCTAGCTTGGTTGGGCGGGCTGCTGTTATTTGTCATCATGGTGATGGCGTTTTACAACCCCAACGAGAGGCTGGTGGCAAGTGCCTGGAACATTCTCTCCTTTCCGCTCAAACCGCTGGGGTTGTCGATTATGCTTTTGTTTTTCGCCATCGGCGGGGTGAAAAAGGGAGGGATAGCAGGCGTAGCTTGGAACCAACTTAGGATAGCCTTCATAGTTTTGCTGTTGTCCAGTTTGCCAATTGTTGCCTACTGGATGGCTCAGCAAGCGGAACTGGAGGCGATTCAACTGGAACAACGACGCCAGCTAATTTGCCAAACTCAATGTCCTGCTGATATTACGCCAACCGGATCTCAAATTGTGGGAGCAATTGTGGTGCTGGGACGAGGGACGACACAACCAAATCTTCCCTACCGGACGCAGATTCAATTGACTGATACGGGCGATCGCATTCTATACGCCGCTCAGCTGTATCAAGAACAGCTACAAAACGGCAATGACCCCTTGATAATTGTCAGTGCAGGACCCAGAGCGGAGCTGACAGGAAATCAAGATAGTATCACCGAGGCTAACGATGTCGCTACGCTGCTCGTCAGGATAGGCGTGCCCCGAAACCGGATTGTGATTGAACCTCGTGGAGTTGACCTCCGCACCAGCGCGGTCAGGGTTGAGGAAATCTTGAGGCAGCGCGGTATTCGATCGCGCCGCATTATCCTCGTTACTTCCGGTTTAAATATTCGCCGTGCCAACCTATCATTTGCAAATTTGGGCGTCACGGTCATTCCCAGAGCCACAGATTTTTATACATTTCAAACGGGGGCAGTGCCCTCCCGACGCCTCCGCATTACAGATTTTGTTCCCAGTGTGGAAGCGCTAGTCACGACAACGCGAGTGGTAGAAGAATATCTCACCTTCATCTACTACTTCTTACGCGGCTGGTTGACACCCCTCGTTTTATAGAAGCAGTACGAGCAACAATTCGTCTACGATGGTTGAGGGTTGGGTGTTAGGCTAGAGCCTCTTGCAGGTTGCAAGGAAGTTTTATTGCCTGTCGCCTTTTCTCTGTCCGTGCTTCGCACCGCAACGCTTGACAGTCCTCAATCCTCAATCCTCAATCCTCAATCCTCAATCCTCAATCCTCAGTCCTCAATCCTCAGTCCTCAGTCCTCAGTCCTCAGTCCTCAGTCCTCAATCCTCAGTCCTCAATCCTCAATCCTCAGTCCTCAATCCTCACAGAATGGCTCACTCTCGACTGCAAAAATTGGGTGCTTATCTGCGTCCCCACTGGCGGCAGGCTACCTTAGGCGTCATCGCTCTGTTTGTTGTGAATGCAGTGGGCGTTTATATCCCTTTGCTGATTCGAGATAGCGTTGACGAACTCCGCCAAGCGTTCGACTTCGCTCAAATCTGGCACTATGTAGCGCTGATCCTGATTCTGGCTTCGGCGATGTGGGTAGTGCGGATGGTGTCGCGCATCCTGCTGTTTGGAGTCGGGCGACAAGTAGAATTTGACCTGAAACAAAAGATTTTTCAGCATCTACTCACCCTGGAACCGGCTTATTTTGCTAGCAACACAGCGGGAGATTTGATTAACCGGGCGACTAGCGATGTGGATAATATCCGGCGTCTCCTGGGATTTGCTGTGTTGAGTTTGGCGAATACGATTTTTGCCTACGGACTGACATTGCCGGTGATGCTGTCGATTAATTTGCGGCTGAGTTTGCTGGCGATCGCAGTCTATCCGTTTATGCTAATCTCTGTGCAGCTGTTTAGCGATCGCCTGCGGAACGAACAGCTGGCGTTGCAAGAGGAACTCTCCAGCGTCAGCGAACTGATTCAAGAGGATATGAGCGGGATCGCTCTGATCAAAATCTATGCTCAGGAGGAGAACGAGCGCCGCGCCTTCTCTCGGTTAAACAACCGCCTGTTGCAAGCAAATATCAAATTGGCGAAGACGAGAAATACCTTGTTTCCCATCATTCAAGGGATGGCTTTTATCAGCTTACTGATATTGCTATGGGTAGGAGCGCGGTCAATTGTGGCGGGTGCAATCACGATTGGCGATTTTCTGGCGCTGATTCTATATACCGAACGATTGGTTTTCCCCACCGCTTTACTAGGTTTTACGATTACTGCCTACCAACGGGGTGAGGTGAGTATCGACCGAATTGAATCGATTCTCATGGTAGAAGCCAAAATTAAAGATGCCCCGACGGCAATTGCATTGCCAGTTGAACAGGTAAGAGGTAAGTTAACGGCACGTTCGCTGAGTTATACCTTTCCGG
The DNA here is from genome assembly GCF_057473865.1 of Coleofasciculus sp. H7-1. Taxonomy (NCBI): domain Bacteria; kingdom Bacillati; phylum Cyanobacteriota; class Cyanophyceae; order Coleofasciculales; family Coleofasciculaceae; genus Coleofasciculus; species Coleofasciculus sp. H7-1. The sequence continues at coordinate 304,796 of NZ_JBYCCT010000034.1, forward strand.
GAGCCGCAACTCCCGCGCTTAAGAATGTTAGCTTTACCATTGAACCAGGGGAAACCGTGGCGATTGTAGGGCCAATTGGCTCCGGCAAATCGACGCTTGCCAATGCCTTGCCGCGATTAGTGGATATTCCGAGCGAGACTTTGTTCGTAGATGGCAATGATATTACGCAGATCAAATTGCCCGATTTGCGGGGAGCGATCGCTTATGTCCCTCAAGACAGCTTTCTGTTCAGCACCACCATCAAAAACAACATTTGCTACGGCAATCCTCTGAGCGAACAGCCAGAGATTATGAATGCTGCCAAGCAAGCGCAAATTCACCCAGAAATTCTCAATTTCCCCCAACAATACGAAACCATTGTGGGAGAGCGAGGTATCACCCTCTCAGGCGGACAGCGACAGCGGACTGCTCTCGCCCGTGCGTTGCTGATGGATTCCCCGATTCTAATTTTGGATGACGCTCTCTCCAGCGTCGATAATCAAACTGCCACAGCCATTTTGAATAATCTCTCGGAAGGCATCCAGCGCAAAACGGTTATTTTTATCTCCCACCAACTCTCTGCCGCTGCGACTGCCGATCGGATTTTTGTGATGGATCGAGGTCAGATCGTGCAGTCTGGTACTCATGCCGAACTTTTGCAACAACCTGGACTTTACCGTTCGCTTTGGAATCAGCACGAGCTAAAGGAAATCCTCAGCTAAGTCAATCTAAGGTTGGCTTGGCGGTTGAAACCGCAGCTATACAGACTCGCACCTGCCTTCTCCGGTTCAAAACTGATGATTTTTCCTTAGTCCGCGCTAGGCGGACTTAGTGTATAAATGCGAAGCAACTTCTGCCCCCCTTCTTCTTGAAGGGGGGTAAGGGGGGTTGGCGTAGCCGCGACTTCCAGTCGCCAGGGCTTAAGTTGAGTGCCATGTCCCTACTCAAAGGTGAGAAGAGCTTAGTGCAACCAGCCCCAATTCAAGCTTTGGACTTTCGAGGTAGCAGCTTTTTGACTTTTATTTGGACTTGTTTTTACCTTTAAACCCTTAATTAGCTGTTCGTTGTCATCAACGATCAGAATGTCTTCCAGCGCCTCATTGATTTCACCCGCGTTTGGAGCGGCAGCGATGCGCTGAGATAAACTGGCTAATTCAGTATCGAGAATGTCTTGTGCTTCCGCGTCATTTTTTGCCTTGGCGAGTTTAACTTGCAAATTTCCTAGTCCATCTCGCAGGACGAGAGTTTCTGAGGAATTTGGCAGATTTTTAACTAACTGAGCGATCGCTACTTGGGTTTCTTGAGCCAATGCAACTTGATTCGCCGAGTTGGATGGCACTTCGGAAACGCTGGGTGTAAAAAACATTAAAGCCGAAACTAGCAGACAATTAACGCACATTTTCCGATTCCTCCTCAAATAAAGCGGCTCTTAGAGTTAGCTATTTGAGGTTCATTTTACCCATACTTTTTAAAATGCCAGCACTGAAGTGATATGATTGCCCTACTCAATCGGTTCTGGTGGGGAGCAGCCACCAGAGGCAACGGGGAAAGTTCGGTGTAGAGCCGTCGCTGTCCCGCAGCTGTAATGAGATCGGTCGTTATGGTCTCAGAGCCAGAATACCCGCCGCGAGAAATTAATTTGCGAAATCTGCGAGGTACAGAATATGTCTAAAGATAGACGCTATGCTTTCTTGAATCTACTACTAAGCCGAGCGGTCATTGCATTTTTTGTTTTAATTAGCACTTTGCTATGTGCCCAACGTGCGATCGCTCACCATGCGACGGGTGGCAAGACGCCGTCTAATTTCTTTGAAGGATTCCTTTCAGGGCTAGCCCACCCCTTGCTTGGACTGGATCATTTTGCGTTTGTGGTGGCGATTGGATTACTGGCGGTTGGGCAAGTACGAGGCGCATTTATCCCCGCAGGGTTTGTGTCGGCAGCACTGGCGGGAACTGGGATTCATTTACTCAAGCTAGATTTACCGGCATCTGAGATAGCGATCGCCGGTTCCGTCATTGTCTTTGGCGCGCTGCTGGTGACGCCAAATAAACCAAACTGGCTGATTCTGACAGCGCTGGGAGCGATCGCTGGTTTATTTCACGGCTACGCTTATGGCGAGGCAATCGTCGGTGCTGGCATGACGCCGCTAGTTGCTTACCTTCTGGGTTTTACTTTAATTCAGTATGGCGTTGCCTTAGTTGCCTTGCTGATTGGCAGTGCAGTGAGCCGGAAATCTGCCACCCAACCTTTATCCTGGCAGCGATTTGCCGGTTTGGTTATCTGCTCGATTGGAGTGGTTTTCTTGGGTAATTCTATCCTCAGTTAATTTTATTTCGGGCAAAGACGCAAAGTTTTTCTTAGCGTCTTTGCCCGAAATTTAACCGAAAATCATCCTGATTGGGCAACACCAAAGTTTAACTGTGAAACGGTATAGTTACCAGAGGCAGAAACCCCAATATTATCCAATGCCAAGACCATAAACTTGATGAAGCTGACTCTTCTGGCACAGCCAGAAGTGCATCTATACGCTCCTGCAAACGGTTTCGAGGGGCAACCGAGCTGAACGCCGCACAGAAACTTTCAGACTGTACTGGCGGGGCACTCACCACCAACAGCAGTGATTCCGCCAACAACAAAGGGTCTACTTGTTGCGCCGCCCAACGATCCGCACGTAGTTCGCGCAATAATAAAAGTTCTTGCCATAAAGCTTCTGTATTTGGCAACCAAGCTGTTATCCGGCGCACCCAACCGAGCCAGAAAAACCAAAACGTATCCCGATAATAGTAATGCGCTTGCTCGTGGGCGAGAACTGCCTCCAGATGATCTCGATCGAGGGTTTGTAACAAACCCTGGCTGACGACTAATTCAGGCTGCCAGAAACCAATCTGGGCACTAAATAGAACGCTGGCATTGAGAAGGCGGCTTTGTCTACCTTCAAGCTCGATTTGGGGATAAGTGCGTGTCTGTTGCACGGCAAGCCATCCCTCACTTGCCAGCTTCAGACATAAAATTCCGGCAACGCCTAAAAATACCCAGGCAAGAGAGTAACTGAACCATCCGGCTTGCAGTCCTCCCATTTTTCCGTTGGCACCCATACAAATGAGAGCGATCGCTGTCACGATCAATAGCAGCGGTGGAAACAAAAATAATCCAAAGGCTCGTTGCCAGCGTTGCGTCCAATTTCCAGATGGATCTGATCTTGTGCATCTCAGACACCACGCCAATCCTAACGCCGTCATAATCATCGCTAGATGCATTATTTTCCCTCCTCTCTCGCTTTGCGTGCGGATTGAAGACGAAGCGCGATCGCTTCTATTTGCTCTACGCTAGCGCTGTCCAGGCTATCTGCAAAGGCGGCGACGACATCCGGGTTCCCCACTGCCAGAAACTGGTGTAACTGTTCGTGAGCTTTAATGACTTGCGCTTCTTCCCGCGAAACTAAGGGTTGCCAGCAGAAGCTACGTTCTTGTTTATCGCAAGCCAGCCAACCTTTCTGGGTCAGGCGACGCAGCACCGTTGTTACTGAAGTATAAGCTAACTCCCGATCTGGGTCAGCCAGAATGCGATCGTGTACATCCTTAACCGTGGCAGAACCGAGTTCCCAGACGATATTTAAAATCTCCGCTTCCAAAGGGCCAAGGGAAAGTTGTTTGGGACGGTAGTTAGGTAGAGGAACCATACATCTAAACTTTATGCCTTGTGCAATCTTTGAATAGCTTACACTCCAAACTTGAACAAGAGTGCAAGTTTGACAGCTTGTCTTTTGACGCCGACTGCGACTCAACTCAAAATGATTGGCGTATCCGTGCTTTCTAAACGTCTATGTTATGAGTCGCCTTTCCCGCATTATTATCATCTTCAGCATTGTAGTGGCACTGCTGAATTCGCCACCGATGGCTCAAGCTCAGGCATTACAAATCATGCCAACGGCGAGTACCTATACAGCTCAAATGAGTGCTGAGGACTTCTTCAAGCGCGGAGTTTACAAGGTATTGAGCGGAGATTACAGTGAAGCGATCGCGGATTTAACCCAAGCAATTCGTCTCAATCCCGATAATGCTCAAGCTTACACGAATCAAGGTCTTGCCCGCGCTGCCGCTGGAGATACGCAAGGAGCGATCGCTGACTTTAGCCAAGCAATTTAGATCGATCCCAGCCTTGCTTTAGCTTACTATAACCGGGGTTTTGTCCGCTCCCAACTACAAGATTATCAGGGAGCAGTAGAAGACTTTAACCAAGCGATTCAACTCAATCCTCAGGATGGCGACGCCTATCACTGTCGATGTCTCGTCCACTACACGCTGGGAGACAAGCAGGGAGTAAGGGAGGATTTTGAGAAAGCCGCCGATCTCTACTTACAACAAGGTAAGCGAGAGCAATATCAAAGTTTACTCCAAGTGCTTAAAGAGCTTCATTCGTCAACCCATTTTCCGGTTTCTTAATCATTTGTTGCATTGAATCATCAATGCGATCGCTAAACCTCGAATCAATTTAACAGAGATCAAATAAAAAAGTTAGAGGAACCCCTTTTTAACTTAACTTTTGTCAGGAGAAAATATCGTGAGTAAACAAGTATTATTCAATAGCTTTTTGATAGCGAATACTGTAGCATTATTCGTTGCACATCCAGTTCTAGCTGAAGTTACGCAAGTCACTAACATTCGGTTAAATCCAACACCCAGCGGCATTCAGGTAATTTTAGAAACTACGGGTGGCACGCCTTCTCAAATTTTGACATCCAGCGATAACGATATCTTTGTCGCTAACATCATAAATGCTCAGTTGCGTTTACCTTCTGGTAATCGTTTCTATCAGAATAACCCTACTGATGCAATTACTGCTGTATCTGTTACTCCTTTGGATTCTAATAGTATTCAGGTAGTCATAATTGGAAAAGCCGGGATTCCGGCAGGAGAGTTTACTCAAAGTAATTCCGCGCTTATTTTCAACTTAAATGCTACTACTAATGCTATAGCGTCTGAGCCTGACAACGAGGCGGATGAAACGCCTGAAGCAGTTGAATCGAGTGAAGTGACAAATGAGCCAGAAGTTCAAGTAGGAACAAATGAGGAAATTAAATTATTCGTGACAGGAAAGAGAGAAATTTTCCCGGAAACGTCTACTCCCGTATATACAATTAATCAAGAACAAATTCAAAAGCAAGGCGCTAATAGTGCAGCAGAAGTATTGAGAGGACTCCCTGGATTTGCCATTAACGATGCTGGTTTTGGCGCAGATATTCATACGGGTACTTACTACAGAGGACATTCAATTAATCAGTCTGTTTTTCTCCTCAATGGCAGACCTATCAACACGAATATTAATACTTATCATGGTGCTACCGACCTCAATAGCATTCCAGTAGAAGCAATTGAACAAGTGGAATTATCCAGCGGCACCAGTTCTACTTTATATGGTTCGGAAGCCTTTGGAGGAGTTGTTAATATCATCACCAAACAGGGGCAAGAAGTTCCTATACTCAATGGTTTAGTGGAATATGGCTCTTTCAATCAATCTAACTATCGGATTAGTTACGGGGGTTCTGCGGACAATCTAAGATTTAATCTTGGCTATGAAGAGTACAAGGCAGATAACCGTTATGCTGTCCCGAAAGGTGCAGCAAATCGGGATTCTGAAGGTCTTTTATTTAATGGAGATACCGCAACTAGCAACTACTTCGGCGGGATTGCACTAGATTTAGGTTCTAGAAATACCCTTAGTTTAGATGCTTCCAAAATTAGCAGCCGTCGGGGGTTACTTTATTTTGGTTTTCCTCTGCAAACAGACAGATTAGACCACGATGCTTTTAATATTGGTTTATCTTGGAAGACCTTGCTAGGAGAAGGTGAAGATTCTGTTCTAAGAACTACACTTTCGTACAATCAAGATTACTTTAACACGTATGGCCCGACTCAAAATATCTTCTACCGGACTGGTAACCTGAATTCCCAAGCTCTCAATGCTAGGGTAGAGCATCAGTGGCAAACATCTCCTCGCAATACTCTAACCTGGGGGTTAGATGTGCAAAATAGCTACTTAAATGGGGATATTTTAAGTACAGCACCTAATCAGCTTGCCCTTAACGAAACTGAAAATAGAGATAGGTTTCATACAGCAATATTCGCCTTAAATACTTGGAAGATAAGTGACTCATTACAGGCAGATTTTGGTCTGAGACAAAACTTTAATAGTGACTTTGGGAGTTATTTGAATCCCAGTGTCGGGGCACGGTGGGCTATTACTCCAGCGGTGGCTGTGCGGGGCAGTTGGGCTTCAGTGCAGCGCAATCCTGGATTAGATCAATTGTATGTTTTTGATACGGTTCATAATTGGTTGCCAAACCCGGATCTAAATCCAGAAACCGGATCTTCTTGGACGGCTGGAGTCGATATCCAATTTTTAGAAAATTTGACAGGACAGTTTACCTATTTCGGCAGTCGTTTAAACGATCGCCTCGGAGTTCTATCAGGACGCTGGGCGAATATTGGTTTGGTTAATACAAATGGTTTAGAGGCGGCACTGCGGTGGCAAATGACTCCGCAATGGTCAACTTTCCTCAACTATACTTATACAGATGCGCGAATTGAGACAGGCTTGGAGAAGGGATTTCAATTAGGTTTAATTCCTTATTCAGTAGGACAATTCGGTATCGGTTATGCTAGTGGAGGATGGCAGTTGAATCTATTTGCAAGTTACCACGGTGGGGCACGAAGAGCTTTCTTTAATAATCCTGGTGAGAGTAACCAAGATTTTTCACCGTCTTTCTTAAATTTGGATTTGAGCGGTCGGATTCCGATTACTAAAAATTTTGGTATTACAGTGAATTTAGAAAATTTGGCTGATGTAAGGTACGAGAAAGCCAATCGAATTTATCACCCCGGTTTAACTTTACGAGTTGGTTTACAGTCCAATTTCTGAAAATTTTGGATGGAGTAAGAGTAAAATTTTACTGCTTGTTGTCAGAGCGATCGCTCTGACAAGGGACTTTTAACGCAGCTGCATAGCTGTCACCTTCAAGATTTTCGCAGCTTAATGACAATTATTGACAATAATTCCTTTTGCAGCTATATTCAAAGATTATCAATACGTTACTAAAAATAGTGTTGATAACACAGGCTGTAGAAGATGGCTTCAAAGGAGAGCAAACCTATGTGCAGGTAGTGGTTTGAGAAGTTGTTTGTGGTAAGTTGAGAAACTGTTCTTAGTTACCTAGTTAAAAAATATTGTCAATATAAGATTTTATTGAGGAGTAATCTGGTGAAGCGTCGAAAGTTTGTGTTTTTAATGGGACTAGCAACTGCGAGTGGTGGGTTAGCGATCGCCTGTTCTGACAACCAGAGTGCCACTACTCCCAATGCAACCTCCCCAACCAGCAGCCCTGCCAGTACAACTGCCAGTCCAACTGCCGCCAGCGGCCCATTGGAAAAAGAACTGGTGGTCTACTCAGGTCGCGAAGAGAAACTGGTTAGCGACCTGATTAAACAGTTTGAACAGGAAACTGGGACGAAAGTACAAGTCCGCTATGGCGACACCGCTGAGTTAGCAGCAGCCATTCTGGAAGAAGGCAAAAATAGTCCGGCTGACGTTTTCTTTGCCCAAGATGCCGGGGCACTCGGAGCAATGCAAAAGGCAGGTAGGGCATCTCAGTTGCCAGCGTCACTGCTCAATCGGGTAGAAAGCCGCTACCGCTCACCCGATGGGAAGTGGGTAGGAATCACGGGTCGAGTGCGGACAGTAGACTACAACACCCAATTAGTCAAGGCAGCAGATTTACCCGAATCAATCTCTGGCTTTACCGATCCAAAGTGGAAAGGAAAAATTGGTTGGGCACCCACGAATGGCTCTTTCCAGTCCTTTGTCACCGCTCTGCGCGTCTCACAAGGGGATGAGAAAGCCAAACAATGGCTAGAAGGCATTAAAGCCAACAACCCCAAAACTTATCCCAAAAATGCGGCAATTGTGGAAGCCCTATCCCGTGGAGAAATTGAGGTTGGATTTGTCAATCACTATTACCTGGAAAAGTTCAAGCAAGAAAATCCCCAAGCTCCCGTGGATCATCACTTCACCAATGATGTTGGTTCCCTGGTTAACGTGGCGGGCGTGGCAATTTTAGATGGTGCAAAACATCCCAATATTGCCCAGAAGTTTGTGGAATTCATGTTGGCTCAGGATGCTCAGAAATACTTTGCAACCAAGACTTATGAGTATCCACTGGCTTCGGGAATTGCTCCGGCGGGGAACTTAAAAGCACTCAATGGGATTCCCAGCCAAGCGACTGCCATTGACTTGAGCAATCTGAACGACTTGGATGCAACGTTGAAGCTTTTGCAGGAAACACAGGTAATCTAAGCCGTTTTTAAGCAGGTATGGGGAATTTGAAATTAAAAAGAAGTTTTGCTAACTCAAAACTCATAACTCTCATGAACCATGACTATAGCAATCACAAATAAGTTGTAAAATTCTCTTTCCTCAGTTTCCTCTGTGGTTGGTTGATTTTCACAAATTAAATAAGACTGCTATAACATTCAAAAGTGATGTTTATCTCCACCGTTTTGCTGAGCGATTGATGGTTAATTAAAACGTCGATGAATTGATTGGAGAAAGCAGCTCGACCCCCTTTATTTCTGACTTTAACCGCAGCGGCAGTAGCGATCGCGATCGCTCTGCCTCTGACTTATTTGGTCATCCGCACGGCTGGTGTAGGCGGGGAAGCGTTCTGGGAATTAATTTTCCGTGCGCGAACTCTCACCATTTTGCTCAACAGTGCAGCGATGGCGGCAATTGTGACCCTGTGTTCGGCATTGATTGCCGTGCCACTGGCGTTTTTAACCGTGCGAACCGATTTACCCGGACGCCGATTTTGGCTGATAGCCACTACCTTACCCTTGGCAGTTCCCAGCTATGTAGGGAGTTTTACGCTGATTGCCACCTTTGGGCCACGAGGTAGTTTGTTGCAGTTGTTGTTGGAACCTTTGGGGGTGCAGGAATTACCTTCCATTTACGGTTGGCCTGGGGTGATTTTAGCACTTACCTTATTTACCTATCCTTATTTGCTGTTGAGCGTGCGTTCTGGATTGCAAGGGATTGACCCAACCTTGGAGGAAGCCGCCCGGAGTTTAGGTCAAAGCGGTCAATCTACTTTCTTTCGCGTCATCTTGCCGCAGTTACGCCCGTCATTGGTTGCTGGGGGTTTATTGGTGGCTTTGTACTCGCTGCGGGACTTTGGAACGCCGTCGCTGATGCGGTTTGATGCGTTTACGCGAGCGATTTTTTTGCAGTATAAGGCAAGTTTTAACCGCAATTCGGCAGCGGCTTTGGCGTTGGTATTGGTGGGACTGGTGCTGTTGATTTTGTGGTTAGAGTATCGGGCGCGATCGCGTGCGGCATACTACAGTCGCGGCTCCACCTCCCAGCGACCCCCTAAAGTCGTGCCACTGGGTCGTTGGAAGTGGCCTGCGGTGGCTTTTTGCGCGGTCGTGACGGCGATCGCTTTAGTGCTTCCTGTTGGCATCACCGTGTTCTGGCTGATTCGCGGACTCCATAACGGCTACAGCCTTCCGAATCTGGTACCGGCTGCACTCAATTCCATCTTGGCGTCAGGAATTACAGCAGGTGTCGCCACTTTTTTTGCCTTACCTGTCGCAATTTTATCGGTGCGGTTTCCTGGGCGAATCACCTCCATGATTGAACGCTGTTCTTACATTGGCTTTGGTTTGCCTGGAATTGTGGTGGCGCTGTCACTGGTATTTTTTGGGGCGAACTACTTGCCACAGTTGTATCAAACTTTGCCTATGTTGGTGTTTGCCTATCTTGTTTTGTTTCTGCCCCAGTCGGTGGGAACTGTGCGGAGTTCGCTTTTACAGGTGAATCCGCAGCTGGAAGAATCGGCGCGGAGTTTGGGCAGAACTTCCTGGCAAACCCTCAGAGAAGTTACGCTTCCTCTGGTGCGTCCCGGCGTCATTGCTGGCGCAATGTTGGTGTTTCTCACAGCAATTAAAGAATTACCCGCTACCCTGCTGCTAGCACCGATTGGGTTTGAAACCCTGGCTGTAAAGATTTGGAAAGCCACGGAAAATGTTGAGTTTGCTGAGGCAGCAACTGGCTCCCTATTCATGCTGTTAGTTTCGATTGGCTCGACTTTATTACTGTTATCTCAAGAGCGTGTAAGGAGCTATAGCAATCGGAAATGATTTGTAAGAGGTTTTTTTAACGAACCGCCAAGGACGCTAAGGACGCCAAGAGAGAGAAGGCAGAGAATTTTATGAATTGCTTAAGATTGCCATAGAGTTTTATAAAATTATTTGTCATCCCAAAAAGATATTTGATCAAACTGCCCCTTTTAAGTTTTAAATTTTGAATTTTGAGTTATGCAACCACAGGCAATTTTACGCTTACAGAATGTAACAAAGCAGTTTATTCAAAATACAATTCCTGCTGTTGAAGATGTAACATTGACTTTGCATCCAGGGGATTTGTTGGGATTGCTGGGGCCATCTGGCTGCGGTAAAACTACCTTGTTGCGGCTGATTGCCGGTTTTGAACGACCTTACAGAGGAAGTGTGGAGATTGCGGGACGAATGGTTGCAGATTCTCGTTGTTGGGTGCCGCCAGAGCATCGGGACGTGGGAATTGTCTTTCAAGATTATGCCCTGTTTCCTCACCTGAGTGTGGCGGAGAATGTGGCTTTTGGGTTGCAACAGTTGAGTAAACAGCAGGTAAAGGAACGCACGGCAGATGCGATCGCCCTCGTCAGTCTGCAAGGATTAGAAAAGCGTTACCCTCACGAACTCTCTGGCGGTCAGCAGCAACGGGTTGCCCTCGCCCGTGCCTTAGCGCCGCGACCAAAGCTGGTTCTCTTAGATGAACCTCTGAGCAATCTTGATATCCAAGTGCGTTTGAGGTTGCGCGAAGAAGTGCGAGACATTCTTAAGGCAATCGGCACTTCGGCAATTTTTGTCACCCACGACCAGGAAGAAGCACTTGCCATTTCTGACTGGGTCGGTGTTATGCGTCAAGGACATTTAGAGCAATTGGGCACGCCGGAAGAAATCTACACCCACCCCACCTCGCGGTTTGTTGCCGAATTTGTCACCCAAGCGAACTTCCTTCCCGCCCAACGCCAAGGCGATATGTGGGAAACAGAAGTCGGTTGTTTTGATGTCGCAATTAACCGACGGCAAGACCCCATTTCTAGCCTTACCGGCGAACTAATGATTCGCCAGGAAGACTTGATCCTACAGCCATCTCCTGATGCACCCGTTATCATCCGAACCCGACGCTTTTTAGGGCGCGAGTACCGATATTGTCTCCAAACTCCCTCTGGCAAGGAACTGCACGCTCGCACGATGACTGACACTGCCTTGCCGGTGGGAATGCGAGTGCAGCTATCGATTGCCGGTGATACTGTTCGAGTTTTCCCCAGTTAAAAGTGGGCATTGCCCTAATCCGGTTCTCTTAACACATTGCATCCAACACACATCTTCAGGACTTACGCAACATCACCACATCTGGGGGGCAACCACAGAGGGATTGCCCCTACAAAACGCTATATATATAAGCTTTGCGTAAGTCCTGATCTTACACCAGTTGCAATAACCCGCCAGAGATTTTTTTAATCTCTAGCTAATAGCCAAAGTCCTCTTGCATAGGACTTGTATGCTGACTAGATGAAAATTTCAGTCTATTTTAATAGACTTTTGCTATTAGCCAAGAAATTTATTTCTTGGCGGGTTTCGAGGCTGACCCTTGAATGGTGCAAGATGTCAGATTCAACACATTTGATCCCCTTTAAAAAGGGGGGGAATTGCTCATAGCCCCCTTTTTAAGGGGGTTGGGGGATCTCCAAATAAAACGTCTGAAAGCAACTTAGTCTCAACAGCGACGCAAGCGAGTGAGTAGCAGCACAATTTCGTCCGTCGCCTGCCGTATTATCGGGGCAGATTGGTCGGATTGATTGACGAGAATGCTAAAAACAATCGTTTGATACTCTGGGTGACTCATATACCCAGATAGAGAAACGACTCCACTCATGGTTCCTGTCTTCGCTTGCACAATGCCTTGGGCTGGGGTATTTTGAAAGCGACTTTTCAAAGTGCCGCTGACACCCGCAACAGGTAGAGAGGCGCGATAAATTGCTGCTTCTTTAGTTTGCGCGATCGCTTCGAGAGTTTGCACCAGTGCTTTTGGACTCACTAAGTTGTGACGAGACAACCCCGAACCATCAGCCATCACGTAACTATTGGGATCGATTCCTAATTCAGTTAAAGCCTGTTTAACAGCAGCCAACCCCATTGCAGCAGAATTCTGTGAAGACGGGGTTTCCTCGCCCTTACTGGTGGCACCCAGGGTTCGCAATAAAGCTTCTGCATAGAGATTATTACTGTTCTGATTCGTCTCCACCAACAGAGTCTCCAACGGTGGCGACTCCACAGCAGCTAATTCCCGTTCGTCCCCGCTTTCTTTGCCAGATCCCACCTGTGACTGTGCTACAGGAATCCCCGCAATTACTAAAGCACGTCGGAAGTGCTGCAAAAAATACTTGGCGGGATCGAGAACTGCCACACCCAAGGATGCAGGTTCGGCATCCGCAGGCAGCTGACCTTTAATTTGCAAGACTGGTTTCCCCAGTACAGCGCTAACTTCAATCGATGCTGGTGATTTCGCTTCAGATGTCACCGCATTATTTTCAATTCGCCATTGCGCGATCGCTATAGGATCGATCCAAGCGGTTTGTAGAGGTTGCCCAGGCGATCGCGGTGATAGGGTCAGCACGGTGGCATTTTGATTCAAAATTAAACTATTAACGGGTGCCCCATAAGGTGCTTGAAGGTCTCCCCATTCCCAACTGGGATTTATTGCCTGTCCTTGAAAGTAATCATCCTCGACAATTAGCTGCTGCACCTGACTAATTCCCTGGCGCTTTAGCTGTTGTGCCAAACTTCTGATCTGGGTATCGCTGAAACTGGGATCGCCTCGTCCCACAACGCGCAATTCCCCACCATTTGTGCCATAAACAGAAGTGCGAATCCGAAATTGAGAACCTAATTTGTTTAAAGCAGCTGCTGTTGTCAGCAGCTTCGTATTCGATGCGGGGATAAAGTAACGCTCTGGTTCGCGGCTGTAGAGGTTGCGTTCTGGCAGTTTTGAATTTGTAGATAATGGTTCTATTAAAATTCCCCAACGAGTGCGGGAAAATTCCGGACGGTTGGTAACAGCATCAATCGCGTTTCCTAGTTGGGCGGGACAAATCAACGCAGAAGATTGAGGCTTTTGGGCTTGAGAAACCTGCGTTGAATTAATCGAACTCTTCGGAGAAACAGCGGGATTATTTGCCTTCGCCTCTTCCTGCCAGAATAGCAATTGTGTTAGGAGCAACAGGAAGCTAAGGCATTTACTGATTTTAGTAATTTTTAAGAATAAGTAGGGGCGCGGGGAAAATCTAAAACTAGCAGGACTTACGCAAAGCTTATACCTATAGCATTTTGTAGGCGCAATCCCCCTGTGGTTGCCCCCAGATGCGGTGATGTTGCCTAAGTCCTGAATAGATAAACTTGTTTTTTTAAAACTACAGGTTTTTTTATACTGGGATGAACTGATACTTTCTTTGAACAACCTACTTACCATTCAGATTTTTCCAAATGAAACTGCTTCAGCAATAAAAATATTACCTTAGATAGGTGCAAAAGCACAAATTGGTTTAGCAATAAAAATATTTCTAATGGTAGAGCTGATTCACTCGGAACAAGTGAATAAAATACAGAATAATCATAGCTTTTTTGTATTTACAACCGTAAAAAATAGGTAATTATAATCATGGCACTTCAAGAGCGCGATTTTGATAAAAGCAATCGCCGTACAGAGGCACCCCGTCGGAACAATGGTAGTAAATATTTTTTGATGGCTCTAGTGAGCGTACTTTCGACGTTGGGTTTAGTGGCTGCTGGCTGGTGGCGGTATCAGCGAATGCAAGTAGAAGATGCGATGCGATCGCTCCCGCAGAAATTCCAGTGACGACCGCTAGCCCAACTGTCAGTTGCTACTGACTCACGATCCATTACCCCTTACCAAAACGGTATGAGCAATTTTTTATCTGGCATCGCAGTTGTACTTTCGATTTTGGCTATTATTGGCAGTGGCTTCAGTGCCTATCAAGTTTTTGAACTGCGGGAGGAACTCAACGCTAGAGCTAATTCAAAAAGCGGTTCGACGCCTATCGGAGAGCCAACATCTAGCCCAACACCAGATGCAGACAGCACTCCCGCAGTCAGCCCCACCAGCGCCGCCTCTCCAGTGCCTACTACTACTGCTGAGGCGACCAGCACCAACCCCAAAATTCAACCAGGACAGTTTGTGCAACCGGCTTTCAACACCAAGGCGCAAGTAGAGTTACTCTCGGTAAGGCGAGTTGCAGATCCAGAAACTGGTTCGCGGAATGTCGTGAATGTGCAATTTCGGATGCGACGGGTTGCAAGTCCGACAGATCCAGATAGAGACGTTTTAGTGCCATCTGCGATCGCTGCCCGCAATCCGAATACGAACGAGACTTACAAAGCGGTTTCTCCTAAACGTGCGACCCCTGCGGTGGATTTTGGCAGTATTGGACAAGGTGCCTCAGCCGATGCCTATGTTTGGCTACAAGTTCCGCAGGGAATCAATACGTTAGACATTTATATTCCCAATACACAGCCATTTAAAGGCGTGCCGGTTTCTAATTAATTTGGCGAGCGTAAATGCAAGGTTCGGATAAGATGGTTCGTTAAACAGCATTGAATTGTAGAGACGCGATGCATCGCGTCTCTAAGCAGCGAAAATTATTGCGTCTTTTTACTAAAAAAACTGTATTGAGTCCTATTGGGTTTATCAGAGATTTTTTTGAACAAATCGCCTTGGCAAAGCCATGCACGTCAACGCTATACAACGCAGCAGACAAGGGAGAAAGGGAAAGAAGAGGATTTTATAAATTACCGATATAAATTTTTAAAGTCAAGACAAAAACTTAGGATAAAACAATGATAATAAGCAATACGCCTAAAAATACAAACTTGCATCTCACTTCCACAAAATCACCACCCGAATTAGGGTTGGTATGCATTACGGTGTCTGACAAAGTGCGTTACCGCGCCTTGACGCGCAAACGACTATTGCAGCTAGCAACAGCGGAACAGCAGCAAGTTTTGCGAGAATTATATATTGACAACTTGCAACGCCTGAATAATGCGCTAGATTTCTGCGTAGAAAATAATCTCAGGCTTTACCGAGTGACTTCTGCGTTGTTTCCCTTTGCGGATACCGATTTGGGTGAGGCGGTGCTGGAGGAGTTTAGGGAACAGGTGAAAGCAACAGGCGATCGCGCAACGGTTCTTGGCATCCGATTAGTGGTACACCCAGATCAGTTCGTTGTCCTCAGTTCCGATACACCCTCTGTCATTGAGAACAGTATCAAGATTCTCCAGATGCACGCCCAGAATATGGATTTATTGGGGCAACCGCGATCGCCTTGGGCGATGATAGAGATACATGGTGGTAAGGGCGATCGCGCTGAGCGACTGATCCAAGTCATCCGCGATTTACCCGATGAAATTCGCTTAAGATTAGCGCTAGAAAACGACGAATACGCCTATAGTGCAGCAGAAATTCTCGCTGTTTGCCGCGAAACTAGCGTGCCAATGGTCTTTGACGCCCACCACCATGTCATTCACGAAAAGCTGGACAGCTACGAACACCCCAGCGTCGCCCAGATGAAGGCAGCGGCGCGGACTACTTGGCCCGTGCCAGAATGGCAGCTAGTCCATATCTCCAACGGGCGGGAATCGTTTGGCGATCCGCATCATAGCGATTTTATCACCGTGATGCCCAGTGCCTACTGCAACGTTCCCTGGATTGAGGTAGAAGCGAAACTGAAGGAAGAAGCGATCGCTAAATTGCGAGAAGAATGGTCGCCTGTCTTCGGTACCGCACCCCTGCCCAAACCACTAGAAGAAAAGCCACTGGACAAGGTTACTCAACCGAAAACTCAGCAAAAAAAACGCACTTCTAAGAAAGTTGAACAACCCAAGGACAAAGTTTTGAGTTCAAACTTGGACGATGAGTAATATTCCTTGGCGTACCTTTGCGTTGAATATTACAACTTATTTTTTAACGCAAAAGTTCGCAATGGTAATCGCCAAGGTTCGCAAAGGGATGTTGGGTGTGTTTCCAGTTGCCACGATCTAGAAGGCAATTTAGTCTTTTGTTTTTAAAATTTTTCTTTTTCTGCTGGATCGGATGGTTGTAAGGAAGGTCGCTCTATAGGGCTAGAATCACCTGTTGTTGTTGAACTTATAAAACGACCTGTTTGTGCATCATAAGTTACTGTCTGTGTAGCATTTTTAAAGAAACCTCCCCTAGTTTCTATTCCATCTGGAAAAGCTGCTTTCACTACCCATACCATCCGCTCGGTTGAGACATCATGCAAACGAGCATTCCGAAAAGTTTCTTTTTCATGCTCTCCCCAAGGCTTCAAATCTGCGGAAATTAACCGAGCATTTTTTTGCAGTGTTCCAATTGCCTGTTCTCTAGTAATAAAACGGTCTATTGGCAAATTATTATTTCCAGGAAGGGTAGGAATTGGATTGTCATTGTAAGGTTGTGGTTTATTAAGGTCTACAGGTGCAGGAACAGGATGTGGTAGTGCAGGTAAGTTTTGATTACTTGGCACTTGTCCCACAGCTTGTTGCATAGACCAGTTAAGTTTTATCGTGATTGAACTAATAACACCTGCAACTAAGACAAAAAAGCTGAGTCTAATCCCTAATTGTTTTGTTAACTTCATACAACAATCCTCTTATATTTTTTCTGTAACTAAGGATGACTATAACGAATTAGATTAGTGCTGTTAGAACTATTATATGAAAAACTTGATGACCAGTTTAGATTGTTGGAATCTCCATTTACAGCCATAGTAGACAAGTGCCAAATATCATTAGTATCTTTGAGCTGCCAATTTGAAGCAAAAGTGCCACTTAAAAAAGATGAAGTAGTTTCATTCGTTTCAATTCCCACTTGTACATATTTAGACGATGAATAAGGCACAGGACTGATAGTCAATACTCTCGCATAATCAGAATAAACAACCCATGTATTAGAACCAATATATGTAATTGAAAAGTTGTGTGTACCAGTAGGGTTTTGAGACCCATACGCTACTTCATGATACTCATATTGATTAGCTGAGCTATTATATAGTTTGTAAGCTACAAAATGTCCTTGCCAATATGATTTGTTTGAAGAACCAGGATTAGGTGTTTGAAGACTGTTGGATACGGGACCTTTTGTAGCTCCAGTTTCAATCCACTCGTTGTCATTCAAGAAAACCCACATTTCTTTGTTAATAAAACCAATACTTTTGTTAGTAGATGGAGCAATCAAATCTTCTTGACCGTATGTAGAAGAGAAAAATGCTCCACGAGTAGTTATAGTTCTATATTGATATGTGTAAGCACGAGGATTGAGTAAAGTTGCTGATACAGTTGGGCTATTTGTAAAACATATCAAGCTAGAAATAATGGCTAGCGATATTCTTTTACAAATTTTTTTATGAATTTTTGTGCCTGTTAACCAATTTTTTATCTAACTTGACTGGCATTAATTTAGCCTAATTACTTAGAACGGATATACTACTTTTAAGATTTTAGCACCCCCTTCAGATAATAAGTGCCGCAAAAAGTGTACCTTGGCAGAATATATTAGAAATATGGGTGCAATCATCTGGTCTATAGTTCGCACCGTTCCTGTCGCACCGTTCCTGCCATGAGTAGTCCCATCGCACCAAATAGGATACTGCCTAAGAAAATAAGCGGCAAAAATAGCAGCAGATGCCAGCCGGAGTACAATCCCTACAAGACCGATACAATGCCAGTAAGAGTGCCTACGATCGCGCTTTCTCCCCTGTTGAGGGTGAAATTTACGCCTTGGGCAACCGAGCGCTCACCATAGAATTTCCACAACTCGTACGCGACTAGCGCCATCGGTTCGGTATTGAATCTAGATGCTTCAAATAGCTGCCCTTGCATTTAATTTGCCTGATGCGACTATGAGTGGGTAATCGGTAATGTTAGTTGTTATGAGTCATTATTCATTAGTTTCTTGCAACTGACTAATGACTCATGACTCATAACCAATTACCCAAATAGCTATTTGCTATCGCCTTGACCTGTTACTTTCTCAACCAGTTCTTTGGCTCCTTCAACTAAGCCATTCTCTGCCTGTGGCCCTTTGTTTGCTTTTACACTTTCGTTGTAAATCTCATCCTGCTTATCTGGATTCCGAGCCTGTTCTGCGGCTTCTTCGTAAGCTTCTTCTCGCATACTAGCGTCTTCAGTAGGGTCTGAAGTACGGTTAATATTTGCACTTGAGCTTGTCGCTGCATAAGCAGGCTGATTTGCAAAAATGAATAAATTGGAGAGGCTAAGCAAACTCACCGTAACCAGAATCAAAATGCTGTTGCGAAATGCTTGCCCTAATGCTGAAAAAATGCGCTGCATTATTTAATTCTCCTTGTTGTTGTATTTTGTAGAATCTGGCGATATGCGAGAATCGCTGACCATCAAGGTCATTTATAAAAACCAGGGGTCAATTGATTAGACCAGAAAGATTTTACGGGTATGGCGATCGCACACCCTTCTGCCGCAAGATATATTCAAGGAGTCAAAATAATTAAAGATTGTTACAAGTCATCGGTCATGGGTCAGTAACAAAGAACGAATGACCCATGACTAATGACTTACTAGCCTCAAACAAAGTATTTTTTACTCTGGTACCGCAGAGAACAATTGCCCAAAGGCATCCAGGAGCTGCTTAGGGATCGCTCGTGGACGCATTGCGGCAAGATCCACCCACACCCACAACGCCTCCGCTGTCACTAATAGCGGAGCTTCTCCTTGTTTGCGGATTTCATAGCGGCGGATGGCACGGGTTCCTTGAATTTGGTGTAGCCAGGTGGTAATTTCTAAGCGATCGCCTGCAACAGCAGAACGCAAATAGTCTATCTCGATCCGCCGCATCACGAAGCCGCCACCGAGTTCTTCGTAGAGCTTGTGGTTAAATCCCAGATGTTCTGAGTGTTCGACTGCTGCCTGTTCCAGGTAATGCTGGTAAACTGCGTTGTTAACGTGCCCCAAGGAGTCCATCTCGTGGTATCGCACGCGCAGCCGGGTTATGAACTTTTGCATCCGTTAATCAGAATGTTTTTTCCAACTTTCAGGCTAGCCGATGGAAAAGCCACTTTTGCATCCCTAAAGCTATGTGCCAAAACCGATACCGCTAGTCCCATCTTTTATGCCACTTTGTTCATTCTTGTGTTCATTCTTCGGTTTATTGTTGATATCACTTTCATCGCGCGGCTGCAACAACGCTAGGTGAAAGGCTTGCCGTGTTTGGGAATTTAAGTAACGCTCTTGTAGGGGTTGCCACTCTTGCCAAGCTTCGTAAACGGTTTGATCCAGCTGTTCGGTCAGCGTCGGTAGTTGATGTTTGAGCTTGGAGTGCAAGACATCACTCAGCACTTCCCCTAAAACAACGCAGTCTTGAATTTTTCCTAAAGTTTCCTGAACTAACTTTACATCTTGCAGATAACCTGCATAAGTGGGGCCATAGAAGTCAGAAAATAGTTCCATTTGGTAGCGCACCCGCTTGGCTTCTTTCCGCAAGCTGTGCAGAACTTCCCCATCATCTGCTAAGAGTTTCGCTACGGCTGATGGTTCCAGATCCTTCCCAGTTTCCATCTGTCCCGCTTTAAATTCAACCCCTAGCAACCAACCTGGATGCAGCAACAACTGACTAATTTCTGGCAACAGTAAATCTGGCAGAACCGGGTCTACTGGCATCCGCGCAATTTCTTGATAAGTCGGATGCTTCAACCACCCTTGCAACGATTGCTTGAGTTTGTGGTATTGCTGATCATCCAGGGTTTTCCGGACTTGTTCTAGCGCATGTTGGCGCTGCTTATCCAGAGCATCCATCGCTTCTTTTAAGGATTTCTGTTCTTTGGAAGGTAAATTCGGATGGTAACGGTTTTTTAGGGCATCCTGAAGCACGTCTAAATCCCGCAAACCCCCAAGACTATGACCAATTTTACCAATCTTGTTTTCTTGGGTTGACTTGGGAAGATCCAGCGCCGGTGCAAAACCCTTTACCGCCGAACGTAGGCGACGAATTCCAACGCGCATCTGGTGTAACGCTTCTGGATCTTTGTCTTTGATAACATCAGATTCGTGCTTAATCGTTTTCTGAAAGTGTTTTTCAATCGCTAGGTATGCCCAGTCACCTAAAGTCTTGGCTTTTTCTTCGGTACGCTTTTTCATGGCAATATTGGCTCTAAACGCGATGGGTTAATTAATGGCATTGAGTTGAACGGTTAAAATATCACATTTTTACCCATATTTTGGTATTGGCATCTTATTGCATCCAGGGAGTATTTGTGATATATCCTGGATAGGAAACCCACAAGTCATATCGGGTGACAGCTTCGCCGGTTTGTAGGTTTTTGAGGAATGGCTTGCCAGTCCAGATTTGGCAGCTACAGAGGTTTTTCACTTCCTGAATCTCAAAAAATTCAGCTTCAGCGGGTTGTAGCCGAAAAAACTCAATATGCCAATGAGCGGGTTCAACGGCAACATGAGTGATAGAGAGAGTATTTTCAGTTAGCTGGGAATTTCGGTTATCCAGCTTAATGGCGCTGGGTAGAAAATCGATATCCAGCACATAAGATTCAAACCCGTGCTGTCGGGCAAATTCTATTACTTGCTGCCAATCATAGACGGGTTCTTGCTCTCCCTGCTGGGGAGTATTGTCTCCAAAGCAGTAACCGCCAAACAGCCAAACCAGTTTTGAGAGGATCGATTCTAGGCGGAGGCGATCGCTTTCTAAAAGTTCCATATCTTCCGCTAGCAAGATGCGCCCTGGAACACACCACCAGTATTCCCAGAAAGTATTCGCATCTAAGGAAACTATCCGCTTGACGACTCCCGGAATGCGATCGCGTTGTTGGATCTGACGAATTTTTTCCTTAGATGCGCTTTGTGCAACCGGAATCGGCAAATCGAAATTTGCTGCTAGGGGATGTTCGGGCGCAAGCGTCATTTCCTGAGGGAAGAAGGAGTCAAAGTTCAGCACAGATATTCTCTCACTACACCTAATGCAGTGTTCCATTCTAGATCCTAGAATAGACTCTCTGATCTAGAGATTTGTATACCTTTGGTTTAAGCTTCCTTGGCTGTCCTTGGAGACAAAGGGAAATCACGCTAACTTAGAAAATAGGACTGTTAGCGTAGCAGCGCTCTACTCGCAGACTAAAGACTAAAGAATGGACATTAATAACTTTCGTAAATTAGGGACATGGCGTTGGGAGCATCCCGATGGCAGCCAATATCCAACCACAGGCTAGAAGCCTAGGGCTAGAAGAACCAAGCCTGACGAGAGCAGACTTTATATTAGCCTGACGAGAGCAGGCTTTGTTTGTTTAGCCGCGAATGCGAGTCGTCGGACATTTTTACTCACTCTACAAATAATTACGGCTGCCTACTTATATGAATCGGGTAGAATTGTATGAGAATAAGATGAGGTAATAGGCGGGTGTTAGAAATCTTCCTAATTTTTGCTATTAGTCTAATACCAGGGCTACTTTCAGTGTGGCACGTCCGCAGGTTAGAAGCACGAAGCAGAGCGGGTTTGCAAGCAGCAATGCGAATGTTAGAAGCTAGGCAACTGCAAAGAATGCAAATGCCTTTAGATCAACATTACATTGAAGGCGTGGGTTATTTAATTGGAGATATTACTTGTCAGTTTAATGCTCGTTCTCCTTACATCCGTTGTGCGGTAAACCCCTTTAGTTCTTGCCAAGAATGTTTCCATTATCAATCCAGAGAATACAATTAAGTTGACTCTATAAAAACATGAATGCGTCAGATATGGGAATCAGGAAAAAATCTAACTAATTTACCATTATCAGCTTCTAGAAATTTAATTTATTTTCATCGACTTGCTTAGCAGCGCGACGAGATAAAAAATCCAATCCCAAGAAAATAGCAGCAATCGTTCCGGAAACGCAAATTTTCCTGTGGGCGATTGTTTCCATAACTTCGGAAATAGGAATTAATACAACTTCAATATCTTCAGTGATATCTAGCATTTGTTGGCTGCTTTTATGAACATTTCCAGCTAAAAACAAATGGATATCATTTGTATCTTTCGGTGGGTTATCATATAAAGTTGCCAGTTTAATGAGTTGCTCGGCAACATATCCCGTTTCTTCTTCTAATTCTCTAGCGGCTGCTACAACACTATCCTCTTCCTCTGGATTAAAAGCACCCGCAGGAAGTTCTAATAAAATTTCTCCTACGGCATGACGGTATTGACGCACAAAAACAATTTCTTTTTGCTGAGTGATTGGTAAAATAACAGCAATATCAGGTCGAATATTCACAAAAAAATCATCGATGATTTGTCCGCTGGGTAATTCGACTTCATCTTGCCTGACTTTACACCATTGATTGTTAATCACCATTTTAGAATTTAAAATTTTCCACTTGTTAAGATTTTTCATAAACTAAGTCTTGAAAGTAGATTCAAAAATCATCAAGCATACAACAATGCAGATTAGCGTAGAAACCTTCACGGTAAACAAGCGATTTCCTTTAACCATCAGTCGCGGCACGACAGCGCAAACCATGAATGTGTGGGTACGCGCGATCGCAGATGGGATTGAAGGTTGGGGAGAAGCAACGCCTTTTTCCATTGGAGTGGGAGAACAGCGGCAAACCACGGAGATTCTCTTGGAGGCATTGCAAGGCATTGCGCCGCTGTTGGAGGCATTTAGCCCTTGGGAAAGGCAGAAAATTGAGGAGGTGTTGGCGGCACAGCAAACACCTTCTGCGGCGTGGGCGGCAATTGATATGGCGTTGCACGATTGGCAGGGAAAGCGGCTAGGCTTACCGTTGTGGCGTCTGTGGGGATTGGATCGAGATCGGATTGTTCCCACCTCTGTGACGATTGGGATTAATTCTCCATCTGGTGCTTTACAGCGATGGCGCGACTGGCGGCAGGTGACAGGGGCAAATGTTTTGAAGGTGAAGTTGGGTAGTTCCGAGGGAATTGAAGCGGATCAAGCGATGCTGATGGCAATTCGGGAGGCAGCACCCGATGCTCAGCTAAGCGTCGATGCCAATGGAGGTTGGAGTCTGGAAGACGCCGCGATTATGTGCAGTTGGCTGGCAAAGATGGGCGTTAAGTATGTGGAACAGCCGCTAGGACGAGAAGCAGAAGTCGGAGTAATGGGAGAATCGCCGTTTAAGGAATTGTACAAGCGATCGCCTCTACCCATTTTTGTGGATGAAAGTTGCTTTACAAGCAAGGATATCCCGCAACTGGCAGACCGGGTTCATGGCGTTAATATCAAACTAATGAAATGTGGCGGTTTAACGGAAGCGATTCGCATGGTACATACAGCGAAAGCTTGTGGATTGCAGGTGATGTTCGGTTGCTATTCTGACAGCGCGATCTCTAATACGGCGGCGGCACAACTCTCACCCTTAGCGGATTATCTAGATTTAGATAGTCACCTAAATATTATCGACGATCCTTTCAGCGGCGCATCAATACAAGATGGACGGTTGCTACCCAATGATTTACCCGGATTGGGAGTTATCTACAAGGACGAAGGATGAACCATGAATTTCTGTTCCCTATTTTCTAAAAAGCTGTGCATTTGACATCTAAACATCGAGTGGCAATTCTGCTACATGAAGGGATTCGCGGCATCAACGGCAAAACCGGACTGGCGCTATTACGCTACACTGAAGCGCTAGTGGTGGCAGTCATCGATCGCCAGTGTGCGGGAGAGTCATTGCGAGAATTGACGGGTATCCCGCGTGCGGTGCCGATTGTAGCTTCCGTGGAAGAGGCGCTAGCTTACACACCCGATATCCTGGCGATTGGGATTGCGCCACCTGGGGGTGCCCTCCCAGAGGAATGGTGGCAGGAAGTGAAACAAGGGGTAGCAGCGGGGTTGTCAGTCGTGAATGGACTGCATACCCCAATGGCGTCCCATCCAGAAATGCGGGCATTATTGAAAGATGGGCAATGGATTTGGGATGTGCGTCAGGAACCCGCAGGATTAAAGATAGGAAGTGGACAGGCGCGATCGCTCTCTTGCAAACGGGTTCTCGCCGTCGGTACGGATATGGCAATTGGCAAAATGTCAACCAGTTTGGAACTAAATAAAGCCGCGTTACAGCGCGGTTTGCGTTCCAAGTTCCTAGCTACAGGTCAAGCGGGCTTAATGATAGCGGGGGATGGCATACCGCTGGATGCCGTGCGGGTTGACTTTGCTGCGGGTGCTATCGAGCAAATGGTGATGCTTTTTGGCGAGGAGCATGAGATTCTGTTTGTTGAGGGACAAGGTTCCCTGTTGCATCCCGGTTCAACGGCAACGCTGCCACTGATTCGCGGGACTCAGCCGACGCATCTAGTGCTGGTACATCGAGCGCAACAAGCAACCCTTCGCCATCATCCCCACGTTCCCATTCCGCCGCTGCCAGAGGTCATTCAGCTTTACGAGACAGTAGCATCGGCGGCGGGTGCATTTGCGCCGGTGCGAGTGGTAGCGATCGCTCTCAACACCGCCCATCTCGACAGCGACACTGCACAACGAGCAATCGAGCAGACACAAGCAGAAACAAAGCGTCCCTGCACCGATCCGGTCCGCTTTGGTGCTGACACACTATTAGATGCCGTAATGGCTTAATACTGTTAGCCATTTAAAAACCTAACCGCTAGTCCCCTTTCATCGAGGAAACTAGCGGTTAGGTTCTTCTGTCGTATTGCAGTCAACCGAGAACAGCTAGATTTTTTCGGGACTTACGCAAAGCTTATACATATAGCGTTTTTTCGGGTTCAATCCCCCAGGGGGATTGCGGTGGCAGATGTAGTGATATTTGCGTAAGTCCTGTTTTTGTCAGAGCGATCGCGCAGGATAACGCCAAATTCGGCATTAATCGCTTAAATTTAGCCTAAATTGCCTTTAGCTTTGATTACCGCTTATCTCCTGGGAATTAGGGCATCAGAAGCAACTTTATTTCTCAAGAACGATACCCCAGTTGGATGAAAAGGAGAAAATACTGCTCGAAGCCTTTTCTCATCAAAATTCCAAACACTTCTATGGCAACTCCGATTGAATTTAATTTATTTGCTCCCTATAACAAAGGAGCTGCTTTAATTGGGGATTTTTCTAACTGGGAAGACATCCCAATGGAAAAAGGTAAGGATGGTTATTTCCGTACCAAAGTTGAACTGGAAGATGGAGTTTATCAATATAAATTCCGCATCCAATCCAAATCTTGGTTCTTTGAACCGGATCAATGGGTAGAAGTAGTTGACCCCTACGCCACCGATATTGATAACCCCACCCAAAACGGTGTTGTGCGGATTAAAGATGGCGAACGGATTGTGGATACATACGTTTGGCAACATGACGATAAGCCACTGCCGAGCGATCGTGAATTAGTCATTTACGAATTGCACGTTGGCGACTTCTCCGGCGGTGAGGATGACCCCTACGCACGCGGCAAATACGAACACGTTGTGGAAAAATTAGATTACCTCTGCGACCTGGGAGTTAATGCCATTGAGTTGATGCCAGTTAAGGAGTATCCAGGCGACCATAGCTGGGGTTATAACCCGCGCTACTTCTTTGCCACAGAATCTAGCTATGGCACAACTGAAGGGTTGAAGCATCTGATTGATGAATGTCATGGTCATGGAATTCGCGTCATCATGGACGGGATTTTTAACCACTCAGAAGCAGAAAGTCCACTGACGCAAATAGACCACGATTATTGGTATCATCATGCTCCCCGCGACCCAGATAATAACTGGGGACCAGAATTTAACTACGAACACTATGACGAAAATCTAGATTTTAAGCCTGCATGGAAGTTTGTCGGCGATACCGTGCAATTCTGGATTCAGGAATATCACATTGATGGCATTCGCTACGATGCAGCGCGGCAAATGGCCAACTACGATTTCATGCACTGGATTGTTCAGGAAGCCAAAAATGCAGCTGGACCAAAACCCTTTTATAACATCGCCGAACATATTCCTGAAACCACCAGCATTACGAATGTAGAGGGTCCGATGGATGGCTGCTGGCACGATAGTTTCTATCACTGCATTCTGGAACATATCTGCGGCGATACCTTTGATTTAGAGCGCCTCAAGGATGCGATTGACTGCAAGCGGCAAGGCTTCATGGGTGCCACGAATGTTGTGAATTACCTAACGAATCACGACCATAATCATGTTTTAGCAGAGTTAGGCGATCGCGGCATTTTGGATGAGGAAGCGTTTAAGCGGAGAAAGTTAGGTTCTGTCATCAATATGACAGCAGTCGGCGTACCTCTGCTGTGGATGGGCGAAGAGTTCGGAGAATATAAATACAAAACAAGCGAACAAGCAAAAATCGATTGGACGCTACTCAGCCATGACCTCAATCGCGGTATGTTTGAGTTTATCAAAGGCTTGATTCATCTTCGTAAAAATAATCATGCCCTCTACACCGAAAATATCGACTTTATCCATGAAGATCCAGAAGCGAAGGTATTAGCCTACAGCCGCTGGAATGGTGAGGGTTCTCGTGTCGTCGTTGTAGCGAACTTCTCCGACAACTTCCTAGGCGGCTATCACGTTCCTAACTTCCCCGAAGCGGGAACCTGGCACGAATGGACTGGCAATTATGATGTCGAAGCTGGAGAGGATGGTATCCATCTCGACTTAGGAGGTTACGAAGCCAAAGTATTAGTTTGGCAGTAATCGAAACTCACTACAGTCCTTAACATTAGATTGTCTTTACTCCTTTGTAAAAGGAGTAAAAACAATCTAATTGGGTACCTCACAAAAGTTGCACCATTTTGTTTTTTATTGGCAACATATGGAATTCTTCGCCCTCTTTTTTCTGATGCTTTTAAGCGCTTTTCAGTTGCTGACCCTGCGTACTGGGTGCCAAAGCCCAACCTTCGCATCTTAATTTCTGGTAGGTTGCCCAACCCTTAGAACCTCCAGGAACCGGATAGTCTGGTACAGCATATTCTGGAAAAGCCGTATAAGGTCGCCACGGTTGATGGGGTGCCGTTCGTAAATGCAACAACTTTTCTCCGCTGACTCCCATTGTTGGCAACCAACACATTTGTTTCAACATCTGAAACTCCTTAATTCAAATTAGAAATAATTGATTAATCAGACAAGCTTCCCATATAGGAAACTAGATAGTAACTGCCGCAAAGCAATAAGCAAGCATGATAAATGCAAGACCGAGACTAAGAGTGTAAATGAGAGGAATCCATTGTAATGTACCCATTTTTCAGCTCCTTTGAGCTGTTAGTTATGACCCGATCCTCTCGGTTCATCCCTCAATTGACATCTCTCCCTAGAATTATTTACACGCTTTTTAAAAATATCTCCAAAGTTTCAAGCAACAGCTTTTATCTATTTCTAGAGATATAAAAAAACAGATAATTAATCAATTTTGTTTTTGATTATACAAACTTTATTTAGAATCAACTATTTCTAAAGACGGATAATTTAGTATAATTTATTACTAAAGTTAAAATTAGAAATGCAAACTTAAAAAATGTTTGCAAATAATCTTTGCTGAACAAGCAAATCAACTTCATCAAAAGGTTTTATGGCAAGTTCAATCGAATTCAATTTATTTGCACCTCGTAACAAAGGAGTGGTATTGATAGGCTCTTTTTCTGACTGGAAAGGAATTCCAATGGAAAAAGGTGAGGATGGCTATTTCCGAACTCAGGTTGATTTGGAGGATGGCATTTATCAATATAAATTTCGCGTTCAATCGAAAAGCCCGAATTTTGAACCCGATCGATGGGTGGATGTAATCGATCCCTACGCTACAGACGTTGATGAAGCAAGAGACAACGGTATAGCGCGGATCAAAGATGGTAAGAGGATTGTTGATGCTTACGTTTGGCAGTATGACGACACTCCCTTGCCAAATAATCACGAATTAGTCATCTATGAAATGCACGTTGCGGATTTTTCGGGCGGTGAGGATGACCCGCACAAGCGAGGAAAATACCAAGACGCGATCGCTAAATTAGATCATTTAAGCGAACTCGGAATTAATGCCATCGAGTTGATGCCAGTGAATGAGTATCCCGGTGATTACAATTGGGGCTATAAAGTGCGTCACTACTTCGCTACAGAATCCAGTTACGGCCCTACAGAAGATTTGAAGCGGTTTATTGACGAGTGTCATCATCGAGGCATTCGCGTTTTCATGGATGGGATTTATAACCACACAGATGAAGAATGCCCATTAATGCTGATTGACCGGAATTACTGGTACTACGAGCATATGCATTATCCGGAAGATCCGGCGAATTACTGGGGACCAGAATTTAACTACGACAACTACGACGAAAAGTTAGACGTTAAGCCTGCCTGGAAATACGTCGGGGATGTGGTGCGGTTTTGGGTTCAGGAATATCACATTGATGGGATTCGCTTTGATGCAGTGCGCCAATTGGCAAATTATGAATTTTTGGATTGGCTTGCCAAGCAAGCCAAGAAAAATATTGCGCCTAAGCCGTTCTACAACATTGCTGAACATATTCCCGATACAAAAACCGTAGTTTATCCAGAAGGTCCACTGGATGGTTGTTGGCATGAAAGTTTTCGCTACTTTGTGCTTCCACATATTTGTGGCGAAATGTTTGAATTAGAAAAACTGAAGGAAGTTTTAGATCCGAGAAGGCAGGGTTATACGGCGACTACGAATGTAGTGAATTATTTGGCGACTCACGATCGCCAACGTTTGATGAGAGAATTAGGCGATCGCGGGATTTTTGACGAAGCCGCATTTAGGAGAGCCAAGTTAGGAGTTGTTCTGTTAATGACGGCGATGGGTGTGCCAATGCTCTGGATGGGAGAAGAGTTTGGAGAACACAAGCGCAAAAGCGAAACCGTGACTCAGCCAAAGAAAATTGCTTGGTCTTTGTTGTCAAGAGACTTAAATCAAGATTTGTTTGAGTATTACAAAAAATTAATCGCTCTACGGAAAGAAAATCCAGCTCTTTCTAGCGACAACATTGAGTTTTTCCACGAAGATCCAGAGGCAAAAGTGTTGGCATACGTGCGCTGGAACGATGGAGGTTCCCGTGTTGTCGTTGTGGCGAATTTCTCAGATAAGTCTCTGTCAGGGTATGGCATTCCTAAGTTCCCATCCTCTGGGACGTGGCAGGATTGGATGAATAACTTCCCGGTCGAAGCTGGAGAGGATGGCTTGATCGTTGACTTGCCAGAGTACGAAGCGAAGGTGTTTGTCTGGCAGTAAGCGAACGCATCGCTTTGATGAGTCTTCACACCTCAAGTAGGAACAATTGATAAATTCTCCCTACTTGACGTATGTCGTCTCTACAACTCTTGTGCCGTGATATCCTGATTTTTGCAAGCTACTTCCCCACTGTCTGCAAACTTTGGGGTTGGAGTTTCTTAGTTCACAATCTCGCGTTGATAGCAGCATATCTGCAATGTTCTCATCCCAACCCCCTGAAGAGAATGGGTCTTCCGTCCAAACCGTCTCGCTGACGGATGAAACCGGGCGATCGCTTAGTTGTTACATTGAGCATTCGATAGAAGTAGAAGGTGAAGAATACGTCATCCTCCTGCCGGTAGATTCACCTGTAGAAATTGTGGCGTGGGACGAGGAGAAGGAGGAGGAAGAAGCCACCCTGGTCGAAGACGACGCCGAAATTGACGAAGTTTTTTCCACGGCTCAAGCAGTCCTGGCAGAGCGAAATCTCGTCCTGAAGCGAACCGCATTTGCTCTGACTGTTGCAGGTGAACTGCCTGCGGTTGAAGAGGAAGAAATTCTCACTCTGGAAATCGAAGATGACGATACTCAGCTCGAACCAGAGGAATTTCAGTTTCTAGCCAGCTTTTACCACAAAGAACAAGAATACACAATATACACGCCTCTAGATCCGTTGCTATTGTTTGCGCGGATCAATAGTGCGGGTGAACCAGAGCTACTTTCCCCTGAGGAATTTAAAAAAGTGCAACCGCTGTTGGAAGATCAGCTATTTGATGAAATGGAATAGGCAAGGAATTAAAAATTAAAAATGCAAAATTAAAAATTAAAAAAGAAAATTCTTCATTTTTAATTTATAATTTTTAATTTTTAATTTCATGACAGCGGTTGTTATCGGCAATCAAGATGAAAGCAATCCAACGCATCTCCAAATGGACGTTTTATCTCGCCTTAATCCCAGCAACGCTTGGACTCTGTGCATGGCAGGGTTGGGCGTGGTGGAGCTGGGCGAGTGCGCCCCCCGTTGCCGAAACTCAGCCGTCAGCGAATGCTAGAAAAGATGCATCGGTGCTAATCCGGATTCCTCAAGGAACTTCGGCGCAGCAGATAGGGCGCGATTTGGAAGCAGCAGGGTTGATTCGCTCCGCTGATGCTTGGAAGCTATGGGCGTTTTGGTTGGACTTGCAAAAGCGACCGGGTGGGTTTAAAGCTGGGACTTACCAGTTGTCACCCACCCAGCCGCTGAGTGCGATCGCTGATAAAATTTGGACGGGCGATGTGGTGCAGATGTCCTTCACAATCCCCGAAGGATGGTCGCTTCAGCAAATGGCGGCTTACTTTGAATCTCAGGGATTTTTCAAAGCCGAAGAATTTCTCACAGCCGTAACTCAGATTCCCAAAGACCAGTATCCTTGGCTACCTTCGGATTTGCCTTATTTGGAAGGTTTTTTGTACCCGGATACCTACAAGCTAAATAGCGATCGCATCACGCCCCAAGCCGTCATCAAACAGATGCTAGATCGCTTTGAGCAGGTGGCACTCCCCATCTATCAACAAGCGCCAAAAACCCAGATGCCCCTTCTTCAATGGGTGACATTAGCTAGCATCGTCGAAAAAGAGGCAGTAATTCCTACCGAACGCCCTCTGATTGCTGGCGTTTTCACGCAACGACTTCAGAAGGGGATGAGACTTGAATCCGATCCCACGGTTGAGTACGGACTCGGCATTCGGCAAACGGCGGATCAGCCCTTAACTTTGGCTCAGGTGAAGACAGCTTCCCCCTACAATACTTATCTCAACTCAGGATTACCGCCCACTCCCATCGCCAGCCCTGGCTTAGGGAGTCTCAAAGCCACACTCAATCCTGAAAACACAGACTACCTCTTTTTTGTGGCTCGCTACGATGGCACCCATATCTTTAGTCGGACGCTACAAGAACACCAAGCCGCTACAAACGCGATTCGCCAACAACGGCAACAAAGCCGCTAACAACAGCGCCTCGATTGGTCTAGTCGCCGTGCCCACAAGTCTAGTTAAAATCGGGGCAGTTGGACTTGCAGCCACTAGCAATCCACATTTATAGCTTTGCCGGGTTGAAAAAGCTCTTACCTGGGAGTTCTCCTAACAACTCACACCTACAATTAAAAACTGCTTATGTCCTGGGTAACACGGTTACAGCCTGACTTAATTCTGGGCAGACCTGTTGTAAGTCTGACCCCCGATCTTCTTCAGCAATATCATCTTAAAGGTCTAGTCTTGGATGTCGATGACACGCTAGTACCCCTGAAAGCAGCCGAGGCGTCTGAAGAACTCGTGCAGTGGGTGAAGCAAATCAGACAAGTGGCGACGCTATGGCTGGTGAGTAATAACTTGAGCGAAAACCGAATTAGTGGCATCGCTCGCTCGTTAAATTTGCCCTACATTACCAGCGCTGCCAAGCCGTCACGGCGCAAGCTGCGGCAGGCTGTCACCGCGATGAACCTTCCCGTCGAACAAGTGGCAATGGTGGGCGATCGCTTATTTACAGACGTTTTGGCAGGCAACCGACTCGGTATGTTTACCATTCTTGTCGAACCGATGGTTGACCCGGCGCTAGCCGTGCGTTCTTATCCAGTCCGCACCTTTGAAGTCTGGGTGTCTCAAGCCTTGGGCGTCTCGCTCACAGCAAAGCAACAAAACTTAAAAAATCCAGATAAATCCTGAAAAACCAAAATATAAAGAAATAATTAGGAGATTCTCGATCGTCAAAAATTCCTGGCATTCTATAATATGGTTCAAATGGGGTCAGCCGATATAAAGACCCTAAACATTAATCCCCGTGAATACCTGTGTAAAGCGTCAGTTCCCCCGACAGAGGAGCTGGCGTTTTACAATTTGGAATCGGTAATGGGTAATGCGAATGGAAGAATGGCTAATTGCCAACTCCCCGGCTCCAAACGCGATAACCGCAAGTCTTCCACAAGCTGCTCTTCCTCCTCCCTGTTCCCCTGCGCCCCCTCTCTGTTGTGAGTCAAACCCTTGTCGTCAAAATTGGTACTTCCAGCCTGACATCGCCTGAAACAGGTCATCTAGCTCTGTCCACCATTGCCGCCTTAGTAGAAACCCTCACGGATTTGCGGCAGCAAGGTCATAACGTGGTGCTAGTTTCTTCGGGTGCTGTGGGAGTGGGTTGCGCCCGCTTGGGACTGCGCGATCGCCCCCGCACGTTGGCACTGAAACAAGCGGTAGCAGCAGTCGGTCAGGGACGCCTGATGCGCGTATACGATGACTTTTTTACAACCTTAGAACAACCCATCGCCCAGGTTCTCCTGACTCGCAGTACCTTCAAAGAACGCTCAGCTTATATCAACGCCTCCAACACCTTCCGGGAACTGTTGCGGTTGGGCGTTATCCCCGTGGTGAATGAAAATGACACCGTAGCAGTAGAGGAACTGAAATTCGGGGATAATGATACGCTTTCAGCCCTAGTTGCCAGCTTGATAGAGGCAGATTGGCTATTTTTAATGACCGATGTAGACCGACTTTACTCCGCCGATCCGCGCCAAGTCCCGGATGCTCAGCCGATCGCCCTGGTGAACCGCATTGATGAGCTGGAAGAATTACAAGTGCAAACAGGCTCTAGCGGCTCTCAGTGGGGCACAGGCGGCATGGTTACAAAAATTACTGCTGCCCGCATTGCTACCAGCGCCGGAGTTCGGACAGTCATCACCGAAGGGCGATTTCCCCGCAACATCCAAAAAATCTTGCAAGGAGAACCCCTCGGCACTCAGTTTGAACCCCGCGACACGATGGGCAACGCCCGTAAGCGCTGGATTGCCCACGGGTTGATTCCTGCCGGAAAGCTGTATCTGGATAAGGGAGCGATCGCGGCAATTTGTCAATCGGGAAAATCCCTCTTAGCTGCTGGGATTACCGTCGTTGAGGGAGACTTTCAGGCGTCAGATGCCGT
This sequence comes from Coleofasciculus sp. H7-1, assembly GCF_057473865.1. NCBI lineage: Bacteria > Bacillati > Cyanobacteriota > Cyanophyceae > Coleofasciculales > Coleofasciculaceae > Coleofasciculus > Coleofasciculus sp. H7-1. The sequence continues at coordinate 338,087 of NZ_JBYCCT010000034.1, forward strand.
GCAGTTATGCGACTCCCAAGGACGAGAAATAGCCAGAGGGCTGGTGAACTACAGCAGCGATGAGCTACAGCAAATTCGCGGTCGCCGTTCAGCAGAAATTCCCGCCATTTTGGGCTACGCCGGTGCAGAAACCGTCGTCCATCGAGATAATCTTGTGATTAGTTAGTCAGCAGTCAGTTGTTTTTTCTGCCAAAGACCAATAACGAATGACTAATTAACGACTAATTGCTTCTGGTGGAGCAATATCAGGTCCAACCGCCACTCCCTTCAGACTCGCCTTTAAGCCGGGTTTCGCAGCAGGTTTCACAGGACGATGCGACTCAGAGGCAGATGAGTTGGTAGGAACATCCGGTGGAGAATCAGCAGACGCCGATGATTGCGAATGGTTCGACATCAAAGCGAGTCCTCCCACTGCCCCTGCCACCAGCGCCGCATAGCCCACGTACAAGTGAACTGTGTTGAGCTGAAATCCGAACCCTGACGTTGATTTCGGTCGGTACCAGGAGGGCAGCACAGATTTTGTAGGATCAGGTGCGGGTAAGGAAGCAGCCATTGCAGCACCATCTAACCCCAACGCGGCCCCCATCCGGCGAATAAAACCTCGGACGTAGACATCCTCCGGCAATTGCTCGCAGCAACCGACTTCCAAAGCCTGAATGTGATGAAGCGGCACGAACGTTTGATTGTGAAGTTGGCGCAGGGTCATTGACTGTGCATGACGTGCCTGCCCTAATTGCTGACCAATTTGACGCAGACGCTCTTGCCGCTGTTCATCTGCCACTTGCGCTGCCAGTTCAGCCTTGGAGAGCTTTTTGGATGGTTTGGGAAAAACCGGATCTGGACTGGTTGGGAGAGGCAGTGGCTTAGCGTCTATTAAATCGGCAGGTGAGTTATCGATCCTGCATCCTTGGTCATTCGTTAAAGTCAAGTCATTCGTCGTTGATTCTGGGTGATTAACTGATGACTGCTTGCTATCGACTGATGATTCTTGAGAGTGACTGCTGACTTGCTGCTGTTGTTGATTGTTCCCAATTTCTGGAGATGTGACTGGGACAACCTTATAAGTTCTTGCAAACTGCTGGAACGCTAGCCGGATGGCTTCTCTACCCACTGCCTTAACCATAATCTGGGCACTCCCAGCAGCTTCTCCCAAGATCGTCTGTAACCCAGCCAAAGCGCGATTGTAGACTTCGCTGCTATGGAGTTCAGATTCTATTCGACTCAGGATAGACCGTAATACTTCCTGCGAAATTTCAATGGTTGGGCTTTCGGTAATACCGCGACCATACGCCGATTGTAATGCCATGACTTTTCTTGTCGAGCGTGCTTGAGGAAAACCAAACTTATGCGATCGCTCACGAGCGTGCTTTCCTGGGTGTCTAAAAGGACTTCCCACGTCGGTTATGGGTGCTTTCTTTACCCATAACTGACGCTGAATTCACGGGCTGCTTGAGCTATCTGAGTAAAGTATTCGACAAGCGGGAACTGAATTCCGGATCGAGCAAAAGTCAATTTTCTCTGTTCAGTGGCATCGCTGAGTAACTTAACTGCCTTTAAACTTAATAAATTTAAATAACAATCCTCGCCTTATTTAGAATCCAGGAGTCAAACTGAAGATAGATTCTGGCTCCCGGATTCTGTAGAGACCATGTGGTGGTCAGTCTCAACTTGGCTCCTGACAACTGAATGCAATTTAGAGGTTTAGTGCTGACGGCGGTTTCCCGGCTGGTAATCTTTAACCCAGCAGCGTTCCAAAAGGTGAATTCTGTAACGGTACGAGAAGCGGCGGGGATTGAGTACCAATTTAGTTTTGGAACTAAACAGGGGCTGGTTGAGAAACTGCCATAGAGGGAACCGAATCTTGCCGTGTTGTGGAGCCATAGTTTGAAAAGTCCAGATAGCAGTAGTACAAAACAGGGGCACCGTGCATCTATCTATGGTGACATCTGCTTGGTTAATATTACCTTGCCAAAGGTTACTACAAATTTGCTTGGGTTAGATTACGGAATCTCCAGAAAGTGTTTTCACAAACTCTGTACTTCCACGGATGCGCTGTTGAACTGCCCACTTAGAGTCCTCTGCTACTAGGGCGTAAGCGTTATGTAAGCGTTCTTCTAGAGAGCGTGTGAAGGTATTTCAGGGAGCGGTTCAATAATGTTAGGCACTTATACTTAATAGGTGTAGTGAAATTTTTCTACTCCTACCAAAGACAGAGAATTATGGTTCTTCATTACTTAGTATGCTTATTCAATAATTTAAATGCCAATTAAGCAAGCATCTAATTCGGTAATTTTCAAAGTTCCTAAACCCGTAAGCAGAGCGTTTGATCAACTTAAGTTTATTGTTGATGCCCTCTACAACACCACTCGTAGTCCTGTTATCAAAGTAAGCAATAATTTCCAGACAGCCAACGAATAATAGTGTTCTGACTATCGGGAAAAGATTTTTCGCGCTTGCTAGCCATATTCCCAGTTTAAATAATCCTGTCAACCAATTATTAGTCTGCTCAAAAATCTTTCTTATTTGCTTTTTTAATTCATGCATTCTCTTCAGGTTACTAGACACCTCTTTAACCTGACTCAGTTTACTTTCTTGCTCTTCACTTAGGTCTTTCTCGTTCTTCAGTAAGACATATTTACTTTTCTTTAATCTCTCTAATATTTGTTCTTGTTTTGCTTTCTCTTTCGGCGTTTCTACTGATTGATGCTGGCGCGAGGAAATAACACGGCTTTTCTGCTTGACCTGGAAAAAAGGAGACTCAAGTATCTAGGAGGACTGGCAAAAAATCGCCAAGTTATAATTGCTCAATCAGGAAACTCGACCGAAGAAATTCGTTTAGACAATTTAGCTCAAACGCTCAAGAGTGAAGCTTTCACTCAAGTCCAACTCAATCTAGAAAAACAAAATACAGTTTGGGTGGCAACAAAGGAAGTTGAACTATCACGGCTGGAAGGGAAGAGAACAATTGCTATAGTCATGAATGCCTTAACCTTCGATTCATCTAGTGATATTGACTATTTTATTACCAATGTTGATTCATCCATTGCCACAGCCGAGTGGATAGTAACGACTTATTCTCAAAGAAACTGGGTAGAAGTGTTCTATCGGGAAGCTAAGGGCTGGTTAGGGCTGTCTGAATATCAAGTGAGAGACTCTCCGCAGTCTGATGAGACATTTCGTTCTTGTATAAGAGTGCCTATACTTTCATCTTATGGCACACCTTAACCGGAGGACTCAGACGCAGGTGAGCGTTGAAACCTTTGAACACTTTTACTGAAGCCTTGGAAGCATTTCGTACAGCGATGTCTTGTCGTTTTATTGAGTGGTTGAACCATAACAGGGATGTATTTACCGCTTATAAAACTAGTTTAGGCTTTGTTTGGGCTTGAAATTTGTTTAAGTCCCACTAACCCGAAAGAGCAATCTAGCATTACTCCACCCAATATCGAACAAGTTAAACGAGTTGCTAAAGAACAAAATGCAACTCTTGTTGAATATTCGATTATTTACGATAATTTCAAAGTTCAAGGGAAAGAACAAAACCCTAGAATCAGAACTCTATATTTGGGTCATCAAACCCACAGGTGAAGTGACGTTTCGGACATCTGACCTCAAACCCCTGTGGCAGAAACAGAATCTTTCGCTACAAGACCTCGTTGCCAACACCCGTCAATCTATGGAAGTAAGGGGCGCGGCGGTGTTGTAGCGGAACTGATAGAGGAAGAAAGCCTGACCAAACGATTACAGCAACTCTATCAACTGCTGATGATGCTGACAACCCTGAAACAACACCCCGACCCCAGAGACTGGGCGGCTTTTACCTTAATTGGTGAATCCGACTGAGCTGAATACCCAATAAGGTGGACACTTGCCCACCTTACTTACTCTCATCTCCCGTTTCCTATCTAGAAAGGGTGCGGAAACCCCGCCCCTACTATTAGGCGTTTGTGTTGATAGTCAGCAGCACCTCACCTTTAATCATCCGTTGGGCGGCATCAAGGAGCGCTTCTTCCAGATAAGGCTTGGTAAAGTAGCCCTTAGCTCCCAGATGAGCTGCCATTTGCTGGTGCTTGCTAGCGCCGCGAGAAGTTAGCATTGCTACCGGCAGATGGTTGAGGCTGGGGTCTTTCTGAATCCGTGACAGCAACTCCAGACCGTCCATGCGAGGCATTTCAATGTCGCAGAAGACGATCTCGCAAGGCAGACCCGACCGAAGTTTATCCCAGGCTTCCTGACCGTCACGGGCTTGTTCCACTCGGTATCCTGCCTTGTTAAAGGTCATGGAGAGGAGTTCGCGCACCGTAATCGAGTCATCCACAATCAAGACCATCGGATCGGTCTTCACCGGTGGAGCCTCCACAGGAAGGGAAACACCTGCCTTATCCCACAGAGAAACGCCACGGTCTTTGCCAATCCGACCCGTCGCCAAGTCAATCAGCTCTAGAACGTCAGCAATGGGCATGATCCGACCATCCCCCAAGACAGTAGCACCAGCGACGCCTAGGGGCTTGGGCACGGGGCCTTCCAGTTGCTTAATCACAATTTCCTGTTCGCCCAGCACCTGATCCACTTGGACGGCGATAAAGTTGCCAGAACTGCGTAGCACGACAACCGAAATCATGTCATCTTCACGGTTGCCACCATAGACTGTGCCTCGACTGAGGTGACGCTGGTAGGTCAGCAGTTCCGCTAAGGGTTGGAAGGGCATGAGGGAGTCGCGCCAAGAGATACAGGTCTGACCTTCCGAGTTCGTTTGAATGCGGTCTTGGGGTATATCCAACATATCTTCCACCCCATCCATTGGGAAGGCAATGCGAGCTTTGTCGCTCAGGCAACAGAGTGCTTTGCAAATACTTAAGGTGAGGGGCAGACGAACGGTAAAGGTAGTTCCCTTACCCAGGGTGGAGTCTGTCGTAATCACACCGCGAATTTCGTTCAAGCTGGTGCAAACCACGTCCATCCCGACGCCGCGACCTGAGAAGTCATCGGCTTTGTCTTTGGTACTAAAACCGGGATGGAAGAGCAGATCGTAGACTTCCAGACGGGTCATGGATTTGGCTTCAGATGAGGTAATCAGCCCTTTTTCGATGGCCTTTGCCTTTACCCTTTCTGAATCAATGCCTGCGCCATCATCCGAGACAGAGATGACGGTTTGGTTGCCTTGGTGGAAGGCTCGGATGGTAATCCGACCTATGGGGGGCTTACCGGCGGCTTTACGCACTTCTGGCGGTTCAATGCCGTGAGTGATGGCATTGTTCACCAGGTGCGTCATCGGGTCGTAGAGGTGTTCCAGGATCACTTTATCGATCAAAGTTTCCCGACCCTCAATTTGTAGTTCGGCTTGTTTGCCACACTTGAGAGAAATCTCGCGCACGGCACGGGGCAAGCGGTCGGCAGTTTGGGCAAAAGGCACCATGCGCGATCGCGTCAATCCCTCTTGCAACTGACTCGTCACCTGCCGCAGCATCCGGGCAACTTGGTCGGTTTCATCGACTAGGAATTCAATGTCAGCCGCCGACTCTCGGACGCGGACAATTAGCTCGATGATTTCTTGGGAAAGGCTGTGGAAAGGCGTAAACAGATCGAGTTCCAATTCACCCAAACCAAACCGGCTGTTGGCGGGAGCCTGATCCGCTGCCGATGTAGGGTCAGGTCGGGCGTTGAACCGATTGCTTTGACGGCTGGCGAGTAGAGAGCTTTCTAGGAGCGATCGCTCGTACCGATCCTGCATCCTCGCACCCACATCGCTGAGTTGCTGTACCTGGTGCAGCAAGTTATCCAGAAATTGTCGCAGGCGCTCTTGATCCTGTTCCAAAGTGTTCCGGTTCACCACTAATTCCCCCACCAGGTTGCTGAGGTTGTCTAGGTGCTTAACCGGCACCCGCATGGTCTGCTCAAACACTTTAACCGGGCGGGGACGATTAACCGGGCGAACCTGTCCTGAACTGGTTTTCACGCTGCGTGGCCCGCCCATCGTCTCCTCAGCCTGTCCCAGCAGTTCCTCCAGATCCCCGAATCCATCGTCAAGGGTGTCTGCGGATGCAGCTTGTTCAGCCATCGGCTTCGTGGGAGAACGCTGCGATTCAGCTAATTGAGGAACAAGCTGAGGTTCATCATCCCCCAAGAGAGCTTCCAAGTCAGCAAACTCATTTATGTCTGCTCCATCAAAAGCCGCCGGGACGGATTCCTCTTCACCCAGCATTGCTTCCAACTCGTCAAACTCATCGTTACTTGCCAAGTTAGATGCCGGTTCCCCGAACACTTCCTCACCCAACATTGCCTCTAATTCGTCAAACTCATCGTTTTCCACCAATGAGAAGGCTAAGTCCCGATCTTCTTCCCCAAATGTCTCTATCAAAGACAACTCATCCGCAACAGCAGTCTCTGAAGTATTCGCAATCTCTTGTTGTTCTGTCACTAAGTCCCAGAGAGATTCAACTTCCTCCAACTCATCTGCGTCTGACGCTTGGTTTTCTGAAGGAATTTCCCCAGTCAACAGATTCTCCTCAAAAGCCAATGCATCTCCAAACCCTACTGGTTCACCACCTAAGAGATCCTCTAGCTCGGAAGCTGCCTCTTCAGAAACCGCTGCTGAGTCGATTCCCCAGTCGGCAGCTTCCATGTCGCTGCCAAATAGGTCGGCATCGGCTAATTCCAGCGCTTCTGGAGTGGATACGGGTGCTTCCCCAAACATCGCTTCCATGTCGCTGCCTAATAGGTCGGCATCGGCTAATTCCAGCGCTTCTGGAGTGGATGCGGGTGCTTCTTGTTCCCCAAACATCACTTCCATGTCGCTGCCAAATAGGTCTGAATCTGCTAATTCCAGCGCTTCTGGAGTGGATGCGGGTGCTTCTTGTTCCCCAAACATCGCTTCCAGATTTTCTGCCTCGACAGGCACTGCCGCTGAGTCGATTCCCCAGTCAGCTTCCATGTCGCTGCCAAATAGGTCTGAATCTGCTAATTCCAGCGCTTCTGGAGTGGATGTTGGTGCTTCCCCAAACATCGCTTCCAGATTTTCTGCTTCTTGAGGCACCGCCGCTAAGTCGATTCCCCAGTCAGCTTCTATGTCGCTGCCAAATAGGTCTGAATCTGCTAATTCCAGCGCTTCTGGAGTGGATGTTGGTGCTTCCCCAAACATCGCTTCCAGATTTTCTGCTTCTTGAGGCACCGCCGCTAAGTCGATTCCCCAGTCAGCTTCTATGTCGCTGCCAAATAGGTCTGAATCTGCTAATTCCAGCGCTTCTGGAGTGGATACGGGTGCTTCCCCAAACATCGCTTCCATGTCGCTGCCAAATAGGTCTGAATCTGCTAATTCCAGCGCTTCTGGAGTGGATACGGGTGCTTCCCCAAACATCGCTTCTAGATTCTCTGCCTCGACAGGCACCGCTGCTGAGTCGATTCCCCAGTCAGCTTCCATATCGCTGCCAAATAGGTCGGCATCGGCTAATTCCAGTGCTTCTGGAGTGGATGCTTCTGGTTCCCCAAACATCGCTTCCAGATTCTCTGCCTCGACAGGCACCGCCGCTGAGTCGATTCCCCAGTCAGCGTCGAATTCGCTAGCGAACAGATTTTCTTCATTCAAATCCAGCGCATCGGTACTGGAAGATGGCTTGTCACCGAACATCGTTTCTAGATTTTCTGCGGCATCCAGAGATCCTTGAGATGTTTCCTCTGATGGCAGTTCTAAAAAGGCATCGGTTGTAGCGAAGAAATCATCGGAGGAGTCTGCCGAAACAAGCGACTCTTCCTGGCTAGTATCAAACAGACTGGATAATGGCTCTGCTTGGCTAGCATCAAAAGCATCTGTATTTGCATCGGATAGGTTCATGCTGGCAAAGTCCAGAGAACTATCCCATTGAGTCGTTGCAGTTGCTTCTGGTTCTGCCTCAAAGAAGTTATCTAATGCGTCAATTTGGGGTGTTTCATGGCTTTCCCCATTTATGTCAAGAGATTCGTCAAGAGATGCGAATTCTGGTGTTTCTACATCTGCTGTTTGCGATCCAAAGAAATCGTCTAACCCATCTACCGACTCAGTTTCGGTAAGATTGGGAACGGAGTTTAGCGCGATCGCATCCGCATCCGCATCTTCTTCTAGCGCTACGTTCTCGATCTCCCTACCAGTGCTTTCCCCTTCACTCTCCCAATCCAGGTTAAAGGGACTGGTTTGTGGATTGTCAAATTCCAACAAGTCCAGTGCCTCTTCGTTCCTTGCCTCTGAAGCGCTTGTATCCAGTGCAAATGCGTCTAAAGACTCCCAATTGCTGGGAATGTCTAGATCGTCTAAAGCTGAGAATGGCCCTTCAACCAGAGTTTCATTCAACTCCAGCTCGTTCTCCCAATCTTCTACTTCTTCTTGTGCCGTTCCTGGCATCTGAGCTGCTGTTAATTCTGAGAAGCCAGCGGGTTCGATTGTCTCGTCCCATGCCAAGTCTGTTGCTGACCAATCCTCTAGAAAAGCTCCGTCAACGCGGCTTGTACTGGCATCAATATCTTCCACACCAGGCATGGCAGGCCAATTAAAGTCGAGGTTAACATCTCCTACCGCCTCTGCTGCGATTTCGGGTGCGATCGCCTCCGACTCAAAGGGAGTTCCTAGATCCGCTGCGCTCATTTCCAGCAGGTCGTTTGCCTCGTTTCTCGGCATCATTTCCTCAAACCACAGATCGGTATTGTCATCCAACACCAGTTCATCAAGAACATCGCCATTGTCTGGTCTGGCTTCTGGGGTTTCAAACAGATCCAAGTTGCTAAAGTCGGGTTCTTCTTCCCAACCCGCCGCCGTTAAATCAACTTCATCTTCATCTTCCAACAGGCCACCCATCTCCCAATCGCTCAAAGCTGTACTCGTACTCTGCTCATCCTCAAACACAAAATCTGGCAAATCGTTACCAGTACTGGCTATTGGCTCGGCGGCAGAAACACTATCGAGTACCTGCAAATCCTCGCTCGACCAATCCGCAGCCCAGTCCGACCCTTCTGTAGACCTTATCGATGGAGTTTCTAACTCTTCTGGAACTTCCGGGTTGCTGTTCTCGGCGGCTTCGCCAAATAGCGTTCCTGTTGTCATCAATTCCCAGTCTGACGACTCCTGATTTGTCGCTGCTGCCTCGAAAATCAAGTCATTTTCGTTAGTATCTATACCCGCAGCACCGAACATATCTCCATCCGATGACGCTTCCGACTCTGTCGCCAAGAGAGCCAAGTCCAGATTCTCAGAGGTAAGAATGCCTAATAAATCTTCGTCTGTAGCCGCCCCCAGCGACTCGTTTAGAGCGTTGGTAATCTCCTGTTGCTCAAAGCCTTCATCTTCTTCTAGGAAACTGTCATTCCAGAGATTGGCTAAATTCTCTGATGGGGTTGCTTCTGAAGCTGCGCTTGGGGTATCTACCTCAAACAGCAGGTCTGAAAAATCATCTTCATCTTCATTTACATCTGACACCCTGCCTGCGAACAACTGTGCGGCATCTTCCCGTTCGCTTTCCACCGCAGGCTTTTCGCCTTCCTCTACTAAGTCTTCTCCAAATCCAAATAAAGTTAAATCATCTCCTTCAGTTGTTGGAGTGGCAGATTTTCCTAACCCGTCTGTATCACCACCCAGCAAGTCAGAAAAGTCGTTTTCTTGTGCAAGATTCAACCATTCCTGACGATCTGTGCCCATATTATCTGCCCCATCGCCGATTACTTCTTCTTCTTGCCAGCTTTCATCCAGATCCGGGGCTTCCCCTTCAAACAAGTCAGCAAGGCTGTTAAGTTCTGCCATGCCGACTTCCGGTCCGCTGGGATCGGCTGGATGGTTGACAGATTCCTTACCCCGACCGGATTTGATACTCGGTTGACTAGAGAACATCGTATCTGCATTCGCCGCCGAGAGGGAGGGTTCCTTCAACCCAGCCCCCGATTCACTAGCAGCAAACCGTTCTTCTTGGATAAACGTCTGTGAGTAGTTGAAACGGTCGGTTGCTTTTGGTCGGTTTTGACGGGCATTTCCGGCTTCGGCTGGGGTCATGGAATGCTGCGGTACAGACGCGATTTGGGTCTGTAAATCGGCAGTAGTTGCCCCAGCTAGCTCTTGGGCGGAATAGAGTAGCGATTCTCCAGCATCCAATTCTGCCAAATGCGATGGAGTGGCGGAGGATGAGAGGAGTGACTTGAGCTGGGAACTCGGCTCAATTGAGCTGGCGCGACCTGCTAGCACCAATTCTTGGGCTTGTTTAATTTCCTTAATAACGACGGTAGCCAGAGTGCGATAGGAATTTTCTGGATTAGCGATCGCGCTTGCCGAAGCCTGAATCAGTTCCGACCACTTCGGGCATTCATATTGTTCGCCCATCCGTTCTAAAGAGCCGCAGATTTCCTGAAGCTGTTGTCTGCACCTGGGTTGGTCGGGTTGTTTAAATAGCTGCAACATTTCGCGCAGCTGGTTGAGTACGTCGCCTCGAAATCGTTTTTGCGCTTGCCCATCTCGAAGGTAGCCGCCCGCCGCTGTTGCCTTAGCTGCCTCTTGAGCGCCGCTAGCCGCCTCTAAGGAGACATTCCCGCCAGTCCCATTCACCAGGAACGCCATGTGCTGGTTCAGTTCCTCAAATACCGGCTCGACGCCTGACATGATACTGTTAGCAATTTCCTCGGTCAAACCAAACGGGCCGCTGAGCTGCTCTATCAGTTCCTTAAGCGTATCGGAAACCTTCAAAAACAGAGACTCCAGCTTTTGGTCAATCTTCACCGGACACTCTTTGAGGACTTTGAAGCAGTCTTCTAAGCGGTGGGAGGTTCTCTGAATACTGTTGATTCCCAGCATTGCCGCCCCGCCTTTGACCGAATGGGCGGCGCGGAAAACTTCATTCACCATTTCAGAATCTGCAATCGTGCTTGGCAGATTCACCAATCCCTGTTCAATGGTATTGAGGTGGTCTTTCGCCTCCTCAATGAAGTAGCCCATGATTCGCTGTTGTTGCTCCGGCTGCATAGCAGTATCCTTCGAGAGTGCTGAGTGCTATTGACGCCCATACGGCGGCTTCCCGTAGGGAGTGCTGAGTGCTGAGTGGAAAAAAGAAGATTTTTTCTCCACTAGATTGCTTTTAATGTACCCAATCTACTCGGAATCGACATCATTGATTTTTGCCCAATTTGTAGAAACGTGATTAATCGGGTTTCCAGGGCAATCTTCAGTTGTTTTTGCCCCACAATTGCTGATTGGTGAGTTTATTTTCCCTCAGTGGCTTCGATGCGGAAGCGTTCGACGGAAGTTAGCAGGTCTCGTGCCACGCCAACCAAGTTTTGCAGCGCAGTTGACACCCGTTGCGCTTCCTGAGATGTCTCTTGCGCGGTCAGTTCCACCGATTGCATCACCTGGGCAACAGCAGAAGAAGTTTCTGTCTGTTCCACCGTGTCAGCAGTAATAGAGCGCACGAGGGCGTCGATCCGATTTGACACCTGAATGATGTCTTCCAAACTCCGTTTTGCCTGTTCTGCCCGTTTCGTTCCATCAATCACCTGTTGGGTGCCTTCCTCCATTGCCGTCATCACCGAACCCGTTTCGCTCTGGATTTGCAGCACAATCTGTTCAATTTCCTTCAAAGCTTTCGCGGCTCGGTCTGCCAGTTGTCGCACTTCATCTGCCACCACAGCAAAGCCCCGACCCGCCTCACCGGCGCGTGCCGCTTCAATACTGGCATTGAGTGCTAGGAGGTTGGTTCGGGAAGCGATCCCTGAAATCAACGCGACGATCTTAGAAATTTCCTGGGAAGATTCGGCAAGACGTTTGACTTTTCGAGTCGTTTCTGCTACAGTTTCCCGAATTTGCAGAATCCCCGCCACCGTTCGTTCTACGGATTCACCGCCCTTCAGGGCTGTGGCAGAGGCGGCGCGGGCGACTTCTTCTGCTTCTCTGGCATTTTCAGCAACCCGCTGAATCGAGCCAGTCATCACCTGAACCGAGTTGAGAGTCACCGCCAGCTCTTCTGCCTGTCGCAGCGCATCGGAAGACAAACCGCGAGCAAATACTTCACTGTCAGTCGCCCCCTTACTGACTTGTCGAGCCGCCATCTTCACCTGCTGAACAATTTCCCGCAGGTTTTGAATGGTCAGGTTAAAGGAGTCGGCAACTGCTCCCAAAACGTCTGCCGTCACTTCTGCCTGCACAGTCAGATCCCCACGGGCAGCACCTTCCACGTCATCCAGCAGTCGAATCACTTGACGTTGCAGGTCTTCTTTGGCTTGTTCTTGCTCTTCAGCTTTGCGTTGAGCTTCGGATGTAGTTGTCAGGATGACGCGAGCCATTTGGTTGAACCCAGCTGCGAGGGCACCGAATTCGTCTTCTGAGTAAACGGTTGCCTGGGCATTAAAATTGCCGCCGGAAACAGACTCAAACTGGGCTTGGAGGTCTTCGGTGGTTTTTTTGATTTGCCGAGTCGTAATTCGCCCTAAAGCCAGCGTGGTACCAAAGGTGGCGGCACCTGCTGCCAGACTCATGACCCAGCTGGTGTTGCGGAGGTGGGAAATTGTAGTGGTTTTGCTGTCTTGGGGGGCAGCACTCGCGGAGATGAAGCTGACGAGTGCGACGACAACTGCGGAGACAATTCCGGCAGCGGCGGCAGCGATCAGCGGCTTTTTACTCAGAGGGGCGTTTTCAAAGGCAGCAAAAGGGCCTTGTTCAATGGTGACATTTGGCTCTGCTTTGGAGCCTTCTGGAGTAAAGGAAATCGTTCCGGGGTTTTGTTCGGAGGTTCCGGTGATGCTGAATTCATCATCGTGAACGCCTAAGCTTGAATTTCCGGAGGATTCCGCGAAAGTTCGCGTCTCTACTCTTCGCTTGGAATCTCCAGTTGCCCGTCTTGAAGCTGTACCCAAATCGGAAATTCCCGATGAGAATCCTTGGCTATTGCCTTCGGAGTGGGGCAAATCGAAATCCGGAATGCTCCCTAAATCGTCTCCAAAGTCACCAAATTCCTCTAAGAAGTCGCTGCTACTTTCATTAAGCCGGTTTCGCTGTTGATTTTCTGAGGAAAACGAGTCATAGCCAATGGCGTCGTCAAAGGCTTCAAAGTCAAATTGGTCTTGTTGTGTATTGCCGTTTTGATCGGAGTGGGCTACATAAGTAGCATCGTCTTCGTAGGGACGAGTCTCAAATGGGCGGTTACGGGATCTGGTGGGGTCGTTGCTACTGGTATAAGGTTCGGTATCGTCTAAGGAATCCTGGCTGTCATATCCGAAACTTTCCTCCTCTGGTCTTCTGGAGTTTTCCAGCTCTCCCGATCTCATTAACAGTGTTTCGTCTTCCAGAGGAAAGTAATTGAAATTGGGTTCTTCTAAGGTGTCGGAAGAATTGGGAATTTCAAATGTGGAATTGTCACTCTCGAAGTTGTCCGGCGGCATTTGAAATTCACGATCTGCCGTCTGCTCCAAGTCAGTAAAGGCGTCGAGCGCAAATGCATCTGCATCTACATCTGTATTGCTTACGGGCGCTCCAGTCTCCTCATCCAGAGCGCTGGGCGACCATGATTGTGCAAAGGGGTCGTGATAGGTTTCTTGTGTTTGTGCTGTGGCACTATCTGTATCCGAGTTGACAAACGGATTTGCCGCTGAGTAAGACTCTATGTCCTGAAAATCTCCGGAGTCAAAATCATCTAGAGAAGAGATGTCTTGGGTTACTATCTCTGGTTCTTCCAGGGATGGCCATGCGGCGTTGGCTTCTTGAATCGCAAAATCATCATCGTTGATTGCAAATTCGTCTTGTTCCAACTCGCCATCGACGGTATCGGAAGTTGCACCAACAGATTCGGAGTAGTTTTGGCAAGAGAGGGCGTATTCTATTCCGTTGTTGGCACAATCGATAAACTCTTGGTCGTCGGTGAGCTGAGGCACCAACTCGTATTGTTCTCGCGCGATCGCGTACTGCTGTAATCCATAACAGTAAATATGACCCCGTAGGATACGAGCATTTGGGTCATTGGGAAAATTTTCGACTAACCGATCGATAATGGCAGCCGCCTCTTCGTAGTTGCCCAGCGTGTAGGCCGAAAATGCGTGTTGATATTCTTGTGTGTAATCCGTACTTGATTTCATTTGCCTCCCCCAAAACAAGTAAAAATTAAAAATTAAAAATTAAAAAATTTATTTTGCCTTTTTACTTTTTAATTTTTAATTGATTTCATGCTGCCCATCGCGCTGAGCGAACAATTGCAACTTGGTCTAATAGTCGGAGAAACTGATTTTTCTCTTTGTCTAATAACCACTCACCTTTCAGAAAAGGTGCCATACTGTCTGGAACGTTAGTAAGCATTTGCACCTGATCGATATCGAGCCAGTCCATGCCGACAATGCGCTCAACGGCTAAGCCTAACATGGTGTCCTGGTCTTCAACGGCAATCACTGGAATCTCAGGTTTGTCTGTATTCAGGGCAGCTGAATCCCCTAAAAACTGCCCGAGGTCTGCTACCCAAATCACTTGTCCGCGCCAGTTCAGCGTTCCCAAGAGTAGGGGAGAAGCGTTGGGAATAGGAGTAATCCTATCTGGTGATGGAGAAACCACTTCACGGATTCCACTGGCTCCTAGGGCAAATTCGTTACCGGACGGAACGTAAAACCGCAAGTGTAATTCACCTTCAGGACTCTCTAGTTCCTGAAATCCGGGTGAGTGATCTTGACCGCTGCCTGTTAAAAAGTCCGGATTGCCGACCATTTTATCTCCTTAGCTGTTAACTGTTAGCTGTTAGCTTGCGTTACTTCTGGGAACCTAAAAGCTACTAGAACTTTGCAGGTCAGTAGTTTTGGGCTAATGGCTAATGGCTTGTTAGCCTCGTAGCAGCTGTTTGACCGTCCCAATTAGCTCGGTTGGCTGAAAGGGTTTAGCTATGTAAGCGTCTGCACCTTGTTTCATCCCCCAGTAGCGGTCAAATTCTTCTCCTTTCGATGAACACATTACCACAGGCACATTCTGGGTTTTCGGGTCGGCTTTGAGCCGACGACATACCTCATAACCATTCATTCGGGGCATGACAATATCCAACACCACTAAGTCGGGGCAAGACTTGAGAATTTGTTCCAAGGCTTCGACACCATCAGTGGCAATGGTTACGGTTAACCCACTTCCCTTGAGGAGGTCTGAGATCATTGCCCGTTGCGCGGGACTGTCTTCTACAACCAGAACTACACTCATAACTCCCTACCTACCTGTCTGCCGGTTCAAACATGAACGCTCTTAAGCCACGATTGATTCACCCCTCAACCATGTCATGACTTAAGTATCCCATCTAACTTTAGACTCCTGTACGGGCGCTGTTTACGAGATATCTCTCCTGTTTCGGAGAGTCGCTGGTAAAGATTGCCCCTACGACTTGCTTAGTGTCTGTAGTCGGTAGCCCGTCGTTGATAGTCCCTAGTCCATAGTCTATTCCTAATTTCATCATTGAACGAAGCCCCGCCTCATCGGTGGGGCAATTTTACCCGACTCGTACATCTGTTTCTTCTATCTCTCGATTTAACTCTGTAGCGTCTAAAGGTTCGGATGTGGTTGCTTCCTTTTCACCAGGGCCAATATATCTCTCCAGTAGCATTAATAACTCACTTTCTCCAAAAGGCTTGGTTAGGTAGTCGGTTGCGCCTACCATCCTGGCTCTGACCCGATCGATAAATCCATCTTTGCCAGTCAGCATGATGATGGGGGTCTGCCGAAAAGCAGTTGATTTCCGGAGCATGGCACAAATCTCATAACCTTCGAGGTCGGGCATGGCAATATCACAAAGAATCAAGTCGGGTTTGAGTTGGAAGACGAGACTTAGTGCTTTGAGAGGATTGCTAATCGCGGTTGCCTCATAACCTTGTGGGTTTAGGATATATTCGACGGCTTTGCCGATGGCAACGTCATCATCAATACAGACAACGCGAGGAATTTTGTTGGCTTGGGTCGAACCGGATTCCAGATTAATCCCGACGCGGCGACTGGCTGCTGTGTCGTCGCTGGTAAGAGTTTGGAGTTGCACCCAACCTTGTTGTACATAGGGATAAATTGCTCTGGCGACGGTTAAGACGTCACGATTCAGATATCGGGCTAGCTGCCGCAGGGAGGTTTTTCCATCTAGCTGGCGCTCTAGGGTTTTAAAAGCATTTTCTGGCAGGGCGGCGCGTAAAGAAACTGCATCGGCAATGACTGGGCAGTGATTGGGAGATTGGATGTGGGGATGAAATTGTTTCCACTCCTGCACCTGCTTCATGATCTTGGCGACGAGGGGGGCAATTTCTAGGGTAGTGAGTTGTGGTGCTAGGGCTGGGCCAATGTCGAAGATGAAGGAGCCTTGGTGAAGGCTGAGGAGGTCGAATAAGGTTTCATGCACCATACTGCGGATGATGCTGCGCCCTTGAGCGGGTGTCAAGATATGATTTTCCAGCAGTGCCCACAGGTAGCCGTATTCGGGCGCATTGATGGCATCAATTAATGGGACTTCCAGGGTGTTGAGGGTGGTGTTGGCTCGGTAACGGCGTAGGTAGTCGCGCAGGCGCAACAAACTGCCGGTTCCATCGCTAGCATAGGCGATTTGTCCGTTGAGGAAGAAGACAAACCAGAACGGTCCCGGTTCTTTGAGTTTTGCTTCTCGGTAGGGGATGCTGGCACGTCGCGCCCCTACATTCTCCCCAGTCCCTTGAACTGGTGAACTGTATGCCTCCACGAATAATTCGCCTGTTCGCTGACCTAATTCGATCAGTTGCAGGATGCTGCGTATATCAATTTCATTTAACGTTCCCTGCATGTAATGAAAATGCGCTCCTAATAACCGTTTGAATCTGAGTTAATGTTGCATTTGTCAAGCTTTACGCGGTGCCTGCTATAAGAATCTTTACAGTTAGGTAGTTTTTCTTTGAGTAAAGGATGGAGCCAGATAATACAGTACCAGGGAAAGAGATTCTGGCGAAGGCGCAATCTTAGCTGGCGGGAGTCAAACCGCTGCAAGTTATTTGTTCGGTTGCTTTTGCCTGGGTTCAACTAGAAATGGAACTAGCCGAGAATTGTCTGTGGAAGGATTGCCTAGGATTCAAGTTAAATATTAAATAAGAAAGAAATCGAAACATATTTAGTTTAATTTAAGACTTGACGTGGCTGCCAACACGGGCTAAATTACGGAGTCTTCAGGGAGAAACTGACCAAAGGGCGATCGCGTTTTAGATTGGGGTGTGAATTCAAGGGTACACGCGCCTCGTGGGTCGGCACTCCCACAACAAGGTCTGAAAAGGTTAGGATCTTTCTGGTATGAGCCTGGGCGAGAATTATGGCGGCATGGCTCTGGTGGGACCAGAGATCGGTCAACAAGCGGGCACAAGATACATCAAGAGGACCATCAGCGTGCTGTATCTAGCAGAAGTACAAAAAAAGAGTGGCGGTGTTTTTGGTGGTGGCAAGGCCGAACTCAAACTGCTGGCTTGTCAGCAGAATGACCAGAGTTGGCGTGCTGTGTCTGATGAAGTGATTTCCGCTCCGGAAGAAGCCA
Organism: Coleofasciculus sp. H7-1; assembly: GCF_057473865.1. NCBI lineage: Bacteria > Bacillati > Cyanobacteriota > Cyanophyceae > Coleofasciculales > Coleofasciculaceae > Coleofasciculus > Coleofasciculus sp. H7-1. The sequence goes on from NZ_JBYCCT010000034.1 coordinate 355,567, forward strand.
ATAACTTTAATGGTGGCGTCTTGGTGCTGGTTGAGCTAAGCGGGAATCGGCAAGTGCAGCGTCCGCCGACAGAGGCGGGGCGTCAGTTGGTGAATATTTTGCAAAATTTCTCTCGCCAACTGGAAAAGTCGAAAACTCAGGAAGAAGAAATTGAACAGTGGAAGCAGTCGCTGACTTATCAGAGTCAGGAGTTGAACCGGCGCGAGATGGAAATGGAAGCGCGGGTGGAACAGCTGCAACAGTTGGAGGAAGACTTTGAACGGTTGGAGGCGCAACGTCAAGAAATTGACAGTGCGCGGGAGGAAATCGAGCGACTGCAAGAAGAGTGCGATCGCAACCGCCAAGAAATGGAGGGAGCGTGGGAACACTTACGGGGCGAGCAGCGACGCTTGGAGGAGCGACAGGCGGAGTTCCAGCAGGGAACGGTATTAGATGAGGAGCAAGGTCAAAAGATTCGGGAATTGCTGGATCGTTTAGCGGGAGCGATCGCTCCCACGGAAGCAGTGCGAGAACAACTGAATCTGGCTTTTGAAATTGTCAACGGACAGCAGGGAAACCTCGACCAGGACAGGCAAAATCTGGATCAACAACGCAATATTGCCCAACACAAGCAAGCGGAAGTAGACCAGCAAACTCAGGAACTGCAAAGGCGCACGGAGGAATTAAAGCAAGCCCAAGAGGCTCTGGAAAAGGTGCGTTTAGAGCGGATGGTGCTGCAAAATTCCCTGGAGATCAAGCAGGAGTACGCTCAGATGCAGAGTCTCCAGTTGCGAAACCAGGAGGAGCTGTACGAGCAACTTCACCGTCTGGCAACGACTTCAACGGGTGTCAAGATTAGCCAAAAGGTCGATCTGGAAGCGCTGGAGAAAATGTCGCTAGGCGAGCTGCAAGAAACCGTGCAAAATCTTCAGCAAGATTTGGAAAAAGTGGTGCGCTTTGTCAATGACCAGGAAGAAGAGTTGACCTTGCAGCGCCAGATGGTTGAGGAATTGCAGACGAAGATCGATCGAGCCAGCGAGTATGACCGCCTCAGTTTGGAAAATGAGCTGGCAGAGGAGCAGGATTGCTACCAAATGCTGGATGAAACGCTGGTGGGTCAACGCATATCTCTGCGGGAGCGAGAAGAAGTTTTAAATCAACACTCGCGGGTGCTGCGGCGACGGCAAGGAATTGCGGACAATGAAGGGCAGGACAATCAAAAGATTGACTTGGGGCCGGTTCTGACTCAGTTGGAGGGACAACGACAACAACAGGCAGAGGAACTGCAAAAGCTGGAAAGCCAGATTGAGCAGATGCGGATGAGCATTCAGCAAGCTCAAGGCATGATTGACCATCAAGCTGGCGAACAGGAGCAAGAGCGCCACCAGATCAAGCAGCTAGAGCAGAAATTGCAGGAAATGAGGGCGGCGGCAGCGGAACTCGTAGGCAAGGTGAATTCCTATGAGGAAACGCTACAGCCAATGCAGGAGCGCCTGAATGAGATGCGGCAGAAGTTGGAGGCGATCGCGGGGACGTTGGCTCAGGTTCAGGAAACGGGTGACTATCAGCTGCAATCAATTACGGAGATGCGGCAAGTTCTCCTGAGTTTGATGAATGGTCAGCATGAGAATTAAAAATTAAAAATTAAAAATTAAAAATGAGTGATTCTTAATTTTTAATTTTTAATTGAAATCCAAGCTCCATCTACTTGTGCGATCGCGCCGCCAGGAAAGGGATCGGTTTGAGAGCGGTTGGAAGCTGTAATTAAGGCAGTCAGCTTTTCGATTTGCTCGAAACTGGGGGCAATTGGTAGAACTGAAGCGAGAAAGTGTCGCATGACGCGACGTTGCAGGGCAAGGGGGGCTTGACGCAATACGAGGCGATTGAGTCTTTTGTCAGTGCTGAGTGCTGTAGGGGCGGGGTTTTCCTGCCCATGCTGAGGGCTGAGTGGCGAGTCTTCGTTTTCTAGGGCTTGTTGCAGCAGCAGCTGGGCGGCTTCTTCGAGATATTCCACATCTGCCCGTAAAAGTTCCGCTGTCTTCGCCAGTGTTTGCTCAACTTTCGGGTTGAAGTGGGTTTGTAAGTAGGGCAGTAACTCTTGGCGGATGCGGTTACGGGCATACTTGAAGTCTTGATTGGTGGAATCTTCCCAAACGGGAATCTGAAATTCTTGGCAAAATTGAGCGGTTTGTGCCCTGGTGACTTCTAGAAGAGGGCGCACCAGTTGCAGTATTGGACTCAGCGGACGCTGCCAGGTTAGGGCTTGTAATCCATCGGCACCACTGCCGCGCATCAGGTTATAGAGGAGGGTTTCGGCGCGATCGCTGGCGGTGTGACCTGTAACAATGTATAGGAAGTTGTTGTTTTGGGCGATCGCACTCAAGGCTTGATAACGCCACTGCCGCGCCGCTGCCTCTGAGGTGATAGATGGCATTTCTGGGGCTGTTTCCAAGTAATAAGGGACTTGCCAGGTTTTCGCCAACTGTTCCACATGGTTGGCATTTGCTTGGGAATCCGGACGCCAGCGATGATCGCAGTGAGCTATTCCTAACTGCCATCCCCACTTTGGCTGCAAATCCAGCAGTAATTTGATTAAGCAGAGGGAATCTTGTCCCCCGGAGACGGCAACTAATAGCGGCTGGTTTCGCGGTAAGAGATGGCGATCGCGTAAAATTCGATGCAATTGGGCATGGAGAGGCGTCCAAGTGGGGCGGTTTGGCATTTATATCTCGCAATTGGAATGCACCAGCTCTTTCCTAGCCCCCCTTTTTAAGGGGGTTGGGGGGATCTCCATCTGTGCGATCGCTCGGTCGATAAACGTCACCAGGAGAGTGGTCGGGATTAATCTCAATCACCAAATCTACCCTCCGGGGATTTCTAGTCAGCGGTTTGATAAATAACTCTGGGTGGAGCGATTTCCAGAAATACTTGACAAATTCATCAATTTCTGAATCTTTCATTCCCGATCTACCAGCGGCAATCATGTCGTGTTCTGCCTGCCGTCGCCACTGCCCAGACAGACGATAGTCAACGGGATACAGCAACATCAACCGATCTAAGCGTTCCCACAGAGGTAAATAGTCCTGCAATCGGGCATTCATATCACGAGCAAACGTTCGCTCAGCGGCGGTTAGAATCGGCGGTGGTGCGTTGTCAAAGGCAGCGGGGTCTATGGGACGGACGCCGACAAACCACCCTTCAAACAGGATGATATCGATGTCTTGGACAATTTCTGGCTGCGTCCTATCACCGGCACCTTCCCAGGCAGATTTATCAAAGCGGGGGACTTGAATCGGTTGTCCGGATGGCTGACGCAGACAGTCCAAAACGTCTAAACCCAACTGAATATCGTGGGTTCCGGGTGGCCCGCGCTTTCTTAAACGGGGATCTTGCTTTCTTAAGGCGAGGCGATCGCTATAGGTTTTGTACAGGTCATCCAGGGATAGGCTGAGTGTCGAGTTTCCCAGGTGTCTGAGAATTAAAATGAGGACGGCTGCGAGGGTCGTTTTGCCAGTTCCCTGCACCCCTAAAATTCCCTGGATGAGGGGGCGTCCTAACTGTTGCCGATCCTGCGCTAGCTTTGTGGCTAGGGGAAGCCAGAGGTTCCAGAGAGTTTCTATGAGGGCTGCGGACTGTAGACTAAGGACTGAGGAAAGATGGGGATAGACCCAGAGGAATAGATGCGATCGCTTGCGGATGACTTCCTCCACATTGGCTGGTGTGATGCCAAAAGCTTTCGCCCGCAAGTCATCTGCTAGCGCCTGTGTTGCCAAATGTTCCAACTGTGCTGAAGTCGGCGTTTTTGTGGCGATCCAGTCATTAAAAATTTGGCTAAGATCCATCACGAACCAAGTTTAAAGGCTTCAATAAATAAGCTGTAAGTCAGACCAATTTTCAGCGCATTCAACATCTCTGTCACTAATAAGCGGTTGGGAACGCCTTCACCCGTTGGCACAATTCGCCGGTTTCTGCCGTAAACCAACCGATTTACGGTTTCGGTGAAGAAAATTAAAAATCCAGCTGCAATCACATCCCAGTTGGCGGTTTGTCCCGCTGTGGTGGGAATGGCGGTTCCCAGAAACACTCCTACTAATAGGCTCATGACCACTAGCGATATCCGTCGCCAGGGATTGCGAAACCATCGCCTCAGCTGTTGGCTGACAACATCGAAGAGATTGTTGAGACGAGTCCTTTGCATCGTTGAGGCTGACTCCGAAGTAATGTCCTGCTTTCCAAAAGCTTTTTTTAATTATCGGATGCTCTTACCACCTCGTCGATTGGGGAGTTTTATTAAAGGCTGAGGAGGAGCTAAGAGCGATCGCTGCCACCTTAATAAAGATTTGTGTTTCTAATATATAGATTTATTTAGAATAAAATCTTTGTTTAAGACTCAGGGCATTCTCAATACAGAAGTTATTGTTCTCCTGTGCCAACCAGCAGACGCATAGCTCCGGCAAAGCTAATCTGAAGACGCCTCAAGATTGGAGCGATCGCGCGGCGACAATGCAGGAGTGAGCGCTACAATCTTCCTACGTCCAGCGTAGGTTTGCACTTCCTCCAAATAGATTTTCTAATAGCGCGGAACTTACAAAACGCAACAACTCGCATACCATCTGTGAGATTTAAGGGTTGAATTGGGAATTATAGAAAGGAAGGTATAAATTCGCTCTGTGTCAATTCCCCGACAACTTATGCCGGAGAATGCCCTCAAAGGAAGTCTCCTGTCCTAGCATCTATCAACATCACACACGAATACTATACTTATCAAAATTCCGAAAATGAGCATCAACCTAACGGGTTATCAACTTTTTCCCTTGCCCCTTCATGAAGGAGTCAAAACGGTTATTTATCGGGGTACCAGAGAGGCTGAACTAACATCTGTGAGTGTAAAAGCCCTTAAAGCCGAATATCCCACTCTTGAAGAAATTACTCGATTGAGACATGAATATAAAATTTTACTTCCTTTGGATATAGAAGGGGTTGTCAAATCCCTGGCATTAGAAAATTATAACAACGGTCTGGCGCTGGTATTAGAATATTTTGACGGAGAATCTCTTGAAAAATTTATCACTCCTCCACTAAAAACTGATTTAAACCAATTTCTTCTTATTGCTATTCAGCTAGCAGATACCATTGCCGCCCTGCATAAGAACCAGATTATTCATAAAGATATTAAACCCCACAATATCCTGATCAACCCTAAAACTGGGCAAGTTAAAATTACAGATTTCAGCATTTCATCGCGTCTTTCCAGAGAAACTCAGACACAAGGCAATCCCAATTTACTAGAAGGCACCCTTGCCTATATGTCACCAGAACAAACAGGGAGAATGAATCGGTCAATTGACTACCGTACCGACTTTTACTCCTTAGGCGTCACCTTTTATGAAATGTTGACGGGAAATTTACCTTTCTCCTCCACTGACCCTCTGGAACTCGTTCATTGTCATATTGCTAAACAACCTGCCTCTCCCAATCAACTCAATCCAGAAATCCCGGCATCAATTTCAGCGATTGTGATGAAATTATTATCTAAAAACGCTGAAGATAGATATCAAAGCGCCGAAGGATTAAAGGTAGATTTAGAAGAATGCCTCCTTCAATTGCAAACAAATGGCAAAATTGAATATTTCCTTCCAGGTCAGCGAGATAAATCTGGGCAATTGCTCATCCCCCAAAAACTGTATGGTCGTGAAACTGAAGTAACCACCCTAATGGATGCCTTTGACCGAGTCAGTGCTGGAACTACCGAGATGATGCTAGTTTCTGGTTATTCAGGCATCGGTAAATCTTGCTTGGTTCAGGAAGTTCATAAACCCGTTGTGCGCCAGCACGGATATTTTATTGCTGGTAAGTTTGACCAGTTTAAGCGAAATATTCCTTATACTGCTCTGATTCAAGCTTTTCAAGAATTAATCCGACAACTATTAACAGAAAATCAGGAACAAATAGCTGTTTGGAAAGAAAAGCTAGAAAATGCTTTGGGAGCGCAAGGTAAGATCGTTATTGATGTTATACCCGAAGTCGAACTAATTACTGGAGTTCAGCCAGAAGTTCCGCAACTAGAACCAAGTGAATCTCAAAATCGCTTCAACCGGGTGTTTCAACAGTTTATTCATGTCTTTACAAAGCAAGAACATCCGCTGGTTATTTTCTTAGATGACTTACAGTGGGCAGATTCAGCTTCTTTAAAATTAATCCAACTGCTGATGACTGACCCCGACAGTCAATATCTGTTAATGATTGGAGCGTATCGAGATAACGAAGTTAGTCAAACTCATCCGTTGATGCTGACTTTGGACGAACTTCAAAAAATAGAGGCAGTTATAAATAATATCACCCTCCGTCCCTTGGATATTGGCAACGTCTATCAATTAGTAGCCGATACCCTTCAAGAAACCGAAAGATCCCAGGAAATCGCTGAGCTAGTTTTTAATAAAACTCAAGGTAATCCCTTCTTTTTAACGCAACTGCTTCAGACGCTTTACTCTGAAAGTTTTTTGCATTTTGACTTCATTGAAAGTCGCTGGCTCTGGAATCTTGAGCAAATCCAAAGGATTGGGATTACAGATTATAACGTCGTCGAACTTGTTGCCAGAAATATTCAAAAATTGTCGGAAAAACCCAGGAAGTCCTAAAATTAGCTGCTTGCATTGGGAACCAATTTACCTTAGAGGCTCTAGCCATTGTCAATGAGCAATCTTTAATCAATACTGCTGACGATTTGTGGGAGGCGCTTCAGGCTGGTTTAGTTTTACCTTTGAGCAATACTTATAAAATCCCTCTGTTTTTTGACCAATCAGAAAAAGGAGATTTACTGATAGAGGATGTCAGGATTAGTTATAAATTTTTACATGACCGGGTGCAGCAAGCTGCTTATTCTTTGATTCCGGAAGAGCGGAAAAAATCAACACACCTAAAAATCGGTCAACAGCTGTTAAATAAAACAGCTAAATATGCGCTGGAAGAGAATGTTTTTGATATTGTTAACCAGCTAAATATCGGTGTGGAATTGCTTGCCAACCAAGCAGAGAAGGATGAACTTGCCCAACTCAATCTGATGGCTGGGAAAAAAGCCAAAGCAGCATCGGCTTATGAAGCATCTGCCAGGTACTTAATAGCCGGACTAAGGCTCCTTAATGAAAATAGCTGGCAAAGCCACTACGATTTAACGCTCACACTTTATCTTGAGTCGGCGGAAGCAGAATACTTAAATATCAACTTTGATCGGGCAGCTACTCTAGCTGAAGTTGCCCTAAAACAAGCTACAAGTTTAATCGACCAAGTGAAGGTAAACGAGCTACAAATACAGATTTATATCTGTCAATTCCAGATGGTTAAAGCCGTCGATACAGGGTTACAAGTCTTGGAACGGCTGGGAATTACTCTCGTAACCTTAACAAGCGACGAGAGTTTGGTAGTTGAGTTGCCTGGACTCGCCGACTTAGAAAATATTCCGGCGATGACAGATCCGGATAAACTAGCGGGTTTGCGAATTTTGAAAACGATTTGTGCGCCTGTTTTCATGGCAAAGCCAGAGATTTTTCCGCAGATAATATTAACAATGATTAATCTCTGTATTGAACATGGTAATTCGGCGCTATCTGCTTTCGCTTATGGTTTTTATGGTTTGTTGCTGTCAGGACTTGGAAAGATAGATGCTGGATATCATGCGGGTAAATTGGCATTAAAACTTCTAGAACAATTTGATGCCAAAGAACTCAAGGCGAAAGTCTATAACCTGTTTAACGCTAATATTAGACCGTGGAAAGAACACGCTAAAAATAGTGTTGTTTCCTTCCAACAAGGGCTTCAAAGCGGCTTGGAAACGGGAGATATTGAATGGGCTAGTTATTGTGGTGGTAACTTTTGCGGATACTTGTATTTTACAGGCGATCGCTTAGATTCTGTAGTGCAGCAACAAGCCCCTTACATTGATATACTCGTAAAAATTAAGCTGCCAACGGGTATCCATTTTGCGAACGTCTGGAGACAACTGGCATTGAATTTTCAAGACAAAGCTGCGGATAAATTTCTGTTGATAGGTGAAAGTTTTAATGAAGCCGAAACCTTGCCCCAGTTAATTGAATCGAAAGGTGGCACAGGCTTGTTTGTTGCCTATGTTGCCAAGACAATTCTTCTGTATCAATTTAAAGATTACGAGGGAGCGATCGCTAACGCAGCTTTAGCAACAGAGCAAGCTGGCTCTGCATTCGGTTTTATGCAGGTTGCTGTACTTAATTTCTACCATTCCTTGGCTCTTTTGGCTCATTATCCCCAAGTTAATGCTACTGAACAGCAACAATATTTAGATAAAGTAAATGCCAACCAGGAGAACATGAAACACTGGGCGTACCATGCGCCAATGAATTATCAGCATAAGTACGATTTAGTGGAGGCAGAAAAGGCGCGGCTATTGAAACAAACTTCTATAGCGATGGAGTTGTATGACATCAGCATTCAAGGAGCCAAACAGCAAGGATATATCCCAGAAGAAGCACTGGCTAATGAACTGGCGGCAGAGTTTTATTTCTCGCGCGGTAGAGAGAAGCTAGCTCAGTTTTATTTAACTGAAGCATACTATACCTTTATTCGGTGGGGAGCAACGGCAAAAGCCAAAGATTTAGAATCAAGATATTCTGAGTTTTTCTCTCGGCTACATATTAGAGAAGCGATTGGCATTGAGGTAACTCGGACGACGAACTCTACAACAGGAACAGGTTCCGCCGTACTAGATTTGGCAGCGATAATGAAGGCGTCGCTTGCTATTTCATCAGAAATTGTTCTCGATCAATTGCTGGAGAAGTTGATACACATTTTGGTTGAGAGTGCTGGGGCGAGAAAAGGTATTCTCTTGCTAAAAGACGCAAATCAATGGTTAATGGTTGCTAAAAAAGTTGTAGAGAGAGAAAGTTGTTTAGTTTTGCCTTCAATTCCCATTGAAACTTGTGAGGATTTACCTGATTCGCTGATTCACTACATCGAAAGAACCAAAAAAGCGGTGGTTGTAGACGCCGCAACTACAGAAGGACTCTTTATCAATGACCCGTACATTCTGAAAAACCAACCCAAGTCTATCTTAGGGTTGCCTATTTTCCACAAAAGACAGTTGACGGGGATTCTTTACTTGGAAAATGACTTGACTCAAGGAGTTTTTACATCAGAACGCTTAGAAGTTCTAAAAGTATTGACATCCCAAGTCACCATTTCAATAGAGAATGCTCATCTCTACAAAAATTTGCAAAGTTACTCCCACGAACTGGAAATAAAAAATAGCGCTTTATCGGAAAAAACTCAGGAACTAGAACAAGCCCTTCACAAGTTACAACAAACTCAGACTCAATTAGTTCAAACTGAAAAAATATCTAGCCTGGGACAACTGGTGGCGGGGATAGCCCATGAAGTGAATAATCCTGTCGGGTTCATTTCCGGTAATCTGCATCATGCTTCTGGGTATGTACACGATTTAATCAACTTAGTTAATCTTTATCAGCAGCATTTTCCCAATCTACCTGCCGAGATTGAAGAGGAAGCTGAGACAATCGAACTGGATTATCTGATAGAAGATTTGCCCAAATTGCTCACTTCGATGCAAGTGGGAACTGACCGAATTCGAGAGATCATGCAGTCGTTACGCAATTTCTCGCGGATTGACGAAGCAACTGGAAAGCCTGCGGACATTCACGCTGGTTTAGATAGCACGTTGATGATTCTACAGCATCGTCTGAAAGCGAGCGCCCAGCGTCCGGCAATTGAGCTGGTGAAAGAGTATGGTGAGTTGCCTTTAGTGGAATGTTACGCCGGACAACTTAACCAGGTGTTTATGAATATTATGGCGAATGCAATTGATGCAATCGATGAGGTAATGAGTAAGGGGGCACGGGGAATAGATAATCGACCCGAAAGCGCTAATTACCCCTTGCCGAAGATTCGGATTCACACGGAAGTAATCAATGGTGAGAAAGTAGCGATTCGGATTGGTGACAATGGGCTGGGGATGCCGGAAAAAGTTCGGCAACGTCTGTTTGAACCCTTCTTTACGACGAAGCCGGTAGGCAAGGGAACGGGACTAGGGTTATCCATTAGCTACCAGATTGTTGTAGATAAACATGGTGGGCAATTGAGCTGTATTTCAGCGCCTGGAGAAGGGACGGAGTTTATTATTGAGATTCCGCTCAGGGCAGCCCTTTCAAAAGTGTTGTAGGGGCGGGAAACGCCCAAAGCTTGAGTGCCTAGAAGCGTCACCAAAGATTCTTGTTTTGTAGCGTAGATGAAAAATGAAAAATGGCGATCGCGCGATCGCTCACGAGAAGAGTCTATCTTTAGCGGGGCTTTTTTGCCATCAAGGGAGGTAAACTCCTGAAAGACTATCCAAAAGCTTATGATTTTAAAGGTTTACCCTGGGGTTCTGATTGCTTTGCTTTTAGGACTCATCGGGTTAGGGCTGGGACTGCTTCAGGAGCGGGTGGAACTCAATCCAGCAAAGTCAGATGCCTCGTTGCTCTCAAAAACGAATGCTTCCCTGCGACAAAATCCTCCTGGCGTGGAAAAGTTGCCGACTTCTACGCCAGTTGCCTCACCCACAGACGAGCCAGAAATACCGCTAATTGCGGCTCGTCAAGGACCTTTACGGGTGACTAATCAAACGGAGTATCCGCTGCGGCTGGCGTTGCTGACTTATCAGCCACCAACGACATCTTATGGGGAGCCAGCACACTGGGATTTTGCCCCAGGAGAAGGGGGCAGCCAAGGCGTGACTTTATCGCTGCCTGGAGGGGATTTGCAGCTGAAAAAGGGGGATATTCTCGTAGCATTTGCCCAAGATGGTTCCCGCCGGTATTGGGGGCCGTATGTTGTGGGTGAGACGCCTCTGCCTGTCTGGAATGCTCAGGTGTCGGAATGGCAACTGGTTTTGCAATCTTAGGGAGTCATTAGTCCAGAGTCAGCACTCAGGAGTCAGTTGTTTTTTCTTTTCCACTGACCAATTACCCATTAACCACTGACAAGTTAGGGAACTCGTAGGTTTTGTCAGAGTCAGGAAATGCTGCTGGGTAGGCGGGAGTCATGACATCCTGCAATGGGTGCGCTGGTGTTGCATTTCCAGCTAGATTAAGGTCTGGGAAAATGCATGGGTGAGGTTGCCCATTACTGACGGACGGTTCGGGGGTTCATGAAATTTAGGGTTAATCGAACGGTTAGAAGTTGGTGGAAATCTTGCCAGAAGCATCCCAACGTGCTGGCGCTATCGATTCTGTGGGTGCTGGTGGTTTGCTGGCTGGCTTTTGTGTGGAATTTAGGGAATATCGGTCTGGTTGATGAAACTGAGCCGCTGTTTGCTGAAGCTGCCCGCCAGATGACGGTGACAGGAGATTGGATTACACCATATTTTAATGGGGAGACGCGCTTTGATAAGCCGCCGTTAGTTTACTGGCTGATGGCGATCGCTTATAAACTGATTGGCGTCAATGAATGGGCGGTGCGACTGCCTTCAGCGCTGTCTGCGATCGCTGTGACAGGGTTAAGCTTCTATACGTTGCGCTACTATGGGCTGCCTTCTCCTAGTGCGGCGACGGGGCAAGTAAGGGATGGGACGCGGCGACGTCAGTTGTGGCTATCAGCTTTGCTGGGTGCAGCCGCGATCGCTCTGAATCCAGAAATGATTGTCTGGGGACGCACAGGCGTCTCAGATATGCTGCTGACGGGCTGCGTGGGTTGTGCGCTACTTTCTTTTTTTCTTGGCTATGTCCACACCAACCAACCCGCCATCCAAACTCGTTGGTATCTAGCTTTCTACCTGCTAGTTGCCTTGGCGATTCTGACGAAAGGGCCGGTCGGCATTGTATTACCCGTTCTGATTATCGGGGCTTTTCTGCTTTACCTGGGCAAGGCTAGGGAAGTGTTACGGGAGATGTTCCCGATTCGAGGCTTGGCACTGGTCTTGGTTTTGGCAGTGCCTTGGTATGTTTTGGTGATTTTGCGGAACGGCGAAAACTACGTTAATAAGTTTTTTGGTTATCACAACTTGGAACGCTTCACTGGCGTTGTTAATCATCACTGGGCACCCTGGTATTTTTACTTCCTGGTGGTGCTGCTGGGTTTTGCGCCTTGGTCAATTTATTTGCCGGTAGCGATCGCCCGCCTCCGTTTTTGGCAGCGTAGCAAATGGCGTGACTCCCCCCGTTCCACTCATTTAGGTTTATTTGCTCTGTTTTGGTTTGCCGGGATCTTTGGCTTCTTCACCGTTGCGGTGACAAAACTCCCCAGCTATGTGCTGCCTTTAATGCCAGCAGCAGGAATTCTGGTGGCACTTTTGTTCAGCGACCAATTGAGGACTGAGGGGAGAGGACTGAGGACTGAGGAGAGAGGACTCAGGACTGAGGGGAGAGGACTGAGGACTGAGGAGAGAGGACTGAGGAGAGAGGAAGAAGTCAGTTCGAGGACTGAGGTGACAGGACTCAGGACTGAGGAAGAAGAAGTCAGGAGTCAAGAATTAGGAGTTAAGAAGCCAGAAGGAGAATTCCCCACTCAGTCTTCTTCTCCCCTCAGTCCTCTTCCCTCATCCCTCAGTCCTCAGCCCTCATCCCTCAGTCCTCATCCCTCATCCCTCAGTCCTCTTCCCTCATCCCTCAGTCCTCTTCCCTCATCCCTCAGTCCTCATCCCTCATCCCTCAGTCCTCTTCCCTCATCCCTCAGTCCTCAGCCCTCTCCCCTCAGTCCTCATCCCTCATCCCTCAGTCCTTTGTTTTGGAGCGGCGTTGTCAATGTAGTGTTTTTAGCAGTCCTGGCGGGCGCGATTCTATACAGCCCAAACTTCTTAGGATATGACCCTGCCGTGCCCGATCTGCGCCAAATGGTTCAACGATCCGGTTTGACGGTGCGGGGAGGCATCATCTGGGCGGTAACTGCTGTTTGGGCAGGGCTGTTGCTGCTGCGACGGCGGTGGCGTTGGCTGTGGAGTCCGAATCTCATCGGATTTATGGCTTTTATCATCTTTGTGGTAACGCCTGCCTACTTGATGATGGATCAAGCACGTCAGTTGCCACTGCGGGAATTATCGGCACGGATCGCCCAAGTCCAGCAGCCAGGGGAAGCCATATTGATGATTGGTTTCAAAAAACCGAGTGTTGTATTTTACACGCAGCGCCCGGTGAATTATTTTGCCAGAGTTGGCTCAGCAATGGAATATATTGAAGCGATCGCGGCTACTCAGCCCAAGCCAACTTCGGTACTGATTTTGACCGAGCCTAGATATTTAGAGAACACAAAACTACAGCCCAATCAATACCAAAATTTAGGCAAAGCCGGTGCCTATCAGCTGATTCGGGTATCAAAACAAATCGTCGCCAGTGTCCAGCATCGACACTCTAGCTAAATTGTTCAACTGCCGCAGCTTGCAGTAATATCAAGCCCGGATAATTGCCCATGATGAGAAGACCTCACGTCCAACCCCGCCCTCGCTTTTCGGTGAGGGGTTGGGGGTAGAGAGGGGTTGGGGAATGCTAGTTCAGCAAGCGGACTAAGATAGGTGAATAAAATTTCTGGTGTCATCATGATGAAATTCGGCGTTTTGGCACGACTGAGTTTGAAAGGATGAAAGCACCATTTTCAGGAAAAAGGAAAAATTTTGGGCATCAGTGCTGGTTGCCGGTTGTTTGTTGCCTAATTTTCCTTTGGCTTTTGCTAGCAATGCCGGTGCTAGCGGAAGATTCACCATCGCCGCCACCCGTCACAGTTGAAACGCTGCGACAGATGCAGCAACAACTGGATCGGCAGCGGTCTAATTATTCCAAAGAAAGCGATCGCTTATCAAAACTCCAAAAAGCCGCGCAGGGACAACTCAGTGGCTTGCAGCAAAACCTGGAATTAACGGGCACCCAGCTCAATGACTACCAGTATCAATTACAACGAGCCGCTCAGGAATTAAAGATGTTGCAAGAGGATCTGGCGATCGCGGAACGCTCTTATCAACAAAAGCAAGCCGCCACCGTCGCCCGTTTGCGTTTCCTGCAACGCCAGCAGCTATCTCACCAAGGATGGGGAATTCTGCTAGCCAGCCAAAATCTCAGTCAATTTTCTGACCGGCGTCGCCAGATCAAATTGGTGTTTCAAGCCGACCAACAAATCTTGAAAAACTTGAAGGCGGAAGCCGACCAAATCAACCACCAAAAAACCGAGATCGAACAGCAGAAAAACCAAATTGCCCTGATTACCCAACAATTGCTCGCACAAAAAGCCGAATTTGAAGCTCAGACACAGGCGCAGCAGCAGCTCATTCAACGCCTGAATACCAACCGGCAAGCCTTAGAAGCAGCTGAGAACGTTTTGGCGATTGATTCCGAAGGGATTAGCACTCTCATCCAAAAACGAGTTGCCCAAGCGAAGGCAAAAAGAGAAAGAGAGGCGGCAGCTAGCAAAGCCATTCTTCGCGGTAGCGAGATTCTTCGCGGCACGGGTATCTTCAGCTACCCTAGCGATGCGGGAATTACTAGCAACTTTGGTTGGCGAGTCCACCCAATTCTGGGCTACCGCCGTTTCCATTCCGGTCTTGACTTTGGGGCAAGTTATGGCAGCACTATCCGCGCCGCCAACAGCGGAGAGGTAATTTTTGCCGGATGGTATGGAGGTTACGGGAAGGCGGTAATCATCGACCACGGCAACGGCATCACCACCTTATACGGTCACACCAGCGAACTCTATGTTTCGGAAGGACAATCCGTAAGCCGAGCAGATGCGATCGCGGCGGTTGGTTCTACCGGCTTTTCGACTGGCCCCCATCTCCACTTTGAAGTTCGTAAAAATGGCACACCCGTAGACCCCATCAGTTTCCTTTAGCGCACTGAAAGCGGACTTCCATCAGCTCTAAACTGGACAATTTTCCAGGAATTTAACGGCAAACAATCAGATATTCTTAGTTTTATTGAGCGAGTATTCTATTTCAACCAAGCAAGTGTCAATCTCTTTCTCCAATCCTTCTAAAATCAGCAATTTTCAGAAAACGCTGAATGTCATCGTCGTCGCCCTGCCTCTGTTGGGATTTATCGCTGCGACCCTGGCTATCATCTTCTGGGAACGTGGGGTCCAGCCGCTGGATCTGAGTCTACTGGTAGGAATGTACGCCCTGACTTTCTTTGGCATCACTGTGGGGTATCACAGGTTTTTCACCCATCGTGCCTTTCAGGCAGGGGCATTTGTGCGTGCCTTTTTAGCGATCGCTGGCTGCATGGCAGGTCAAGGTCCAGTCATTAGCTGGGTGAGTCACCATCGCTGTCATCACCTCTACTCAGATACCCAACAAGACTTCCACTCACCAAATCTTCACGGAGAAGGGTTTTTGTCGGTGGTTCAAGGCTTTTGGCACGCCCATACTGGCTGGCTGCTGAACGTCGATTGGACGCCTCCATACCCCTATGTCTCGGATCTCAATCGTGACAATGTTGTCCAAAAAATCGACCAACTCTACATCCTCTGGGTGCTACTTTCTCTGTTAATCCCGACGCTTCTGGGTGGAGTCTTAACCGGGTCGTGGTCGGGAGCATTGAGAGGCTTAATCTGGGGAGGAGGTATCCGGATTTTCCTCTTGCATCAATTTACTTTCAGCGTCAACTCAGTCTGCCACCTTTTGGGAAAACGCCAATTTCCCACAGACGATCAAAGTAAGAACAACCTTTTCGTCGCCATTATGACCCTCGGTGAAGGATGGCACAATAACCACCATGCCTTCCAGCACTCGGCAAAGTTTGGACTCAGATGGTGGCAACTTGATTTGGGTTGGCTGGGTATCGTCGCCCTCAATCGTCTAGGGCTTGTCTGGAATGTCAAAGTTCCATCCTCAAGCGAAATCGAACTCAAAAGCATCACTTCTTCAGTTGGATAGTTGGTAAATTTGACCCATTAGCCACTGAAAGCATCTCATTTTGGTAAAAACGCCTGACAACATTTTTTAGTTGTCAGGCGTTGTTAGGAGGGGTTACACCCTGACATCCGAAAGACACGGCATTGCCATGCCCCTAAGTTTAGGGAGATTACCTGCCTCCACAAATTAGGTTTATTTTCTACCGCCGTGTTTATGTAAGTAAAATTTTGCGAATCTGCGAAGAGCGCAGTAGTCTCGCCTGCGATTGACAGGTGTGGAAAAATTTGCACGCGGTGTTAGTGATTAGTGGTTATTCGTCTGTAGATATTAAATGGTGCTGAGTTGATAACTGATCCTCAGTACCATTTCGGCGTTGTTGCTATACATCGTTAGGCTAAGGTCGCCTCACAGTTGGATAGCGAATCCAAAATCCCAAATTGCTACTGATACATAACCACTAACACGCTTTCATCAACCATGTTGTACTCTTCTGTTCCTACCAGCATCCGAGATATCTTGAGTGAAATGTTTTCTCTACTGCCTCTGAAATTCTGCATTGATTGCTGGGGGACAGACAAGATACTGAACAATGGCACAGTTGATGACTCGCTTCCTCAACTCACTTTGCAGATTCATCATCCCGGAGTCATCCGGACTCTAATTCTGAGCCAAGATCCTTTGGTTCTAGTAGAAGCTTATCTTCAGGGCTTTTTGGATTTTACAGGCAACATCGACGATCTGATGCTCTTAGAAACGCTTTCCTTTTCCCAGAGCGATCGCAGCAAAGCCATAAAAGCTTGGATGGAAGCGCTGAGTTTACCCCAATTGCCTTTATCGCTGCAAGAGAAATCATCTTGGCAGAAATTAATCACTCATAGCCGCGATCGCGACTCGGCAGTTGTTCAATATCACTATGATGTCGGCAATGATTTTTACCGTCTTTGGCTCGATCCTTTACTCGTCTATTCTTGTGCCTATTTTGAACATCCCCAGATGAGCCTCCCAGAAGCTCAGCAGGCAAAGCTCGATTTGATCTGCCGTAAACTCCAATTAAAACCAGGTGAATATTTATTAGATATTGGCTGTGGCTGGGGAGCTTTGCTACGCTGGGCTGTAACTCATTACGGAGTGAAGGGATATGGCATTACTTTGAGTAAAGAGCAGCTGGCTTTTAACCAACAAGCGATCGAGAAAGAAGGTTTGGACACACAGCTAAAAGTCGAGCTTCTCGACTATCGCAACTTACCCCAAACGCCAACCTATGACAAAATTGTTTCGGTTGGGATGGTTGAACACGTCGGAATTAAAAACTACCCGATTTATTTTCAGAGTGCCTTATCTGCCCTGAAGCCTGGAGGTTTGTTTCTCAATCACGGCATCACCGCCTCAGAAAAATGGGACGGTTCCAGCCTCAACGAGCGCTTTGTTCAACGTTATATCTTCCCGGATGGAGAGCTGTCCAGGCTGTCCGGTTCTTTAGCAGCCGCCGAAGAGACGGGATGGGAAATTGTCGATGTTGATGCTTGGCGGATGCACTACGCCAAAACAATGCGCTGTTGGGCGGCTAATCTGGATGCAGCGATGGAGCAAGCGATCGCCCTCAGCAGCGAACGTAAAGTACGATTATGGCGGCTCTATCTCATTGGTTTCGCTCTTGCCTTTGAACGGAACCACATGGGGATTTATCAAGTCCTATTGCAGCGACGAGCAGATAAAGCTTGGAATTTGCCGCTTACCCGTAAAGATTGGTTATATTAAGAGTTTTAATATTGCTTTTTTCTAGTGCAGATTGACGGTTGTGATGCCACAGTCAATCTGCACAATCAGAATCCTCACCGCATTGGTAGACCACTATGCCCAGAAAACAGCAAAGCTGGATTGTTTTTCAGGCAACACAGCGTCAGAATCGGCGATTCTGACGCTGTGTTGCCAGCAGACTGAACATTTAAATACGCAAGTCCTTACACTGATTCCCCGTTTAAATTTAGTCTGCGCCATTACTTCTGTGACTAAACTTATACCAACCGCAGGCTAATAGCAACATTTGTAGCCTGGTTATCAACCACGCACTTTGGCGAACGATTACTGTATAAATCCCCCTGCACATTCCTGCCCAGTAAAACACTGTAATTGACTCTAGTTGCCAGTTGAAACACAAACCAAATTATGCTAAATATTCCAGATTATACAATCCTATCAAAAATTTACGAAGGAACAAAAACAGTTGTTTATCGAGGGTATCGCCATCATAACGAGCAACCTGTTATTGTTAAGAGTCTTCGGCAAGAGTATCCAGCTCTCACCGAAATTGCTAAGCTTAAACATCAATATGAAATTGCTTACGATTTACCTATCTCAGGAATCGTTAAACCTTTAGAGCTGGAAAAATATAATCAATATTGGTTTTTGATTTTGGAAGATTTTGGAGGAGATTCGCTACAAAATTTTCTTTCAAAAAATCAAATTAGCTTAAAGAAAACAATCCAAATAATTATTCATGTTTCAGAAACAATTAGTCAGTTACATCAAAACAACATTATTCACAAGGATATTAAGCCTCAAAATATCATTATTAATCCTGATACAGGATTGGTAAAAATTACCGATTTTAGCATTGCCTCGCGTCTGTCCAGAGAAAACCAGATGATTGGCAATCCCAATTTGCTAGAAGGCACTCTTGCCTACATATCACCAGAGCAAACGGGGAGGATGAATCGCTCAATTGATTATCGTACCGACTTTTATTCCTTAGGCATCACCTTTTACGAAATGCTAACTGGAAGGGTGCCTTTTCAATCCAACGATCCGATGGAGTTAGTTCACTGTCATATTGCCAGCCTTCCAATTCCACCCCAGCATCTGAATCCAAACATTCCGCCAGCGGTGTCTGACATCGTGATGAAGTTATTATCTAAAAACGCTGAAGACCGCTATCAAAGCGCTTTTGGACTCAAGGCTGACCTGGATATTTGTCTAACTCATCTAGAAAGTACTGGAAAGATTAACAACTTCCCACTAGGTAGACACGATATCTCCGATAAATTTCAAATCCCACAAAAACTTTATGGTCGAGACTCCGAAATTGCTTCTCTAATGGCAGCTTTTGAAAGAGCCAGCTTTGGCTCGACTGAAATGATGCTGGTTTCTGGCTTTTCTGGAATTGGTAAATCAGCTTTAGTAAATGAAATTCATAAACCAATTGTGCGGCAAAGGGGTTATTTTATTTCTGGCAAATTTGACCAATTTAAACGAAATATTCCCTATGCTTCCCTAATTCAAGCTTTTCAAGAATTAGTTCGGCAACTTTTAACAGAAAGTGAAGAAAAAATAGAGCTTTGGAAAGCACAAGTATTAGAATCTCTTGGTTGCAACGGTCAAGTCATTATTGATGTAATTCCTGAAGTGGAACTGATTATCGGCAAACAGCCGCCAGTTCCAGAACTTGCTCCAGCAGAAGCCCAAAATCGATTGAATTTAGTTTTTCAAAAGTTCCTCAGTGTTTTTACTACAAAAGACCATCCCCTAGTCTTATTTCTGGATGACTTACAATGGGCAGATTCAGCCTCATTAAAATTAATTTATCTGTTAATGACCGATCCGGATAGTAAATACTTACTCATGATTGGGGCTTACCGAAATAATGAAGTGAGTGCAACTCATCCTTTGATGCTGACCTTGGATGAAATTAAAAAGAGCGATATTGCGGTGAATAATATATCTCTGCACTCTTTAGTTCTTAGAAATGTAAATTCACTGATTGCCGATACGCTTAAATCTGAACCAGAAAAATTAAATTCGTTAGCAGAGTTAGTTTTTAATAAAACGAATGGCAATCCCTTCTTTTTAACTCAGTTTTTAAAATCTCTTTACGAAGAGAACTTGTTTAATTTTGACTTAAACCAGGGATGTTGGCAGTGGGAGCTTGAACAAATTCGAGGAATGCAGATCACGGATAATGTAGTTGAATTAATGGTAATAAAAATTAAAAAACTTTCCCATCCTACTCAGAAAGCTCTAAAACTCGCAGCTTGTATTGGCAACGAATTCAATTTAAGAGTTTTATCGATTGTTAATGAAAAGTCTCAGGTACAAACATCTGTTGAACTTCGGGAAGCCCTTAAGGAAGGACTAATTATACCAATTGGTAATGCATATAAATACGTTCAATCTTATTTAGAAGATAATTTAAATACTTCTCTCAATGATGATTTAGCAGTTTCTTACAAATTTCTACATGACCGCGTACAGCAGGCAGTTTATTCCTTAATCCCAGAAACTGATAAACAACAGGTTCATCTCAAAGTAGGTCAGCTATTACTTAGAAATACAGCTCGACAAGAACTAGAAGAAAAAATTTTTGATGTAGTTAATCAGCTTAATTGCGGCAAGGACATCATAACTAACCAAAATGAAAGATATGAACTAGCAAATTTAAATCTAACCGCTGGTAAAAAAGCCAAGCTATCCACAGCTTTTGAACCTGCATTAAAATATATAACTGCCGGAATGGAACTGCTTTCAGATAATGACTGGGAATTCCAGTATCTGTTAACATTATCTCTTTATAAAGAACGCGCAGAATGCGAATATCTGAACGGAAATATTGATGAATGCGAAAGATTCTTTGACATTATTTTAAATAAAGCTGCATCAAACTTGGAAAAGGCAAGCGTATATATCATGAAAATCATTATATATACGACCAACTTGATGAAAACTAAAGAAGCTATTGAAATCGGTAAAGCAGGATTGAGATTATTTGGGATCGACCTTCCCGATGGTGAAGAGGAACTAAAAAAACTAATAAAAGCTGAAACTCAAAACGTTAAAGTTAATCTGGCAGGGAGAGAGGTTAAAGATTTAATTGATGCGCCAGATATGACCGATCTGGAGAAAGTAGCTGCTACAAAGATTCTTATAAATATGACTCCACCTGCCCGATTTATCGGCAAGCATATATTTGATTCAATAATGTTAAAAATGGTTAATATTTCCTTAAAATCTGGCAATTCAAATGTCACTTCTTTTGCCTATATGTCTTATGGATGGACTCTGGCAGGAAGAGATGAATTTGAAGCAGCTTATCAATTTGGTGAATTAGGCTTAAAAGTTAATGAAAAATTTAATAATATAACCTTTAAATGTAAACTTAACATGATTTTCGGTTCGTACATTAGTCACTGGAAAAATCATTTGAGGACAGATTGCGAGGGATATCTAAAAAATGGTTTTCAGGACGGAATTGAAATTGGTGATTTTCAATGGGCTACTTATTCAGCTTACTACCGAGCTGTTAAATTAGTATTTAAGGGAGATAATTTGGATGAAGTTTATCAAGAAGTTCAAAAATATTTAGAATTTTCATCAAAGAAGAAAATACGCTCTTTTGTCGATATTTTTTTAGTCATACAGAAGTTTGCTTTAAGTCTAAAAGGAGAAACAGAAGAAAAAACCAGTTTCAATGATGATAATTTTAAAGAAGAAGAGCATTGGGATGAATTAAAAAAAGTCCCAGCTCTTTATGTTACTTATTGTATTTTGAAGGCTCAGCTACTTTATTTATACGAAAAATATGCTGATGCGATGAAAGCGATCGCACAAGGGGAAACACTAATCTCGATTCCCTTTGCTACTATCATGATACCGGAACATTATTTTTATTCTACTTTAATCCAAGCAGCTCTTTATCCTACTTTGCTGGAAGCAGACAAAGAGCAGGCAATGGAAAATCTATTGATAAATCTAGAAAAGATGAGGAAGTGGTCTGAAGCTTGCCCAGACAACTTTTTACACAAATATTTACTAATGTCTGCTGAAATAGCGCGGATTACCGGCAAAGATGGGGAGGCTCTGGATTTATATGAAAAGTCAATTAACTCAGCTAGAGAAAACGATTATATCCAGAACGAAGCGATAGCCAATGAACTAGCGGCAAAGTTTTTTCTCGCTAAAGGATACACCGTGCTGGCAAAAGCCCATATTATGGAAGCTCACTATGGCTATCTTAAATGGGGCGCGATCGCTAAAGTTAATGATGTGGAAGAAAAATATCCGCAGTTCTTTTCCGGGGTATCTGCAACCGGCAAAACTGGGTGTCCGAGCAACATGATTTCCTCTAGTACTGGCAGCGATTCGGGATTGTTGGATGTAACGACAGTCGTGAAAGCCAGCCAAACCTTAGCCAGTGAAATCGTTTTAGACAAGTTGCTAGAAAAATTAATGAAAATTGTGATTGAGAATGCTGGAGCGCAGAAAGGCTTTCTCATTTTGGAAGAATCGGGCAACTTAGCGATCGCTGCTGAGGGAGAAGTCGATCGGGCTGAGGTAACAGTTCTCCAATTTATTCCCGTGGAATCCAGTCAAAAGGTTTCCCCTGCTATTGTCAATTATGTGAAAAGAACGAAGAAAAATTTGGTTTTAAACGATGCCACTAACCAAGGCTTATTTAAATCAGATCCTTACGTTTTACAACATCATCCTAAATCTATCTTATGTCTTCCGATTATTAAGCAAACGCATCTGATTGGTCTGCTTTATCTCGAAAACAATCTGACCACTAATGCTTTTACACCAGATCGGCTGAAAGTTTTAGAAATGCTGTCATCTCAAATTGCTATCTCTCTAGAAAATGCCAAACTCTATGATGAGATGACAGCATTAAATGCTGACCTCAAGCAAGAAATTGACGAGCGCAAGCAGGCAGAAGATCGCTTACGCGAAAGCGAAGAGCGATTTCGATTGATTGCCGAAACTACTCCGATTCCTCTACTGATTAGTCGTGTATCTGATAGCAAGATTCTGTATGCAAACATGGCGTGTAGCTCAACTTTGGGTCTACCCACTCAGGAATTGATAGGTCGTCAGGCACAAGAGTTCCATTACGATTCTGATGCTCGAAAAGGGTTTCTGAAGGTACTAGCTAAAAATGGGTACGTTCGCAACTACGAATTTCAGATAAAAAAGGTAGACGGAACGCCATTGTGGATCAATTTATCCATTCAGCCAATTGCGTTCAACGGCGAGCAAGCAATGCTTAGCGGGTTCCAAGACATTACCGAACGCAAACGGATGGAGGAGTTAAAAGACGAGTTTCTGGCAAATACCTCTCACGAACTCCGCACCCCGCTTAATGGCATCATTGGCATCGCCGAATCTCTTATTGATGGTGTAACGGGACATTTGCCTGAAAAGACGATTTTTAATCTATCGATGGTAGTATCGAGCGCTCACCGACTATCCAATTTGATCAACGACATTCTTGATTTTTCTAAACTGAAACATGGAAATCTAGCGCTTAAAATCAAGTCCGTGGGAATGAGAGAAATTACCAATGTGGTGCTGACTCTTAGCCAACCTCTAATTGGTAAAAAATCTTTACATCTGATAAATAAAATTTCTCCAAATACACCAGCTGTTAATGTTGATGAAGATCGGGTGCAACAAATTCTCTACAACCTGGTCGGCAATGCCATTAAATTTACAGATTCTGGTGTAGTAGAAGTGTCGGCATCTGTGGTCGAGGAGGGAGAAAAGAAAGATTTCTTTGACCCTGCGTATGTACCTTATCTAGCGATTACCGTTGCCGATACGGGAATTGGTATCCCCCCAGAGAAATTTGGCAAAATCTTTGAATCTTTTGAACAAGCTGATGGCTCAACAGCAAGAATTTATGGGGGGACTGGTCTTGGTCTTGCTATCACCAAAAAGCTAGTAGAATTGCACAATGGAGAAATTCGCGTAGAATCCAAAATGGGTGTTGGTTCGCGATTTACGTTTACCCTGCCGTTCTCAAAAGAGTTGAAGATTGAAGAAGAATTGAAGGTTGAAGAATTGCAGCCTCAACTTGGCAACTTGCAACCTACTAATTTGCAACCTGCTAAACAGCAACTTGTAACCCAAAGTGGCGACATCAATATTTTGATAGTGGATGATGAGCCAGTTAACGTGCAGGTGCTGGTTAACTATCTATCGGGGCAAAACTATTCCTTAACCCAAGCCTTCAATGGCATGGAAGCATTGGCAGCGATCGCGCAGGGGCTAAGACCTGACATCATTTTATTGGATTTGATGATGCCGCGCATGACCGGCTATGAAGTTTGCCAGAAAATCCGCGAACAGTATTTGCTTAACGAACTGCCCATCTTGATGTTAACTGCCAAAAATCAAGTATCAGACCTGGTAGAAGGATTTAAGTCTGGTGCCAACGATTATCTAATTAAACCAATCTCGAAGAATGAACTTTTGGCTCGGATCAACCTTCATCTTCAGCTATCTAATCTGGAGGCGCTGCGGCAAGCAGAAGCGCGAGAACGGGAGAAAGCGCAACAGCTAGAACTCACTTTAAGCGCATTGCGACGCACCCAAGCCCAGCTGATTCAGGCGGAAAAAATGTCTAGTATTGGGCAACTGGTGGCGGGAGTAGCCCATGAAATTAACAACCCAGTCAATTTTATTTACGGCAATCTTGCCCCTACAAATGAATATGCGCGAGACTTGCTCAATCTTATACAGATGTATGAGCAGTTTTACCCCAATCCAGTTCCAGAAATTCAGCGAGAGATTGAGACAATTGAATTGGAATATTTGAAAGAAGACTTCCCAAAAATCTTATCTTCTATGCAGGTAGGGGCAGAACGCATCCAATCTATTGTGCTGTCATTGAGAAACTTCTCGCGCTTGGATGAAGCAGCAATGAAGCCAGTAGATATTCATTCAGGCATTGAATCCACCTTGTTAATTTTGCAGCATCGACTCAAACCCCAGAAAAACCGATTGGGGATTGAGGTGATTAAAGAATTCGCTCGCCTGCCTAAAGTGACCTGTTACGCAGGTCAGTTGAATCAGGTATTTATGAATATTCTCAGTAATGCAATTGATGCCTTAGAAGAGGTTCATGGTTCATCGTTCACGACTAATGGCAATGAACAATCAACAATGAACGATGAACAATCACCTACGATTTGGGTTCGCACCTCCATTGTAGAGGAGGGTCGGGTCGCAATCCGGATTGGTAATAATGGGCCTAGCATGACCGAAGAAGTGCAAAAGAAGATATTTGACCCCTTCTTTACGACGAAGCCGGTGGGGGCTGGCACTGGTTTGGGATTGTCTATTAGCTACTCTATTGTGGTGGAGCGTCACGGCGGACAGATTCGCTGTGTTTCATCACCTTTACAGGGCGTAGAGTTTATGATAGAGATTCCAATTCAGCAACAAAAAAAGGGCTGATGTAGACTAGGGGGCAATCAAAATGAACGCTTCTGGCGTCAGGTGCAAGCCTAATCATTCTCTTTGATAGGCATCGCCCAATCGCTGACCAATTTACCGTAAAGTAACAACATCCGGAATGTCCGAATTGCTAAATACCGAAAAATGTTATACTATTCAAGTTATTAGGGCATGTAGCTCAGTGGATAGAGCATCAGATTCCGGTTCTGAGGGTCGGGGGTTCGAATCCCTCCATGCTCGTTTAAAGCCCTAAAATGGAGAGGCGCGATCGCGTCTCTCATCTAGCCTTTACCTTTAACCTTTAGAGTAAACGCGATAACCACTCGCCAAAAGTCCTTTCAAAAACTTGGGAGGATTCCTTTCCCGATCGATATCTGGCGTAGCAGGAATCCCAACTCCCCTCAGTTGTTCTGGCAGCAAGGCAGGTTTATGGGGTTTTATCGTATATTGGGGGCATTTTTGCGATAGTTGGGAATTTTTCAGCAGCCAGTTGATTTCCCGCCAGGAGTATTGCTTTAAATCGGCTAAATTGAGTCCAGATTTCCTCACTTTCCTCAAAACGTTATCCAGGATATTTGCCGGACAGTATCGGTTGTAAAATAAATCCTCAAAAATAAAAACTCCCCCTGGCTTGATGACACGAGCAATTTCTCCCAGGTTCTTTCTAAGTTGTTGTTTTTCCAGGTGAAGAAAAACACTACTTGAGATTACAAATTCTATTGAATTGTCCTCAAAGGGCAACTGACCCATTGGCATACAAATCAAAGAAAAATCCGTTGAAGAGAATAAATTGTATGCCTTATTAAATGTCAGCATCCGACGCAGCAGATTTTCGGAAATATCTATTCCGTAATACTGATTGCAGGTAATTTTTTTTTGTTTTGAAAGATAAGCAGCATGTCTGCCATATCCACAACCCAGATCCAAAATAGAATCAAAATGTTTGCCTGTCGGAATATTCTCCCAAATTTCTCTAGGAGTTTCTATAGAAGCGGCGGTTTGTTCCCATTGCAGTGCAGCTTTCTCCCAGATTTGCTTAAGATTCAATCTGGAATCAGCTTCATAGTTTTTGGGGAAAAATATCTCATTGAGCAGTTGAAAATTGTTTAACTGAAGTTGAGCTTTTTTTAAGGTCAGCATTTGACTCAATCTCCTCCCCTCGGCTGTGGTCAGATGAAAGCGACTACTTTGTATTCTTCAGTCCCCCAGCCTTAAAGATCGGGTAACTCCGTAAATATGCGGATAGGCGTTCCTTATATTTAATCTTTCCTTCAAAAATATTGCTACGGGTTAGAGCTTATCTTTATTTAAGCTTTAAATAAGTAGCGAACTGACCGCAGAATTATAAAGTTTGTGTAAAGAAGCCTGAAATTCTCAATAAAATCAAGGCTTCCAGACGATTTAACCGTTTAAAACATTAGGAAAAATGACCGCACTCCAATTGTGGGTAAGAAAATGCTTATATAGCAATCCTCAATGATTTGCGAACCCCTGTAGAGACGCGATTAATCGCGTCTCTACACTAAGGCGAATACTCGCGCACAACTTAAATAGGATTGCTTATATGCGTATTTCTTCGGATATAAGCCTAAAGATAGAGCCTTTCCAGATCCCAGATGCTCAAACTGGAAGTATTAGCTTTCTCTATCGTCGCTGTTTTCCCTCATCCCTCTGACAATTCGGGAGAGTTCGCTCTTTTCGTCAACCGCAATCCGAGTAGGGGAACCACTGATAATTCGTTCGTAATTCCGGAACGAATCCTTAATTTCAGCTCCCTCGTCACTAATCGTGTACTCGCGGATGCCTTTTTCATGCCACGAACCCCGCATTTTAAAGACATTGATAGCGCGGGACATTTCACCGCGAATTTCCACATATTGCAGCATCAAAATCGTGTCTGTAATGGTGGAAATATGGGAATCTGTAATCGAGTGGGAACCCATGAAGTGGTCTGTGGTATTGGTACAAAAGCCAGTGATTTCCTCTTGCTTGGCATAACCCGTCACACCAATCACAAACTGCCGGAAGGCGTTGTTGCTGACGCCTCGTGCTAATGCCGAAAGCGAATCAATGGCAATGCGAGACGGCTTGAATTCAGCAATTTCTGACTTAATCATCTGCAAGTGATCTTCCAAACCAGCCGACTCTGGATAGGTGCAAAGGATTCTCAGCAATCCTTTTTGTTCCATCTCCTCAAAATCAATGCCCCAAGAGTAGGCGTTGCGAGACAGCTGGGCACGAGATTCTTCGTAGGCAAACAAAATGGCACGTTCGTTGTTCGTACAGGCAACTTGCAAAAATTTGCTGACTAAAAGCGTTTTGCCGGTACCCGTGGCACCCGTTGCCAGAATGATAGAATCTTTAAAAAATCCACCACCACACATTTCGTCGAGGGTTTTGATACCCGAAGACACCCGGACATTGGAAGAACGCTGGGTGAGCCGCATCGCTCCTAGCGGGAAAATATTGATGCCATTATTGGTCATGGTGAAAGGGTATTCCCCCTTCATGTGAGTGGTGCCGCGAAGTTTAAGAATTTCAATCGTGCGGCGACGGCGTTCTCCTTCCAAAACGTTGCGGACAATTGCCACGTTATCGGAAACAAACTCTTCTACTCCGAACCGCGCCACCGGGCCATATTCTTCGAGACGTTCCGTCGTCATCACCGTAGTGACGCCAATTTGTTTGAGGCGGGCTACCAAGCGAAAAATCTCTCTCCGCACGACGGAAGGGGCATCATATTGCTGAAAAACAGCGGTGACAGAATCGATAGAAACCCGCTTGGCTTTGTATTTACGAATGGCGTACTGAATGCGCTCAATTAGGGCAGAAAGGTCAAAGTTACCGACCACTTCCTGTCCTTCTGGATCGGGTGAAGCGTCCAGAATAAACAACTTCCCTTCATCAATTAAGCGTTGCAAATCCCAACCAAAACTGGAGGCATTTTTGATGATATCAGTAGGAGATTCTTCAAAGGTAACAAATACCCCAGGTTCATCAAAATAGGCAATTCCATTGTAAAGAAATTGAACGGCAAATAATGTCTTGCCAGTTCCAGAAGTGCCACTGAATAAGGTAGTTCTCCCTAGGGGTAAGCCTCCATGACTAATATCATCGAAGCCTTCAATCATCGTCCGGATTTTTTGTACTCCCACTGGAGCCAATTCGGCTTGTGGCTCAATCGGATTAGTTTTACTCATCGCTTCAGTCGCAAAAAATTGGCTCTACTTGCAGAAACGGACTAGGAAACATATAACAGTTTAAAGTCTAAAGTCTCCAGTCCGAATTAAAGTTTACAAATCCGCTTCGGCTTCAATGAGTTCTTCGTAGAGAATATCTAGCCCTACCAAGACCTTTTCCCGATCTGAAAGATCCCCGATGATTTTGCGGATAGGAAGCGGTAATACTTTCGCCAAGGTCGGTGTGGCTAAAATTTTATCTTCCTCTGCCAGTTGCGGATTTTTGAGAACATCGATCACTTTGAGAGCGTAGACGCCTTGAAACTCGTGTTCAAGGATATTTTTGAGTGTTGTCAAAGCTCGTACAGAATTGGTAGTATTTCCAGCAACGTAGAGCTTGAGAACATAAATTTTCTTGAGCGCACTCATAACTTAGCCATTAGGGAGAAAGTGTTGGAGGGGGAATTAGGGATTGTCTAAAGTCTAAGGTTTTTTTTCAAAATCTGCCTGAAGCGATGAGCTTAAAGCTTAGGATCATGACTCTCTAGGAATAGAACGGCGATACATTTCGCACAGGTGAGCAATGACATCAATTAAAGTCAATCGATAGTCCAGCAAGACTTCTTCACTTCGCCCCTCTACTTGCAGTTGTTTAGAAAAATCATCCATTAATTCCATGTGAATTTCGACAATTTGAGAAACAGAGATGTCGGCAAAAAAAGCCGTTGTCACAAATTGGTCGATTGTTTGATTCAGTGTACTCTCTTTAGAAAAGTAACTGAGAACAATTTTGCGGTATTCTGCTCGGAGTTGCTGTAAAAGCTCTTGCTTTTCCGTTCGGGATAGATAACGGAAAAAAGACTGCGGATTTCGCTTATAGTACACACCCAAGTATCCTAATCGCTCCTTAAGTTTTTCAGTCAGCCGTCGCTGCTGTAGCATAAGAAAATTTTGAGTATGCAACTCGGTGATGGCATCGATGCTGATGGAGCGATCTGGGAGGAGACAGGTGGGAGCAAGGGTGAGAAACTGAGCGATCGCCCGTTCAATCAACCGCACAATCTTGTCCGCTTGGGTTACGGGTACATAAACTTCTCCAGGGTGGTAAAGATAACTCCCCAAGACTTGGGTAGAATCCGTGGCGGTACTGGTGCGATCTTGCCCATCTAGGGTGGTTGATCTCTGACTGGCTTCATCCGTTACCCCGGATAAAATTACAACTGGCAGCAGTATGCCTTGTTCGTACAAGCGGTTGATGAGTGACCGCAACGACCAGTCTTCTTGTAAAATCAAACAATCAATTTGCTGCTTGTGCTGCTCAACCCAGTCAAAAAACTCAGGTAAGGAAAATATCTGGTTCAGAAGATAGCGATGTTCCACGGCGATCGCTTCTTTCAGGGATTCGCTGCACAATGGGTCGCGTAAGGACTGTGCCAGCGACTCAGAACGCACAAAAGTACAAATAGACAACGGAGGATGCAAAACTTTAAGTACTGTAGAAATTAAATTACTGTTTGTCTTGAGACATCGCTCAGAAGGAGGATCTCTCACCGGACTTCATCAACTACTTAATATTAATTTAAGCATTAATCGAATTGTTATTAATTGTAATTAGTAGGCTCCCATAAGCCCCCTCGACCGATGCATAATTAAGCAGTAGCTTGTTTTTGCTTTTTTGAAACTAGCTGTAGGCTCTCCAATTTTGTTAACTCCTTTTTAAATACATATAGGCTGTAGGCAGGGAAAACCCCAAGCGATACCCGCACCTACTGAGCCTCAGCGATGAATTTGAGCGGCGACGTACTGCGCGTGCGTTCTTGTTGCACTTTCCCCTAGCCAGGTTGGTCATGTCCATATCCACTCCCAGTTTAAAGGAATTTATCGAGCCAGTTCCCGTTTGCGAACAAACAGCGGCATTGGTGAGGGTGCTGGAGATTTTTAGCTCTGGCAGTTACGATCGCCTGGTGGTGGTCAGCGAACAACAACATCCACTGGGAGTCATCAATCTGCGGGCAATCATGCCTCATCTTCTAGTAACAAACTCGTTCAGCCAAGAAAATTATTTGGTTGCTCCTTTGACGCTGGATTTACAGCAACCACTGTGTCACCTAGATTTCCCTCTCATTGAAAGCTTGGCAACGTTGCCAAGCGAGCTTTCTGTGAATGAATTTCGGCTGTATTTGCGTTGCAATTCCCAAATACGGCAACAGTGGGCGGTGGTCGATCCAACTCATCAATTCTTGGGTTTGTTGGATAGCGATCGCATCTTGAAATTCATGGCAACCGCCGAAGGCAGCGAGGAATGGGGCATGGGCAGTAGTCAGAAGAGGGCTTCCCAGGCGTATGCCCGTGAAGAACTCAAAGAAGAGGCAGTAGGCTTGCAGGAAGCAACTTCGCTCCGAGAAGCCGCCCTCCGGGCATCCGGGCATCTACGCAAACCGCCCTTCCCGTGGTCAGTAGCAACAAACACGGCTCAACTCCCCGCTTCGGGGAAGCCGACGGGGGCAAAAGAGGGGCGGTACGGCGGACACCAAACAACAGCCTCTTGGGCAGCCGTCATGCCCTTGGTGCAACTGCTGGAACAACTGCCATTGCCTTTAAGATTGCAAACAAGTTCTGGACAAGCGATCGCCCAGAACCTGACTTGGCGTCAGCAGATTGGGGATTTTGACCCTACCCTGGTACAGCAAGCGGCACCTGCCAGATTAGATTCCTTGCCCGCTGCGTGGAGCGAGAGATTCGTCGGAAGTTCTAGCGCCCAAGAAATTCAGTCTCATCGGCGATGGGAGCCTTCAAAGCCAAACAACCGACCCGATTCGGGTGCAGCTGAAGCCTCTGTTGGCGGCGATTCTGCCAGCGTGATGTCAGCGACAGAAGCCGCCATTACTCAAAACAACCCTCTGGGCAATTCGTCAGCAACCCAGCCCTCTAGAACCTGGAAAAAGAGCAACGAGCGCATTTGGCAGTTCGTCAAAATTCCCCTGCGGCAGAACGGGACTGAGTTAGGACTCCTAGGAGCGTTTGGCGAGCCAGTACAGGAGTTACGAGGAAATTCTGATATTCCCTCTTCTTCCTCTTCACTCAGTCCTGACAAGCAATCTTCAGCACTCAGCACTGACTTATGGCTGGTGATGGCGACTGATGTCACCGAACAGCAGCAGGTTGCCAAGGAACTGACGGCTAAAAATGCGGATTTAGTACAACTCAACCGGATGAAGGATGAGTTTTTAGCCTGTATCAGCCACGAACTCAAGACTCCCCTAACTTCCGTGCTGGGTTTATCCAGCTTGCTAAAGGATCGGTTACTGGGAGAGCTGAACGAGCGTCAGGCACGCTATGCAAAGCTGATTCATCAGAGTGGGCGTCAGTTAATGACGGTGGTCAACGATATTTTAGATTTGACCCGCATGGAGACGGGGCAGATGGAACTGACGATAGAACCCGTGAATATTCTGACAGTGTGCGATCGCGCCTTATCCCAAGCCAGACAACTCCAGACCTTGAAAGACGAACCGGCGACGGGGCAAGAACCAGCCAGCAACGCCAAAGAAGAACTGCGCTTTACGCTCAGTATCGAACCTGGATTAGAAACTATCGTGGCGGACGATTTGCGTCTGCGCCAGATGCTCGCGCACCTGCTTTCCAACGCCCTCAAATTTACCGAAGCTGGCGGCGAAATTGGGCTGAAAGTGAGTCGGTGGGAAGGCTGGATTGCCTTTATTGTCTGGGACACTGGCATTGGTATCCCAGACAGCAAACAACATTTAATCTTTCAGAAATTCCAACAACTAGAAGATCCCATGACCCGCCGCTTTGATGGCACAGGACTGGGACTGGTTTTAACCCAAGGTTTGGCTCGCCTGCACGGTGGGGATGTTTCCTTTATCTCCAAAGCCGGTCAGGGAAGCCAGTTTACCCTGCTACTTCCTCCCATTCCCCCCCCTCGCCAGGAGGAAGGAGGCAGGATGAAGGCTCAAAAAAATCGGGATGCATCCTTCATTCCGCATCGTTCATCTTTGAACCGCAATCGGTTGATTTTGATTGTCGAAGCCGCACCCCAGTACATCGACCATTTAACCCAGCAACTCACCAGTTTAGGCTATCGAGCCGCGATCGCTCGTTCCGGGACAGAAGCCCTCGAAAAGGCACGGCGATTCCAGCCACAAGCCGTACTGCTCAACCCGTGCTTGCCCCTGCTTTCCGGCTGGGACGTTCTGACTCTGCTCAAATCAGACGACCAAACCTGCCACATTCCAGTTATCGTGACAGCCACTAACGCCGAAAAAGAGCAAGCCGCCTCCAACCGAGCCGATGGCTTTTTAACTCTGCCAGTCCAGGCGGAAACTTTACGCCACAGCCTGACTTGTTTAACCAAGCCAAAGCAATGCACCAACGTTAGCCTGACGATTTTACATATCACTTCTGTTGAGCAAGCCGAAGCGGAATTCTCGCCCACCGCCTTGGGACTCTCGCCAAATCACCGGGTTCTAGAAGCCGACGATCTAGAACAGGCAGAACTTTTGGCTCGCGTTTGGCAGCCGGATGTCGTCATCCTTGATGGTGGGGATCTAGAAGATCCGCTTGCCTATCTCAAACAGCTCGCCTCACAAACGACCCTTGCTTCTCTACCATTAGTAACCCTAGATCGCCCGACCGCTGAGGCGGCAAATCAAGTGAGCAGTCTTTGTGTCTTTCCCTGTTTGGCAGCGGATGGGAACGATCGTACCGCAGCTTTATTGCAGGTGATTCAGATTGCCGTCGGGATGAGTTGTAAGCCCAGCATTTTAGTTGTAGATGCGCGATCGCTAACGGATTTGTCCGAAAATTGCGATCGCTACCCGACAAGCGAAGCCTTCGACCCCCGATTGTTCGCTAAACCCCAGTTGGGCGGCTCTACGGCATCCCCTCTGGTTCACTACCTGCAAACAGCCGGGTTTAGAAGTATACTTTCGCGCTCTTGGACTGAAGTGTTGCGGCAACTTCAACACCAAAACGTTGATTTGTTGCTGATCGATCTGGCAGATATGGAGCTAAATCCAGCCTTGATGGAGGCGCTGGCTTCCTTGGGACAGATGCCGTTTCTACCGCCGATTTTGGTGCTGGAGCATCAATGGGATGGGGTCGATGAACCTACCTCAGAGTTGCAGGCAATCCTCAGCGCGATCGCTACCAAAATTCTGCGCGTACCCGCCCTATCGATGGCAGAAGTGTTAGACCAGATTCACCAAACCCTTACCCAAGCTAGTTACTAGCCTCATCCTCGCTTCAGCTTCTCGTTCCCTGCTCCCAGACCTAACCCCCCGCCCCTTCCCTATGTAGCTTGCTTCCAAGGGAGCGGTGGGAAGGGGAGCCATATTCAAAGCCCCTCTGGGTGTCGGAGAGGTGGTTTCGGTATTAGGGGGTTAGGTTTGTCTTATCCGAAAAGTATTGGGATGGGTTTATCTATAAGCAGTAACTTTTTATACACCAGTTCTACGTTATTTTCCCTTGACATTGCCTAATTCGCTTGAGTATATTGCACTAGAACAAATGTTCTACTTGAGGACGGCGTTCCCGGTCAGATGGCAACACTCGGCTGTAGAAAATTTACCTGCAACGGAGTAACTTTGTTATGGAGAAAAAGCATGAATAAATTGGCATCCAAAGACAGCAAAGAACAGATTCTGGAAGCCTTCAAACAACTGATTGCAGACCAGAAAAAAATTGATTCAAAAATAGCGACCAAGGAACAAGAAGCAGAAAAAGAAAAAAACAAAGAAATTCTTCAAGCTGCTTCCACCTATACCATTGATAGTATTGTCAAAGGTCTAGCCGATCTGCAATTAGAGTTTGGCGGTATTGTCTCTGGAGTGTCCGCAAAATTAACTGGTGAAACTTCAAAGTTAGACGAACTAAAACGGGCGCTAGACATTGAAACGCAGCATTTGCAAGAACTTCAGCAAATCAGAGTAGTAGCAGATGCGTTGCACATCTTGACGCAAGAACACCAAGAAAACCTAAAATGGCTTGAACAAAAAACAGCCAGCGAACGGGAAGCACTGGAAAAACAACAGTCTACCATCCGCAAATCTTGGCAAAAAGAGCAGGAAGAATTTGAAATAACACTCCAAGAACAAAATGCTCTATTAACTGCCGAACGCCAGCGGGAAGTTGAAGAGTATCAATACGATTTAGAACGGACTCGGAAAATGGAGACAGATGAGTACGAAGAAATTAAGCGAAACCTGGAACGGGAATTGCAAGAATCTGAGAAAGAGAAAGAAAAACAGTGGTCAGATCGAGAAAACAGTCTGACAAAGCGTCAAGCAGAATTTGCAGATCATCAACAGAAAATCGCAGGATTTCCTAAAGAATTGGAGGACGCCGTTAAAAAAGCCAGAGAAGAGGCAATCAAAGACGTTCACCAAGATGCTAAAGTGCAATCTGATTTGTATGAAAAAGAGTGGGAAGCGACTAAACAG
This sequence comes from Coleofasciculus sp. H7-1, assembly GCF_057473865.1. Classification (NCBI taxonomy): domain Bacteria; kingdom Bacillati; phylum Cyanobacteriota; class Cyanophyceae; order Coleofasciculales; family Coleofasciculaceae; genus Coleofasciculus; species Coleofasciculus sp. H7-1. The sequence goes on from NZ_JBYCCT010000034.1 coordinate 390,267, forward strand.
GCAAATGAATTTAAAATTCAATCCCTAGAGCAAACAATTCAAAGACAATCTGAACAAATAGCAGAAATTACTGCCCAACTTCAAGCCGCTTTGAAGCAAGCACAAGATATTGCCATGAGAGCCTTTGAAAACTCCTCCGCTAAATTGACAAGCACCGAAAAGAGAAATTAGAAATTTGCTTCTAGCTGGCTCCAGAGTAAATAGCGTTTCTCAAAAATAGGAGATTATCAATGGCAAGAAAACCCAACGACAAAAACACCAAGGCTGAAATCTTAGCGGCGTATGAGGAATTAAGTAAGGAGAAAGCAGCGCTAGACTCGCAAGTGAAACAACTGAATCAAAGTAACCCACCGGCGATTAAAGACAAACAGCCATTGGAATCGAGGATAACAATGAATCAGGCTACTGCGGATCAACAAAAAATGGATCGGGTAATTGAAAGTCTGGCGAAACTGCAATTAGGATTTGGGGGTGCTGTCAGCGAGTTGTCAGAGAAACTGACATTAGAAGCTTCTAAGCTACAAGAACTCAGGGGTTCTGTCGCCACAGAGGTTAAAGAATTAGAATATCTGCATAATTTAGAAATCGCTGAAGGAATGTTGGATACGCTCATCCAACAGTATGAGGAAAGTTCCAAAACTTTTGAAGAGGAACTTAGCCAAAGACGTGAAAATTTAGAACAAGAAACTCTAGAGCAAAAAAGCGCTTGGTTCAAAGAGCAAGAAGAACGTAAACGCTCCATTAAGGAGCGCAATGAAACGCAAGCTAAAACGCGACAACGGGATGTTAAAGAGTATAAGTACGATCTAGAACTCCAACGCAAAATCAACCAAGACGAGTCCGATCAAACCAAGAAAGGTTTGTATAAGCAACTGGAAGAATTCCAGCAAGAAGAAGAGAAACAGTGGGATGAGCGGGAGAAAGCGATCGCTGAACGAGAAAAACAATATGACGAGGCGAAAGCTAAGGTAGAAGTATTTCCCAAAGAACTGGAAGCGGCTATCAAAAAAGCCAAGGAAGAAGGCAAAGGCATTGCCCATCACCAAACCAAAATTAAGTCTGATTTGTATGCTAAAGATGTGGAAATGCAAAAGCGTTTTCACGAACAGAGAATTCAGTCTTTAGAGGAGACAATTCGCAATCAGGACGCGCGGCTTCTCAGCCTCTCGAAACAACTCGATTCTGCGCTCAAGCAGGTTCAGGATCTGGCGGTTAAAGCGATTGAAGGTGCTTCAAATGCTAGTTCCTATCAGTCGCTCAAAGAAATCACGCTGGAGCAAGCGAAAACCCTCCAGAAAAACAAATAAGATGATTCGTTGAATTGCATAGATTGTAGAGACGCGAAATTTCGCGTCTCTACAGAAGGGAAAATTCTGGCATCTTTTTACTAACCGAACCGTTTATCATCTGCTGCTTCTACGGCGCAGCTAGCATCCCTCCTCCAAGACCCGCATCGTGCAACCGCTGGGCACCAATATTGCGGCTGAGTACCGCCAGTCCCGCCAAATGCGCTTGCAAACCTGCTGTGCTGGCGCAGCAGTCAGTCAGTACAAGTGGTTCAATGCCGATATCGAACAGATCCATCGCCATCTTCAACACGCACATATCGGTATCGATACCGACGACAGAGATCCGCTGAATCGAATTTTCGCGCAGGTAGTTCGCCAGTTTGTCTGGCATTCCGCACAGTCCCGACTTTGAGAACACAAGTTCTGGCTTGGCAAAGGGTTCGAGTTCCGAGACAAGGTTTGTTTCTGCGTCGCTGTCGCAGCCGTGCCAGTTAAGAAAGCGACAGTACGGCCCGTCGGACACATTGATAAAGCGCGTAAACAGAATTGGCGCGTACTCGTGGCGCTGGAGCAAGCGGACAACACGCTCCGGAATATGATGCGTGAAGTCGTTGATAAAACCAGATTGCACATCGACGATGAGTAATGGCTCGGACATCTAAACGCTTTCCTTCGGCAGCCTTGCTTTCTACTATGAGCTGATTATCTCGTAACCTGCCCCTACAGCCGCATCGTACAGAAGACGCGATCGCGTCTTCATCTTCTGGCTGCACCAGGTCAATTGCACGCAGACGATAGGGCAATTCCGGCGAGTCACGCAATTCTTGTTCTCATACAGTGCTATCAATTGCCGCACAATTTCGGGAAGGCGGCGATTTTAGTTTCTCAATCTACAGTTCTCCTAGCGGAATATAGTATATTTGGATGAAATCCCTTCAATGCATCCCCGCAACCAGCGTTCGGCAAGCAGAATTGCGATCGCTCTGAATTTTCGTAGCTGTTTTAAAATTGGATGACTATCCATGACTGCTTCCCCGTTTTTATTACCTAGCGCTGCTCACCTGAAGCGACGTACATTTTCTCGCCGCTCTCTACTGCCCTTAGAGCAGAATTTTCTCTGGCAAATCGAGACTGGGGTAGTTCGCACCTTGACCTGGCTCGAAGACGGCACACCCATCACGCTCGGTTTATGGGGGCCAGGAGATATTGTTGGCAGAGTGCTATCCAAGGCTGACCCTTATCAAATTGAATGCCTAACCCTGGTAGAGGTAAAAATTCTCCCTGTTAGCAAGTGTCAAGAAGCCACCGAGTCGATGATTCTGCATATTCAGCAATTTCAAGAATTAATCGAAATTCTGCATTGCAAATCGGTGGATGCTTCACTGCTGCGACTGTTGACTTGGCTGGCGAAAAAGTTTGGTCGTGAAATTGAGCAAGGAAAACAGATCGATTTGCGCTTGACGCATCAGGAAATTGCCGAACTCATCGGTGCCACCAGAGTCACGGTGACGCGACTGCTCAATGAATTTGAGAAGCGGGGAATTATTCAGCGCCTGCCTCACCGCTTCATTGTTCTGCAAGAGCAACAGCCGTTCTGGCACTACGAAATTTAATCCGATTAAACTACATCACTTTCAGTTGTACAGAGGCTGAGTGGTGAGCGATACAGAGAGTAAAGGGCGGCAGAATTTGTCGCGGGTGCGCGATCGCACGCTTTGCAAACGAGCGCACCTATCTGGCGTGGATGCGGGTGCGCGATCGCTCTGATGGTTGGCGTCGTCATCGTCCGCCTTCGCAACTTCTTTCCACCCAGCAGTAACGTTGTTGCTACCTAATTTCTCAAGTTAATGAGTATGCGGGGAAGGTCTTGGCGTGTTGGGGTTTTACATAAACTTGCTGCTGTGGTTTCAGCTGCAACTGGTTCAGGCGATCGCGCGTAATATAGGCTATCACTTCCTGACCATCCTTAAAACGCAACTCAACTTGAACTTCCCAACCTAGATGCACAATGCGGTTGACCTTGGCTGGGGCAGCATTTTCTTCAGGCATAGTCTGGATTGCGACATCGTGGGGACGCAAAAATACATCAGAAGTTGGCGACTCCAAATTTGATAAGCGAAAAATGCCAGCAGTACTCGGTAGAACATTCACCGGACCAACGAAACTCATCACAAACGGGGTTGCTGGTTGATCATAAATCTCTGCGGCAGTCCCTACCTGTTCCACCCGACCTTTGTTAAACACCACAATTTGATCCGCAAGTTCCATTGCTTCTTCTTGGTCGTGGGTGACAAACACGGTGGTGACATTCACCCGTTCGTGTAAGTGTCGCAAGGAAGCTCGCAGTTCTTTACGCACTTTGGCATCCAAAGCTCCAAACGGCTCATCCAACAGCAAGACTTCGGGATCGACAGCCAAGGTTCTCGCCAAAGCCACCCGTTGCCGCTGTCCGCCAGAAAGCTGAGATGGGTAGCGATCGCCAAAGCCATTGAGCTGCACCAAGTCTAAAAGTTCCTCTACCCGGTGTCGAATCCTGACTTTGGGCGCTTTGCGTAACTCTAGACTAAAGGCAATATTTTGGCGAACGGTCATGTGCTTAAACAGCGCATAGTGCTGAAACACAAAGCCGATGCCGCGCGATCGCACACTTTGCAGGGTCACATCCCGATCGGCGATTTTGATTCTGCCACTGTCTGGAGCCTCTAAGCCTGCAATCAGCCGCAATAAAGTGGATTTCCCCGATCCAGAAGGTCCCAAGAGTGCTACTAAAGAGCCACTTTTAATATCTAAATTTACCTCTGAAACCGCTTGAAAGGAGCCAAATCGTTTGGATACGTCTTGAATCAAAATACTCATAGCGACTGTTTCCCAATTTTCCTAAAGTGCGGGTTCCCTTGATAAACAACCGAGTTAGGTTAAATGAATGCCTTTAATCTACGGTTCATCGCTCAAGTTACTGTACATTTAATACCATAAAACTAACAACACTTCTATCCGAGGTACGAGGCTGGCTGGTTCGATGGGGAACTCCGCTCGGAAGATAACTCACGAGAGCCTAGCTACGCATTGATTACAAGGCACTGAGGAGCAGAGGAAAGATTGCCATGTACAGGCGCTCTTTTCCAATTCCCAAAGGCTGTAAAATTTAGGCAATTAATCTACAGTTTACCGATCAAGATTAAATAATTTGTGGTCAGAATTTCTGATTAATCTTTTCCAGGCTGGGTAAACAAACTCAGCTAAATGGGATGACGAGGGAAAAAAGTAGCGATCGCGCCCTGACTTCCCGTAGAGAGAGTAGCAATTTAATCTTTGGTTAACCGGACATATCCGGGCGTAGTGGTATAATGATGCCAGAGTTGAGGATACCGCTATTGTCAAATACGTCACCCCAAGGGAAGCTACCCAGACTCTTGGGGTTCACGAACGGACGCTCCGACGTTGGCACGAAGAGGGAAAAATCGAAGCCATCTGGACGGAAGGAAAACAACGACGATACAACGTCGAAAGCTATACAGCTAGAGCTAAATCTGGAGTGGATACCCGGATTGACATTCTCTACGCCAGAGTCAGTTCTCACGCTCAAAAACCAGACCTCGACCGACAAGTTGAATACCTACGCGACAAATATCCAGGTGGAGAAGTCGTCTCAGAGATTGGAGGAGGTCTTAACTTCAAGCGCAAGAAAATGCTTACCGTACTGGGACGAATCATGTCAGGAGATATCAAGCGCCTTGTGGTCGCACACAAAGACCGACTGGCACGATTCGGATTTGACTTGTTTCGATGGATCTGCGAACAAAACAGGTGTGAACTCGTGGTTTTCAATGAATCAAGTCTCTCTCCTCACGAGGAAATGGTTGAGGATATACTCGCCATCCTTCATTGCTTCAGCTCAAGGCTTTACGGACTCCGCAAATACAAGACTCAGATGCAAGAAGATCCGGATTTACCCAAGCGTCGAACTCGGTAAAATTTGGCGTAAATGGTTAGCAGCTTGCAGATACTGTTTCAATCAAGCTATTGCTTATCAGCGGCCAAATAAGCGAACAAGCTTGCTAAAGTTAAGAAATATTATTATGCGGTCTGACTTACCTGAGTGGGTAAAAGAAACGCCTTGTCACATTAAACAAAATGCCATCTTTGATGCTCATCGGGCATACAGCGCCAGTGTTGATGCTAGGTTCAGGAGTTGCCGAAATCTTCAGCAAACAATTAAGTTCAATAATAGCAATTTTAGTTCTGGTTGCTGGTATCCCAAGTTAACTAAAGGGCTTAGTTTTACTGCATCTGAGACATTACCAGAAAACTGCTCAGCCGCTACGCAGCTTACATTCTCCTCATGTAGATGGTTCGCTATCGTTCCAGAAGAAATGGTAGTGGAGAGGAAAGAGAAAGATGGCATTATTGCCCTAGAGCCGGGAGTCAGAACGTTTTTGACTGGATTTGATGGTCATCGCTTTGTTGAGTTTGGTTATGGGGATATCGGCAGAATTACCCGATTGTGCCAATATCTTGACGACTTAATCAGTCGAATGAGTAAGGTTTGTCGAAAACAACGACGAAGAATGCGGCAAGCAGCTCACCGGATGAGGATTAAAATTCGCCACCTCATTGATGAAGCCCACAAACAGATTGTTTGCTATCTAACTGACAATTATCGGGTTATATTTCTTCCGACCTTCGAGACTTCCCAAATGGTTGCCAAGGCTCGAAGAAAGATTCGGTCAAAAACGGTTAGGTCAATGCTGGCTTGGGCGCATTACCGCTTTGAACTGTTTTTAGCTCAAAAAGCAGAAATGACTAACACAATTGTCATTACAGGTTCAGAGGCTTATACCTCCAAGACCTGTACCAAGTGTGGTCATATTCATCAATCCCTAGGTGGCTCTAAGGTGTTTAAATGCCCATCCTGCGGTCATACGTTACCACGAGATATGAATGGTGCTTTGGGCGTTATGCTCAGAGCTTTGCGGGATACCGCCTTCACCGTTAGTGATGATGGTGTTGCTATCGCTGCATTGTCCGGAAATTTTCCGTATTGTGTCGCGTAAATGTATCAGGGAATCAAAAAGTCCAGACCCCAAGAATCCCTCACCAGCTTTTGGCTGTACTGCCTTTTTGAGAAGTGTCCCATCAGTCTCACCAGCGAGTGCATCCCATTTTTGAAAATTTATCATCTGTAGGAGCGCCCAACCACGCTAATGTGCAATAGTAAGAGGCTGCCTAGGCAGCCTTAGTCTGTATAGCCTAGAGTTTACTCGTCAGGCGTTTTAGAAAAGTGGGATGCACCCGCTGGACTCGCCCTTCTGTAATCAGCAGGCTCATATCTTGCCAGCAACCTGAATTTGGTCAAAAATTGCCCCCTCAGCAAAGAATTTCTTCTGGACATCATCCCAACTCCCCAAATCTTGAATTGTGAAGAGAGTTTGGAGTTGGGGATAATTCTGAGCTACTTCTGCTACCACGCTAGGATTAACGGGGCGATATCCTAACTTCGCAAATTCTTGTTGGGCTTCCTTCGTGTAAATAAAATCGACAAATGCTTGTGCAATTTGTCTGGTGCCGTGTTTATCAACGTTTTTGTCTACAAGAGCGACAGGGTTGTCGATCGAAATGTTAACGTCGGGTACCACAGAAGGTAGTTTCTCACCATTCTGCTGAGCCAAAATTACCTCGTCTTCGTAGTTGAGTAAGACATCTCCCTTACCTTGCTTAAAAAATATATCGCTAGCCTGACGCGCATTGTTGGTTAGCACGGGGACGTTTTTATAGACTTTGGTTGCAAACTCCTGCGCTTGAGCTTCATCACCCCCTTTTTGCGTCACAGAACCCCACAAAGCCAGGAAATTCCAAATAGCAATACCAGATGTTTGGGGTTAGCTGTAATGATACTCAGGCCATCTTTTGTCAAGTCTTCCCAAGTGTTGATGCCTTTCGGATTGCCAGGGCGGGTAACAATAGCGACGACGGAACGGGTAACAATGCCACCTCTGGGAGATTTTTTTTCCCAACCTGGTTGAATTAAACCTGCTTCCTCAATTTTATGGGTGTCAAGGGCAAGTGAGAGATGGACGATATCTGCTTCTTGCGAGCCATCAATGACAGCACGAGCTTGGGAGCTAGATCCGCCATAACTCTGCTCGATAGTGACGTTTTGGTTATGTTCTTTTTGCCAATTTTCTACAAATTTCGGTACGATCTTCTCGTAAGCTGCTTGAGTAACCGAATAGGAGACGAGGGATAGCTTTACGTCACCACCTTTAGAAGCTGAGTTAGCGTTGCTACCACAGGCAGCGATCGCCATGCTCAAGCTCGCTCCTATTAAAAATAGAGACAAAAAATTCCTGATGGAATGACCGTTTGACCAACTTTTTATCGGTCGTTTGCACCACTGTCCAAGAGCTTGCCAAGCATTAACAAAATAATGCTGAACGTTCGCGATCGCCTGCCTCCCTTGCTTGGGAAAATGTTGCCATTTGCTCATCAAGATCCTCACTAAGACTTGCTGCAATAACGGGCAATTTTACTGTTCTAACTCAACCAAACTTACCGCTGATGTAAGCCTTAGCTTCTTGAGTACGAGGAGGATTGAAAATTTCTTCGGTAGGACTGAACTTGACTAATTTTCCTCTGCGCTTGCCGCTTGCATCTGTTTCTGTATTGAAAAAGCCAGTTAAATCTGATATTCGCGAAGCTTGCTGCATATTATGAGTCACCATAATCATGGTGTATTGTTCTTTAAGCTCGCGACAAAGTTCTTCAACCTGCTGAGTTGAAATTGGGTCGAGAGCCGAACAGGGTTCATCCATTAATAGAACATCGGGCTTCATAGCGATCGCTCGTGCAATGCAAAGCCGCTGCTGCTGTCCTCCAGATAAAGCTGTCCCCTTCTCTTTTAACTTGTCTTTCACCTCATCCCAAAGCGCAGCTCGCCGCAGCGATTGCTCTACCAGTTCAGCCATATTTCCCTTATAACCATTCGCACGCGGGCCAAAGGCTATATTTTCGTAAATTGACTTTGGAAAAGGGTTTGGTCTCTGGAATACCATCCCAACTTGACGCCGGATTTTAACCGGATTAATCTTGCCATCATAAATGTTTTTCCCCTGGTAATTAATCTGGCCTTCTACCCTGGCTCCAGGTATTAAATCGTTCATCCGGTTGAAGCATCGCAAGAAGGTACTTTTGCCGCATCCTGAAGGGCCAATAAAAGCGATGATTTTTCTTTCAGGAATTTCCATATCGACTTCCTGAAGCGCCAGAAAATCACCGTAGTAAACCTTAACACCTTGGGCGTTAAGAACCGGGTTAGTTTGCGTGCTTTGAGCTTTTTTTGGGGAGCGCATATCGTGTACTTTCCAGTATTTATTACATTAAAGCTTTTAACGTTGAGTTTTGAGTTTATGCCACGAAGGAATTACGAGGCATTTGAGCAATCTTTTTAAATTAACTCTAAAAAATCCTAACTTTACTTAGGACTTTATTTAAATGCAGAAAAGCGTTGCCGGAGGTATATTGCTGTACCATTTAAGACCAAAATCAATAACAGTAAAACAATGATTGACGCTGCTGCTGCATTAGCAAAACCAGGCTCAGGGCGAGTGATATAGGTATAAATTTGAATGGGCAGAGCCATAAAGCGCTGAAACAAACCAGGATTAAATGTGAGAAAACTCACAGCTCCGACAACAATTAAAGAAGCCGCATCGCCAATGGCACGGGAAACGGAAATAATCACCCCTGTTAACGGGACTTGAACTTTGTTCAAGCCCAAACAAGCCCTAAATGGGCTAGGTGTAAGGCAAATACGTCAGTATTCTCCTGAAGCCAACGGACAAACCGATAGGATATAGCTGTTCTAAAAGCTGACAAAGCTTCAGGAAATGTATTCAACGGTTTATTAGCCCAACATCGTCTTAATCCTCCGGTTAATTGTTGCCAAAGGATAAAACTATAGGCACAGAAGACTAATATCAAATGTCGATGAAGGCTTCTGATACTTCGTGTCTGATATTCTCTTAGTCCTAACCATCATGAGAGCTTCACGGTAGAATACTTCCACCCAATTTCTTTGGGAGTAAGTTTTAACTATCCATTCACACGTTGCCTTTTCATGAGCAA